>NZ_JAMPKD010000025.1:0-102494 GCF_039961915.1 Trichocoleus sp. DQ-A2
ACTCAAGACACGCTTATTATCCAACTATTTGATTGAGCAATTGAAGTCACCCACCCTGCCCATGCAATTGAATTGTTCCACTCCTCATATCTAGTGCCTTTGCGTAAGTCCTGAAGTATTGAAATTCAATATTCTCCCCTCGCCGTTTACGGAGAGGGTCTGGGGGTGAGGTTCCTATGTTGCAAGTGCGAACCGCTCTATATAGGCAGGAGATTTCTAAAGCCTGAAAATTTAGGCTTTAGTTCAGATTTTTCGGTATTTCCGGCGTTAAACCCCAAAAAAAACCGATTTTTAGGTGGCAGTGTAGAGGGGAATTAAGCAACAATAAATCCATCTATTGATAGATGAATCGCCCTATGAGAGAAGAACGTCTCGAAGCCTATCTCAATCTGATCCAAGTGCTACTCAGTTCCTCTAGTGGCGAGGAAATGGAGATTTTGCAGACGAATCAAGCGCTCATTGATGCCGGGTTAGTGCAGACAATGGAAGCCGTAGCCGCAATGCTGGCAGAACGGGGCGATGGAGAAGCAGCGGAGTGGTTGCGGAATGTTGCAGCGCCAATGGTTACAGAAATGGGTAACTCATCATCGACACCCACTGTCGTCAAGAGGATTCCCGAATCGCCTGTGCAATTCTTAACGGAGGTATTGCAAGCAACCGCAGATAGTAATGGCGATCGCAAAGTAGTGTATCCGCTGTTACAAGCAAATCTCGATCAACTGAATGAGAAACTGGCTGAGATACTGCACGATTGGGCAATGATAATTCTGCCGCAAGTTGAACCCCAAGAAGCAAAATTTATTGGGGCGACAATCGGCGGATTCAGCAACCTGATGGCGCAATTTCCCCTAGGAGACAAGGAGAAAAACTTAGAAATTGCCATCACCGGCTACGAGATCGTGGTTACAGTTTTTACCCGCGAAGCGAGTCCTGACGAGTGGGCGACGACTCAAAATAATCTCGGTAATGCCTACCGCAATCGGATACAGGACGATTTGGCTGACCAAGATAGATTGGCAGTCCGCGCCGATCGTCTAGAACGAGCGATCGCGTGTTACGAACAGGCATTGCAAATTTATACCCGCAAAGCCTTTCCCCAAGATTGGGCAATGACGCAAAATAATCTCGGAAATGCTTACCGCGACCGAATACGGGGCGATCGCGCTGATAATCTAGAACGAGCGATCGCGTGTTACAGGCAAGCATCGGAAATCTATACCCGCGAAGCAAGTCCAGACGAATGGGCGACCATCCAAAATAATTTGGCAGTTGCTTCGGAAAATTGCGAAGCATCTAATGTGCCAATTTAGACCGCAGGAAAAGGGTACACAAGAAAGTAGGAACGGGGAGTCTCCGCCCCTACTCTCCTCAGAATTTCTTCACCCAACGCCAAACTTTCACGAAGAAATTCTCTAGCCACAGCATCGCCTTATCCAGCCATTCGAGCAAATACTCTAAGGGGTGCTTGACGTATCCGGCTGGAGTCACCTCAGCCTCAATCCAGTCTGGCGAATGGGTGGCAAAGCTTGTCCGATTGCTTTGTGCGATCGCTGGCGATAGATTTGAAAGCGCCCTTTCGGCTTCCACTCTTGGCGTCTGGAAAGTAGGCGCTTTGGTAATTTTGCCGTCTTTTTTGCGAGATTTTTTGGTTGTAGAAGGAGTTGGTGTTGGACGCGCCGCCATTGGCTCAGGCGCAGCGGGTTTGCGGGGCGTCAAAATCGTTTGTTTGAAACTCAGGCGAAGCTTAATCGACCTCCAAACAGAATTCTCAGCAGGCATCTCCGGCTGGTTGGCTCCGGGGAGGGCAGTCCGGGTCTTCTTGCCCGGCAGATGAGCTGAGGGTCGTTCTTTGCCTGCCACCCTTGGTAATGGGCGCTTAGGGGCGGTTGGCGTTGCCTGCTTGCTGGTGGGTGCATCTGGCTTCCCGAATAAATCATTCATGGTCAGCCAGGGATCGGCAACGCCTGTTGCGGTTAGTTCTGGATGGTTGCGTTGAGCAGATGATAAGGAGGCAGAAGCGCCACCTGATAGCTGATGCGTTTGGCTGTAGGAATCAGAATCGATTTCTGGGGTAGATTCCCAAGGTAATTTTCCGTTGCGCCTGCCAAAAAAGTAGTCAATTGCTGCCTGAATCAGCGCTTGAATATTGTGTGCTTGGGGGTCTGTAACATCGGGAGACGCCGGTTGTCGCATCGGCTGGGTGAATACAGCTTGTATCCGTTGTAAAGGCGATCGCTCATTTGCCTCTATTTCCCCAGCATGGGGTGTCAGCTTTGCCAAAAAGTCTTTTTGCCGGACTTCGATTGCAACCATCGTCCGATCGAGGAAGATTAATGGCTGAAGCAGTAAGGAGGAGGAAGGATGAAGGGCTTTGTTTCCGAAGGGTGGAAGACTTCCGATTTCCTCTCTAGAGGCGCTCAATCGCGTTCCCATTTCCTCTTGTGTTGTTTCTTGCCACCGCACCAGCGTTGATTCTTGGAAGAGATTGGCAGCGATCGCCACTGGCCCTTTTTGCATCCAAGCGATCGCTCCCCAGAAGAGACGCACGGGTGGTAACAGATGGCGCTGATTGACAGGAGGGCGCAGTTGTGCTGCCATTCCTGCCCCCGACGCCTGCGCTAACCGCCACTGACGCCAGTAGTTTGCCAATTCCCAACGAATTCGGTGTTGTAATTTTTGCTGTTGTTCAGGAGTAAGAATATCTAAAATTTGATTCTCGGCGGTGACAAGTACCACGGAACGGGTAGCGAGTTGCGTAGCCACTCCTCGAACCACAATTTGATTTTGTAGCGCCGCCGCTAAGGATTGTCCGCTGCTTGCTCCCGCCGCAGCTTTAGGCTGTAGCGTTTGCACCACCACAGTTTCCGGGAGACTAAGCGGGCGAAGAATCAAATTTGAGGAGCTAGAAGGACTCCCACTCGCACCGTTATGATTGAAAAATTTGAATCCAAAATATGTTGTAGAGACGCGATTAATCGCATCTGCAACTTGATTGAAAAATCCCGTGTTACTAGAAGCTGCGACAGAATTTGCAGCTGGATTTAACAGGAATTCTGATTCTTCCTGACCCGCGATCGCTCGTAGCACTTCCTGAATTGGCGCGTCTGTCGGTGGCGGCGTTGGCGGGTTTTTAGGACGTGCCCGGTCTTTTTTCCCAGAAGTTTGTAATTGTGGGAATTTCTCTTGCGTCGCTTGTTGTAACTGACGCCCCGCTAATTGAGAAGTTTGAGTCAGCAGATACACCGGATAGAGGAGGATTTGCGCTCCCCAAACCGCTGCGACTTTCAGATTTCGCACAGCGCGATCGCTCTCATCCTTCAACTGGCGAGATTTTCGGGAGAGGAAATTAAATAATTTGCTTTTATACCGACCATTGGGAGGGGAGGACATTTTGCTAAATGCTAAATGTTAATTGCTAATTGCTAAAAATAGTAGATGCCCTGATTTTATCGAAAAGATGACCGATTCCAAGACACCTTTTGTAACGCCCTCATCCAGCCTCCTGAGCGAAGCGATTGAAAAACTCTCTGCGATGACTCAGGTTAACGTTCAGACTGGCTGGCGCTACTGTGCCGCAGACCTGACAGCAGATACCGTCCGCCAATCTGATTTCGGGAATGATTGGTTATCTGTGGAGTTGAATGCGAGGGGACATATTGCTTGGCAAGCAGGGCAAAAGGTGTTGTGGCTTAGTCAAAAATTGATGATTCCCCAAGATTTACAAGGTTATGCTTTATCGGGGTTGGCGTTGCGGCTGGTGCTAACTTGGTGGGCAGAAGACGCGCAAATTTTTGTCAATGGCGTCAAAGTGCAAGCAGGAGATTTATTTGATTGCTCAACGAGGGTACTGCTGAGTCCGTCTGTCACGCCGGGTGAGGAGATTACCGTTGCCTTGCGTCTGGTCAGTCCCGGACATGATGATGGGGCTTTAGTGCGATCGCTCTGCGTATACGAATTTACCACCGACGATCGGATTGAACCCGGTTTTGTCGCTGATGAGTTAGCCGTCTTACAACGGTATTTAAAAACCTTTGAACCCGAAAAACTGGATATCTTGGCAGATGCTGTGGCTGAGATTGACTGGACAGCACTGCCTGATGAACAAAAGTTTGAGCGATCGCTTTCCGCCCTCCGTCAAAACCTGCTCGACACGCTAGGGTCAACAGAATCTAAAATCCAAAATCTCAAATCTCAAATCTGTTTGCTCGGTCATGCTCACTTAGACTTGGCTTGGCTATGGCCTGTCAGCGACACCTGGGAAGCGGCTCAACGCACTTTTAAATCGGTTCTGAAACTCCTACAAGAATTTCCCAACCTGACTTTCTGCCATTCTACACCCGCACTTTATGCTTGGATTGAGCAACATTGCCCGGATTTATTTGCCGCCATTCAACAACAAGTTGCTGCTGGACGCTGGGAAGTTGTAGGCGGAATGTGGGTGGAACCGGAACTAAATATTATTAATGGCGAATCGATTGTCCGCCAGTTGCTCTATGGTCAGCGTTACGTCTTAGAAAAATTTGGGCAATTGAGTACAGTCGCTTGGTTGCCAGATAGTTTTGGCTTTTGTGCCACGCTGCCCCAATTTCTGAAATCTGCTGGGATTGAATACTTTGTCACCCAAAAATTGCGCTGGAACGACACCACAAAGTTTCCCTATGAAACATTTTGGTGGCGATCGCTTGATGGTTCCCAAATCTTCAGCCTCATGTCTGCTCCAATTGGTGAAGGCATTGACCCGATTAAAATGGCGTCTTATGCCTGTGATTGGGAAACCCAAACCAGTTTAAAAGAGAGTCTTTGGCTTCCAGGTGTGGGCGATCATGGCGGTGGCCCTACCCGCGATATGTTGGAAGTCGCCCATCGTTGGGAAAAATCCCCCTTCTTTCCTCGTCTAGAATTCACTACATCTGAGAGCTATTTGCAGCAGATTAGCACTCAGAATCCCAACTCCAACGAAACTCAAAATTCAAGACTGTTCCCGGTTTGGGACGATGAACTCTATCTAGAATTCCATCGGGGTTGCTACACCACCCACGCCGATCAAAAGCGCTTTGAACGTCGCAGTGAAGGCTTACTGTACCAAGCAGAACTTTTCGCTTCCTTGGCTAGTATCAGCATCGGTGCGGCTTATCCCAAGCAAAAGCTAGAATCTGCCTGGAAAAAGGTACTATTTAATCAATTTCACGATATTCTCCCCGGTTCCTCAATTCCCCAAGTCTTTGTAGATGCGAATCAGGCTTGGCAAGAGGTAGAACAGGTGGGTTCGGAAATAGTACAGCAAGCCTTAAGCGCGATCGCAACTTCTATTGCCCTTCCCCCACCGCCGCAACCAGACGCCCTGCCGGTGATTGTCTTCAACTCCTTGAACTGGCAACGCTCGGAAGTCGTTACCGTCCCCTTACCGGCGTCTAAACATCACTGGCAAGTTTACAACTTAGAAGGGAAACTGCTAACGTCCCAGCTTTCTGAAGGTAAGACGCTGCTATTTCTTGCCGAGGATATCCCATCGGTGGGTTATCGCCTTTTCTGGCTGTGTCCTCAAGCAGAATTGACCTCAAAAAGGCAAGAAAACAGGCATCCTAGCACTAGGTTTCTGAATTCTAATGCACCTAATCGAGATAATATCAGATTTAGCGAAAAAAATTGCATCTTAGAAAATGAGTTACTGCGAGTAATTGTTGATTCTCAAACAGGCGATTTAAGCAGTGTTTTTGACAAAATCAATCGTCGAGAAATCCTCAATCAATCCGGAGGAAATCAACTCCAAGCCTTCCAAGATAGCGGTCAATATTGGGATGCTTGGAACATTGACCCCAACTATACCAAACACCCCTTACCTCCCACCCAGCTAAAGTCAATTGAATGGGTAGAACAGGGGACAGTACAAACCCGTCTGCGCGTTGTGCGACAGCTAGGCGAGTCGAAATTTTGCCAAGATTACGTGCTGCAAGCAGATTCGCCGCTACTGAAAATCATTACGACTGTAGACTGGCAAGAACGCCACGTACTTGTAAAAGCCGCTTTTCCGCTTACCTTGACGGCAGATTCTGCCACCTACGAAATTCCCTGCGGCGCGATTGTGCGAAGCACACGCGACGCTAACGGGCGTTCTACTCAGCCTCAAACCCCCGCAGCAACCGCCAAATGGGAAGTTCCTGCCTTGCATTGGGCAGATTTAAGTGAAAATGACTATGGCATCAGCTTGCTGAATGATTGTAAATACGGTTACGATGCCCAACCCTCACAATTACGCCTTACCCTGTTACGAAGTTCTACTTGGCCCGATCCAGAAGCAGACCGAGGTTGGCATCAATTCACCTATGCCCTCTATCCTCATCAAGGTAGCTGGCAGTCAGCGCATACTGTGCGCCGAGGCTATGAGCTAAATTTACCGCTACAAGTGATGCTGCTGCCATCGGTAGGCGAACAGAATTCGTCCTTACCCCCCGTTGGTCAATTGTTAGACTTGCAAGCTGAGAATCTGATTTTAATCGCGTTGAAGCAGTCAGAAGATAGCTTGCAGCAGTGGATTTTGCGCTGTTATGAGTGCCACGGGGAAGAGGCACAGATGCAGCTGAATAGCGATTTGGATTTAGCGATCGCGCACCCAGTTGATTTGTTAGAGCGTCCCATCGATGCACCCGAAATGTCCGCTTCTGGGCAAATAGCCAGCATCCAGCCCTGGAAAATCGCTACTTTTGTAGTGAAACGAACAGACGGCTGAGAAAATAAGCGTATGAACAACCCAATACCACCAGTTCTCGATAAAATTTTGAGCCATGACAGTACACCCGATGCTGTGTTTTCTGCCTTAGTGCCAGCTTTGGGTGAAGTCTTGCAGTGCGATCGCGTTTTTCTCTACCTGCGCGATCCCCATACCTCCATCGGTAAAGTTCCTTACTGCTGGCGTCGCACTCAAGAATATCCCAACATTCTTGACGCTGACTGGAAGAAAGAACCAGAATCTTTGCCAAAAGAAGATCCGCTTTTTGCTGCGGCACTGCATACACAACCTTCTGTCTTTGTCGAAGATGTAGAGACAGCGAATCCGGAAGTCGTTAATAAAGCTTTCGAGCAAAAAGAATTTGGACATCGAGCATTAGTTCACGCTCACCTGTGCAAAGATAATTTGTTGTGGGGAATTCTGCAACCTTGTATCTTTGGTCAGCCTAGAGTATGGACGCCGGAAGACCGCTCTATTATGACCACAGTTACAGAGAAATTAACACCCCTTGCTGTTGCCTATATATTGGCAGCGAAGTCTTCCATACCTGCGAAGGGATAAATTCTCTAGCGACTAACACCGAAATGTAGAGACAAGGTTTATCGCGCCGCTACTAAATATTGCTTGTCTCCATAGCTGAATATAAATGAACCTGAATGTAGGGGTGTAGAATTATACGCCCCTACTCTTTACTTAGGTTCCTTACCTCGGTATATAATTGCCAAAATTGTTACACTTGCACAACTCATAAAACTAATTAAGTTTCCATACATTAAAACCAAATCGTTTCGATAATACCCATAGAGAACCCCATTAAGCTGAATAAAATTAAAACCGAGAAAAGTAATTAAAGACAAATTTTTAGAACTCTTAGTTTGAACAATCCTTAAGGCTTGTGGAATAAATAAGCTGGCGTTAAACACCATACCCAACCCAAAAAACAAGGTGACAATATCTTTCATAGTAGATACAAACTAAAGGTGATAAAAAAATGCAAATTAAAAGTTTTTAAGATAATCTAGCAATACCAAATTACCAAACCACTCCGTTACTCATTTTCTACTTGTTGTCTCTGCCATTGCTTCAAAACTTCAAAAGCATTAAAACCTCTATATTGCAAGTAATTTAATAGCTTGGCTTTGGTTTTTTGGTCGATAATTTGAAAATCATCAATTTTATACTTTCGCATGATCTTTGTCTTTAAACCATCCAGATCGTCCGTTTCCTCACTTCCCTCTGCTTCGATTTGTTCGTTCCAAACTTGCTCGAAGACCTCGGAGGAAATCCCTTTTTCCATACATTTGCGCCTTACCATAGATTTACCATATTTGCCTTGAGAGTAGGCAATCAAGTTGGCGACTAAGCGCGTGTCGGATTGATAGTCTCTCTCTTGCAAATAATTGATAGCCTCGGAGATTTCGTTTGGCTCAAACCCCTTTAATTGTCCTTTCTTTAAAAGTTCGTAAGCACTGTAATCTCGGCGGGAGATCAGGCGAAAAAAATAGTCAGTGCAACTCATTTATCAAACAGTTATTATGTTTATTGATTTTAACACATACAAAAGTTTAATTGTTGTATGGCAGTTTAGAATAATGTATGTTAAAAATATATTTTTAGGCACAAATACCCAAGAAATAATTATTTAAAGAATGAAATAAATTGTTAAGATTTGCCTTGGAATAATCAATGCGAATCGCAAAAATCCAGCTTTTATACTCAATTCGATTCAACTGGCTTCGAGAAAATTATTCCTTGGATAAATTGCTGCATTTGTTCATAATGCGTGCCTTTCCAATAAACATGAGCGCATTCACGACAGCGGCTAAATTCATCAATAGATTGTTGGATATTGGGTGGCACTTGGTCAAGAATCGATTCCTTATCCACAGGTTCTAATAAACCATTGCAACGCAAACATCGTTGCAATGGTTTGACGAATTTAATTAGACCAAAGCGTCCCATTATCTCGCCCACCTGTCGCTCTGGATTAGTTTCTCTGACATAATATCCATGTGTTACCAAACTACGCATCAATAGACCCTTATCGCGAGTCAAGAGAATTCGTTCTTCAGATGCCGAAATTTGGGCTAACTCTAGATCGTCATAGTCATTTCGATACAGGGTATCAAAGCCCAACATTCGTAAAGATGTTGCTAGTTTCCCTAAATGAATATCGAGAACGAAACGAGGAAATTTTAGCGGTTGAGGACGAACGAGTGAGACGCTAGATGTCTTTTCAGTCGCCGCAGAAATTGGATAAACATGGATGCGATCGCTATCCGTCACAATATAGGAAAAATCGACGGGTTTGCCGTTGACTTCGATATAATCCACTTCCGGATGAGGGACGCCAAAAGATTCGATCGTGTCCTTAATCGAGGCTCGTTCCTCAAAAACATGAGTAATGGTTACGTCCCGCTTTTTCCGTGGCAAGAAATCATTCAATTCTGCGTAAAAATTAAAATCTGCTTTAGCCATATTGAGAAATTAATACACCGTAGTTCAGAACCCCACCTCAACTCTCGTAAATAAAATTTATTCCTTGTCTTCCTCCACTTGCGAGGGAATAGAGGGGGTACGGGGAAGCCAAAATCTTGAAATTCTACTTCCCCATGAAAAAAAGTTTTTCTTTACCTTTCCCCTGCCTGCGGGGGGATAGTTGTAGGTCTTTGCAAATTTTCACAAGTGAGATGCTTGCGATCGCTAGTTGCCCTCTTGTGGCAACTCAATCAATTGTAGTATATTTGTAGCACACTTAAACAAGTGGTCGAGTTCTTAAAGCCACTGGGGAATTCATCAAAGTAATCAGAGCGTTCCTAAACATCTGCGGGGATACGCTCCAGCTTTGTAATGCAAGGAGTCAAATTATGGATGCAACTCAACCAGCCATCTTGAATATTATTCTGCATCTGCGCTCTTGTAATGAGCCATTTCTCCTACGTTATAACGGGCAACTCCCACGCTGGAGCGATGAATCTCTACATCGGGAAGCTTACGAACAAAATCCAGAATTGTATGCGCTTTTAGCTCTCATCACTCATGTTACAACGGGGCAGCGCCTGCGGATTTTGTTTCAGTTGCTACAACGCTCTCGCGTGGGGATGTCGAAGGAAGCACGTCAAACAAGCGATCGCGTCATTAATTTCTTGTTGGCAATTTTGCACCCCGACCAAGTTTTGACCGTCTTTTTAGCACTGCGACGGGTACGAGCTAATCACAAACATACCGCGAGGGCGATTCTCCAGTACATCCTCAATCATCCCCAATTTGAGGATATGGCTTTGCGCCGTCGTCCTGCGGTTGTGGATGCGATTGAACACGCGCTGGGGAAGAATGTGGCGAGGGGTTCTGTGAAAAAGCTGTCGGATGCAACGGTTGATAAAAGCGATTTGCGCCGCTATCTGTTGCGTTATGCCCATAATCCAGAATCGGTGAAAGCCATTCTACCTTTTCTGTATCATTCTCCTCTGGGAACAGGTTTAATGCCTGCGGCAGGCGAAGTTAAATATACTCTCGTTCATCAACAATATCGTCACTTTGAAGTACAAACAGAGCGTCCCAAGACAGTAACGGCAACCAATCGCGGTGATATTTCCGCAACCTTGGTGCATTTGTATCGGGGTGGAAAATCGCCAGAATTAATGTCAGCTTTGCAGCATTATGTCGAACAAGCTGCGGTAAACCTGCCAAAATTTTCAGGTCAAATAGCTTTAGTGTTGGATGCGTCTGCTTCGACAAGAAGTTATGGCGATCGCGAATACTGTTCTCTAGCGCAGTCCGTCGCCCTGAAATTGGTACTCGAAAAATGCTGCGCGAACCTCAAAGTCCATACCCTTGGGGGAGTTGGCGAATTACCCATGCCAGAAGGTTACACCGACTTGGCAGGTGCTTTACTGGATGCTTTAGAAGACTCACCCGATTTAGTCGCCATTGTCTCTGATGGTTATGAAAATATGTATCCGGGAGACTTGGAAAGAGTCGTCGCCACCTTGCCGCAATTGGGTATTCATACCCCAATTATCTTCTGTCATAGCAAGTTTACGGCGCTGGATGACTTGGAATTGAGACGGCCTGCGCCTAATCTCCTCCAAAGAGAATTCTGGCATCAAGACGATTTTGAAGACTTACTAAATTCGCTATTTGCGATCGCGGGTGCAAAGCAAACCGAAACTTCTTTGCAGGAATTCCTCCGCCAAAAACTCACATTCCAAGAAAAGGAGTTAGCCACATGGACTACCAGCAATTAGAGTTATTAATTCCCGACAAAGTCGATCTCTCTCCTTATCATTTTGGAATTCCTCAACAGTCTGGAGCCTTGACTGTAGTCCCTATCTTCAGCCCAGATTGTCCGGGTCAATTTACCAGTCCCCTGTCTGGGTTGAAACTCAGTCGAGTTCACGGCTATGGAAATGTAGAACTCCATAATCCATCAACGGGCGTGGCAATCGTTCCCTTGCACATGGGTTATATCCAAGACCAAGCCCAAAATCATGCTTTGTGTCGGTCAGCATTTATTGCTGCGGGACAGAAACTCATGTTTAAAGATGCCTGCTGTGTGCAATCCGGTCAAGGCGGTTATTTGGAAGGTCGAGAACAATGGTTCTTCATTCTCCCCCTGCAACTGCGCTTTCAAGCATTGAAACTCCGGGGTCAGGAAGACTACAGCAAACTCTGGAAAGAAATTGAGCGTCTAAATCAGCGATTTGATTTACCTCAACGCGGTCACTTAGAGCAAATTCTCAGTAAAAAACGCACCTTTCTGACGCAATATCAAAGCCGATTTGAATTGCTTCCCCAGCAAACCGGGGCGTTGTTCTTGATTCGGAATCAGTTAGTTGGCGTGGAAATTGCTCCCACTGCGGCTTACTTCCGGGAAGTATGGATGCCTCTGGTTTGCTTCTGCTATGGTGTGGCGGCGATGTATGCCCAAAAGCACGCAAAAGGAAGCGACAAACCCGTGCTTCCTTTTGCAGCCAGCAATCTGCAAGAACTGCGCCAGCAGTTGCACAAAAGCCGTCAGGAAAAACAGTTACAAGTCAGCAATTGGCTAAGTCAAACACCCGCAGAAAGATTTCAGCTCAAAGAAGAAGAACGCTTCTTGAGTCTGCGGCTGCATACCTGTAAAGGGAAAAACTTTGCGGGTCAGTTGGTCGAAGAGTCTGGACAACTGGTGTATGCTTCGTTGTTTGCTTTAGCCATTTAATCAAGCCAACGCTTGACAGGATAGGGAAGCACTGAGTTGTCAATTCGCTCAATTTGTACTACAATACATTACAGTTGGAACTGAGTTAGGCATTGGTGTTTACTTGATGATTCCAAGTCATGGTTAAGAAACGCTACCGCGCTAACCGCTTGTCCAACTGTAATTTCCTGCCATATCTAAACTTTATACAGAAAATTTAACCCCCTTCCCTGTCCGGGAAGGGGGTATTATTATGTCCTTTGCACCGCTCAAGACTCTCTGGGATTGGGTAGCCTGAGATATCCTTTCCGCCAAAGCAAGATCCCACAACTGATTACCAAGGCGACAGTCACGACAGGCAACCAAATCGCCAGGATGGATAGAATAATCGCACCCCCTGCTTCCAGAGTGGAAACCACCCCATTACCGAATCCTCCGGTGAGTGCGGTTGAAGAAAAGCGAACCATACCCGTTAAGGCTTGCACGATACCCGCCGAACCTCCACCCGCAATCACTGCGATTGTCCACTGAACTAAAGGATCGTCGTGGGGAATGATGGCAGCGGTTAAGAAAGTGCCGACAGCGATCGCAGTTGGTGTAGAAACGATATCCAGCAAATTATCTATCCACGGAATGTAATAAGCGGCAATTTCAACACAAGTCGCTATAGCAAATGTCAGCAACGCTGGATAAGTTCCCATCCACTCAAAATTCGGTGCCAGTGGCAGATGTCCAAACAGTGCTGCCATGCTCATCACTAGCGGCGGGACAAAGATCCGAAAACCACAAGCCGCACTCAAACCAATGCCAATTGCAATACTTAATAAGGTATCCATACTACTCAAATTGAATCATTCGCTAGGGTTGCTCTTGCCAAATCTGCTTCAATCACCTTGGCCTCTTTCAAGTTGACCCCACTCAGGTTCGTTCCACTCAAATCTGCGCCTCTTAAGTCGGCAAGTTCTAAATTTGCTCCCCTTAAATCGGCTTCACTGAGGTTCGCTTCACTCAAGAAAGCTTTACTCAAATTTGCCCCTCGTAAATCTGCCAGCCGCAAGTTAGCCTTCGCTAGATTGGTTCTCGTTAGGTTAGCTGTACTCAGATTTGCTTCGCTCAAATTCGCTTCACTCAAATCTGCCTTACTTAACTCCGCTTTACTTAGGTTTGCTCTGCTTAAGTTCGCTAAATTCAGTTTTGCCCAACTCAGGTTAGCTTCGCTCAATAAGCACTCACAAAGCCAAGCACCTCTCAAGTTAGCATTGATAAAATACCTTTCTCCGGCTGCATAACGCCGCTTCAGATCATCAGCAGCAAATTTGATTAAAATGGCACTTTTGTCTTCACAATAGCACCATTGCGCCCCGACTAATTTAGCCGCCGTGTTAACCGCTAATTCGTCTTTTTTAGGCAATACCACCCCATTACAACCATCCCATTCACCGCCGAGAATAAAAGCAATTTCTTGGGCAGCATATAAGGAGTCGAATAAGAGCATATCTTGCGTTACCCGGCCTCCAGAACTACTAATCCGGTTGCTGGAGAATGATAATAAATTTCGGATTAAGTCTTTCATCCGGTGTTTTAAGCAATTTTATTCAAGGGGCATTCAAATCGATAAAACTTTTGTATATCCTTTAAATACCCTAGCTAACACACCCGGAGTGGACATCAATCAATAGACATATTCAGATTTAAGAATTTGAGATAGTTTCATTCCAGTTGTTCCCCCCGTTGTTATCCCAATTATTTCCATCGGTGAAAGCAAAATTTAAAGTAGTTCCTACCGGAGGAACAGAGAGTGTTGTCTCCCAGAATCCATCCTCTCGCTGGATCATCAGGCTGTCAGTAACTTGCTGCCAATTATTGTATCCCCAGTGCAGTTTGACTTGTTCAGAATTGGTCAATAACCCTTTGTAATAAATCGTTAAAGCTAACCCTTTTTTTGCATTAGCTTCGTTATAATCTACCGTTTTGCCTTGATGCGGTTTGGATGAATTGACGACATAGCGCTGATAGACAACCTCCGGCATATCCATTACTTTGCCAGTATAATTTGATGCCAGCAACGTGATGTATTCTCCCATCGACCAGGAAAGGGGAGTCATTGATTTAGTGGGAGTTCCGGGAATATAACCAGAGGGTGCATTGAGATCCCAAACTTGCTCGGAAATCATGTAAGAAGGATTGGCAAAGGCACGCATTGTTGCCAGGTAAGAGTCTGCTTTGTTACCACGCGCGATCGCAAAATGACCGCGTTCTCCAGTGAAAATAGGCCACAGCCGTCCGATTCCCGCACCTGTATAATCTGCACCCGTTGATGTTTCACCATAACCGTCGTGATTATAGCGAAACCAACCCTCTCCTTTGCCAGGAATTGTTTGTTTAATGGTGGAATCAATCGCCGGAAGGGAGGCGAGAATATAGGGATTATTTGCAGCTTTTACTCCATGACGCACTAATTCTAAAAAGCTACTGTCAACGATAGAACGTTCATCCCGATCGCCGCCACCGTTGCCAATGTGTAAAATGTGTCCGTCATTGGGATTTCCATTATCATCAATGCGTTCAAAATATTTGCCATTGCCAATCGAACCGCTAGCCGTAAATGTCCAGTTTTCTACCATGCCTTGCCAGTAGTCTGCTGTTGCCAAATAGCGTTTCTCGCTGGTTGTGTCACCGTTGATTTTGGCGATATCTGCGGCACAAACTAAACCCGCAATTTCCGCAGCAATGGTGCCGGGAGAATAGCCTGCGTTTTCTTCCCAACGTTCTTGCCCCGTAACTGGGCCATTTTTCACAATATAATCAGCAGCTGGCTTGATGTGTTTGATATAGGTGTCTGCATCGGTACGACCGAGTTTCCACGCCAAGATAATTGGGAAGGCCGTCTCGTCCATTTGAATGCCATTCCAGTAAGGGGTACCATCCGCAAAGGCATTCTGAAGAAAATGTCCATCTGGTTGTTGCAAAGTGCTTAGCAACCAATCCAGGGCTTTTTTGGGGGTAGCCGTGTCGCCTGCAACAAGTAAGGCGCTGGCAAATTTATACAAGTCACGAGGCCAAATGAGGTGGTAGCCGCCTGACATTTCGATGCCGGATGGAGTGCAAATTGAGTAGTTAGAGTTCCCCCACGGATTCCCCAAACCTGCAACCATCGCACCCGATGCTTTGTCAGTCGCTGCCTTCAGTACCATTGCCGCAACATAATACTGAGTATCTGCGGTGCCGCCATAGGTATTTAAATGATTGGTGTAGCTGTTCCATTGTGTGTTGTAAGCGGACAGCATCGTAGAGAAATTATCTTTTAGGGTTCCTGCGGCTTCCGATTCAGCGTTTTTGTCACTGTTGCCAAAGCCAAGTACCAGGTTAAAAGTGACCGATTTCTGGTTGGCATAAGGACTGAGATCGAACATTGCCATCTGTGCAATGTTGCCATTGGTTGCCTTCTCATAAGTCCAGTTCATCGTATTATCAACTTCACCGCCTTTGAGATCTTGCCAGCCGTCGCTGCGTCCGACGAATCCAGAAGACATCATGCCTTTTTTAAAACCTAGAGAACTCGCCAATGCCGATGCTTGATTGCTGGTGGGATTTTTAGCAATCAGCATTTGAATATTCTTGTAAGTAGTGCTGTAACCTGTAGTGGCTTTTCCGTTATTGTCAATAGCTGGATGATACAAAGTATAAAGATTAAAATTATCCAGCGTTCCGCTGAGCGCGGTGAATGTTACCTGCTGAATTAAAGTATTGTGATTGGGGTCGGTGAAAATTGTCTTGTCGATTTGATACTTGCCGTTTTTCGCCGTATTGGTAATCTTCCAAGAAAGCGATCGCGTATTATTCAAACTAACCTGGCTGATAGTATCCTGCTTTTCTTCATCAACCCAAGTTTTTGCCGAATCGCCTACTAAAAACTGCCAATCTACCGTCGCTGCTTTGTCAGCCGAAGGATAAAATATCTGGCTAATGATGCCATCGAAACCCGTGAACCACACTTTTGAAGTTGGGTTTTGGGCAGTACCGAGAAAGGTGAGGGTTGAAGGCGACCAAGTTGGACAAGTGCCGGGATGACCAAAGGCTTCCTGTTGGGTTATGGCACCTAGAAAAGAAACTTTACTTTCTAGGATAAAAGTTGTTAACAAAATGACAATAATGGCACTTGCAAACCAATAAATTCTTTTCAATTAATTCGCCTTGAGAACTGGGTGAAGTTGACTTGATTAGTCGAATATAGCAATCTTATTTGATTGTTTGGCGAACCGCCTTAGCGAAGCCATGCGCGTTAGCGCTTTAGGCGCAGAGAGAAGAGGTATAGAGAGAATTTAGAAGTTAAACAAATATTGATAGGAAATAAATTAAAGGGTGCGGGTTTATTCGCATCGATAGTTTCTGGCGATCGCTCGGAAATCATACCAAGGCGGTAAGCATTCAAAAATGCCCGTCGATAGGATGAAATTGCAAAGAGCAACAGCTAAGAAACTTTATGCTAGTCCACATCATCGCTGATTACGGATTTGGCGATCTTGCGTTTGCGGAAGTCGTGCAGCGTATCAGGTTCTATCTACCGGATGCTGAGCCAATCCTCACCCCCGTGCCTGCTTTTGCCACCCTGGCTGCTGGCTTCTGTATCGCCCAGTTAGGTTTGAATGAAGCCCCGGCGGGAACGATTATTTACCACAACGTTGCGCCCCGCGAAGATGATGAACAGGCGCGTGTCGGGAATGCGGGTGAACGTCTGGCTTTCGCACGTCTCCCGACGGGTGTGCGGGTAATTGGAGTGAATGCTGGCTATGCCTTCTCGTTTGTCCGCGATGTAGCAGAATTGAGCTGGGCTGCTGTTGCTGCGGAAGGTTCGCAGTTTCGTTCTCGTGACTTGTTTCCGCAAGCGGCGGCAGCGATCGCGTTGGGACAACCAGATGCGCTAGGGGATAAGATTGAGCCTTCGGATATCCCCGATGTGCCGTCGAATCGAATTGCCTATATTGACGGCTATGGCAACTTAAAAACAACGATTCAATATGATGCCAGCAATGGGAGCGATCGCGCTAATATCCGTTTGCGGATCGGTGACATCGAGCAAGAAGCGACAATGAGCGATGGCAGCTTTGCCGTTGAACCCGGACAATTAGCCTTCGCACCCGGTAGCAGCGGTTGGAAAAATGCCCAAGGCGAAGAAACACGCTGGATCGAACTGTTCTTACGCGGTGGCAATGCCTGGGAGTCCTTCAAGCGTCCGTCAGTTGGCACGCAGATAGAGATTATCTAACAATTTTTCTGGGATTGGGCAAATAATCCCATTGAAACCTCTCCCTAGCCCCCTCCTAAAAGGAGAAGGAATCGGAATAAATGTTTTTTATTTTTACGGGCAATAGGGGAGTTGATAGCCCCTCTCCGCTTGCGGGGAGGGGTTGGGGTGGGGTTCCGGATGCTGAGGAATTATGTCTAATTCGCCGGACATAATCTTAACCAAGAAGTTCTATTCAACCTCAACCCTCAGCCCTCAGTCCTCAGCCCTCAGCCCTCAGTCCTCAATCCTCCGCCCAATGTTTCGCTCTTTCAACTGCTTTTTGCCATATTGTAAAATTCGCCTGTGCCTGGGTGACTCCCGCACCAGGTTGAAAAGTTCGGTCGATTTGACGACTCGCGGTTAATGTGGCGTAATCTTGCCAAAAATTAACTGCCAAACCAGCAGCAAAAGCGGCACCTTGTGCAGAAGCATCGAGAACGGCTGGACGTTCTACTGGGATTCCTAAAACATCCGCTTGGAGTTGCATTAAAAAGTCATTTTGACAAGCTCCTCCATCTACTTTTAGCAGGGAAATGTCGGTGCCGCTATCTTGGTTGATGGCTTGTACAACTTCTTTGACTTGGAAGGCGATCGCTTCTAGCACCGCCCTGACCATGTGTTCTCGCTGCACTCCGCCTGTAATGCCGAAAAATGCCCCCCTCGCACTCATATCCCAGTGCGGCGCACCCAAACCACTCAACGCCGGAACGAAGTAAACACCTCCGTTATCCGCCACCTGCTGCGCCATTCGTTCTGTATCCGTAGCCGCAGTAATCAGTTTAATGCCATCCCGCAACCATTGGATGCAAGCTCCAGTGGTAAATATACTGCCTTCCATGCCATAACCGACTTGGATTTTTCCGTCATTGCCTGTCTGCGTCCAAGCGACAGTCGAAAGGAGTTGATTGCGCGATCGCTGTATTTTCTCTCCGGTATGTGTAACTAAGAAGCAGCCAGTGCCATAGGTGCATTTTAATAAGCCAGGGCGATCGCAACCATGAGCAAATAAGGAAGCTTGTTGATCGCCTAAAATCGCCGTAATGGGCACCTCACTGCCTAATAATTCCGGCTGAGTGTAGCCAAATAAGCCTAAACTTGGCTGAATTTTTGGCATCAAATGAACCGGAATTTTAAATAAATTCAGTAGCGTCTGATCCCACTCCCGCGAAGCCAGATTCATCAACATCGTGCGGCTGGCGTTACTATCATCCGTGGCGTGTACCTTACCGCCCGTGAGGTTCCAGAGAATCCAGGTATCAATCGTGCCTGCTAAAACATTCTCTAAATCGATGGGGGGATGTTCTCGTTGAATTTCCTCCAACAACCAAGTTAATTTAGTTGCAGAAAAGTAGGCATCTAATACTAACCCTGTGCGATCGTAGATATCTGCTGCGTGACCTTGACTTGCAAGTTGATTGCATAGCGGTGCCGTGCGTCGGTCTTGCCAGACAATTGCATTATGTAAAGGTCGCCCCGTGGTTTTGTCCCACAGCAGACAAGTTTCTCTCTGCACGCTTAACCCAATTGCAGTGATATCTTTTGTCGTTATGCCCGCCTTCTGCAATACAGTCTGCATCGCCCAACAAGTATCTTGCCAAATTTCTCTGGGGTCATGCTCTAACCAACCCGGTTGGGGATAATACTGAGTCAGTTCTTTGTAAGCAGAGCTAACAATCATCCCGTCAGCATTAAATAAGATCGCTCGGTTGCCGGTAGTACCGAGGTCTAGGGCGAGAACGTAGGCAGGCGTCGATGCAGTCATTGCAAGCTTTATTAGTAATAAATTGAGAGTTTTTCAACGTGCGAGTCAAGCCGAAGTCTCGATCGTAAACGTTGCCAAGAATGCCAAGAAAGCGATCGCTGCTACACGCATCAGACTTTGAGCGTGCAACGTCTACGTTTCTCGGCTTTTTTGTATTCCTCATAACAGACTAACTTCACCCAGAGCCTTTCCTGGGGTAGAAGTTAGCAGAAATCGAGGCAGTTAGTTTGGAGGTAGACTCTCCACGTTCTGAGACTTTGCACAAGTATTTTGCACAAGTATAAGAGTCTGCCAAGAACCAGTTCTCATCAGCAATGCGATCGCATAAATATTCACCCAGTAGCGATCGCTGTCCCAAGCAAATTTTTGAAAGGAGGGCGAAAGCGATGCCCGACGTGACTCCGACTAAGCTAACCGATACCCTGCGCCACATTGCCCACCCACTCACAGGTGCCACCTCTGACTACGACCCCTTGATGGAACTTATTGGCGATGCCCGCTTTGTCCTGCTGGGTGAGGCATCCCACGGCACCCATGAATTTTATCAAGCGCGAGCCGAAATTACCAAGCGGCTGATTCAAGAAAAAGGCTTTACAGCGATCGCTGTCGAAGCCGATTGGCCCGATGCTTACCGCGTCAACCGCTACGTCACTGGTGTCAGCGACGATACCACCAGTAACGAAGCACTCTCTGGCTTTGGACGCTTCCCCGCTTGGATGTGGCGCAACGCGGATGTGGTCAACTTCATTGATTGGCTACGCCAGTACAATAGCGCCCTCCCTGAAAATGCGACGAAGACTGGCTTCTACGGTCTTGACCTCTACAGCCTACACCAGTCAATCGCCGCCGTTCTCGACTACCTTGACAAAATTGACCCAGAGGCGGCAGAACAGGCGCGTCACCGCTACTCGTGCTTTGAAGACTTTGGTGAAGACGCTCAATCCTACGGGTATGTCGCCAACTTCGATGTTGAGGAATCCTGTGAGAGCCAAGTTGTCAACCAACTTCTAGAATTGCAACGTCGTGCTAGCGAGTACGCCCATCGGGATGGTCGCGTGACAGAGGACGAATTTTTCTATGCCGAACAGAACGCACGACTGGTCAAGAACGCCGAGGAATACTACCGCTCAATGTTTCGTGGTCGGGTGTCGTCGTGGAATTTGCGCGATCGCCACATGGCAGAAACGCTGCAACACCTCGTCGCTCATTTGGACAAACAAAGCGATCGCACTAAGGTCGTTCTGTGGGCGCACAACTCCCATCTCGGTGACGCCCGCGCCACCGACATGAGCGCACACGGCGAACTGAACGTCGGTCAACTGGTGCGCGAACAGTACGGTCGCGACGCGGTACTCGTCGGCTTCAGCACCTACACGGGAACCGTCACCGCCGCCTCAAATTGGGACGCACCCGCCGAACGCAAGCGCATCCGTCCGGCAGTCCCAGACAGTTATGAAGGGCTGTTTCACGATACGGGTTTGCCGCGCTTCCTGCTCGCCTTACGCGACAGTGGCTCATCAATCAAAGGATTGCGGGAGCCTCGATTAGAACGGGCGATCGGTGTCATCTATCGACCCGAAACCGAGCGGAGCAGCCATTACTTCCACGCACGGCTACCCGACCAATTTGACGCCATCATCCACTTCGACGAAACCCAAGCAGTGCAGCCACTAGAGCGTGCCGGATGGGAGACAGACGAAGTGCCAGAGACATTTCCCTCTGGTTTTTAACTCGCCTCGCAGGAAGTCCCGTCCTCTATCAGATCGAGGGTCAGCGTCGGGATGAAACCCCGGCTGTTGACGATACTCCTGTGACCCATGCCGTTCGTGTAGCGTCTCGAAGAGAAGGCGAGGAAAGAGGAGATGGAGGAAACAGCCAGTTATTAGACCCCACCCTAGATTTATGAATCGGCTTCTTCCCCGCGAGCAGGGACGGCTTCTCCCTGAGACTTTGGTACCGCATTTTAAGCGTGGAATTCTCCTCCAGCACGGCGACTTAGCTAAAACGTAATATATTTAGTTAGGTTTTTCGGAAAAATTGCGGCATGGGGATTGAGGTACTGTGGAGTGCTGAGTCGATTATTGGAGTTCAGCGCTTTTTTGGGGCTAGCTGGAGTTGGTTCTTTAAGACCCTCACCATACTAGGGACAGTTCCGGCGATCGCAGTGGTCTTTGCTGTGGTGTTGTGGATCTGGGGGCGAGAGCTTGCCTACGGCTTGCTGGGTATTATCCTCTGGGCAACCTTTACAAACGTCCTGATTTGGACACTCTTCCCGGTGCCGCGTCCGCACGACCCGCAGATCGAGATCCGCGAAAAACAAACAGTACCGTCCTTTCCCAGCGGACACACCGTTACTGCAACTACCCTGTGGGGAACGTTAGCTGCGTTCAATCGTATCCCGATCGTGGTTGCGGTGGGTATTGTTGCGGGGGTGATGCTGAGTCGCCTATATCTCGGCGTACACTATCCGGTAGACTTACTCGGTGGCGTGTCGATCGGGCTGATCCTGGTGCTGACTTATCAGCGTTTGTGGTTCGTGCTTTTGCACTGGTTCTCCGGACGCCCCTTTCGATTTTTCTTAATCCTCGGTCTTTCCGCACCCGTTGCAGTGTTTCCTTTCACCGGCTTTTTGCCCCAAGCTTGGGAAATTTTTGGTGCTGCACTGGGTATGGGAATTGGAATGCCCCTGGAATATTGGTACGTTCATTACTCTCCAGATATACTTCCCTTCCAAAAGCAAATGTTGAAGCTGGCGATCGGTTTGGGAGGACTTGCCATGCTCGTACTGGTGCCTCGCCTCATCGGCATTTACGGGGTGGCGCTTGAGGTGGTGACGTTTGCGATCGCGGCACTGTGGATCGTGTTCTTGGCACCGGCACTGTTTGTACGCATGAAACTATCATCGACAGGACTGACGTAGCCATTCTCCAATCAAGCTGAAAACAGGCAATTGGGATTAAAAAAACGCTCCTTTCAAACGAATTTGCTGGAAGCGATGGATGCTACCGCCTCCCGCTGCGCTAACGCATTCCACACGATTCCCCTGACAAGTCACTTCTGCCCCATCGATCCAAGCTTGCTGCACTTCCATCCCGTGAAGTTGCACTTGGACACTGGCGTAAGGGAAAGCATAATCCCCGTGTTGTTCTTCCCAGGTCAGTTCTAAACCGTTCTCGTCCCGCACCATCCGGAACCGATCGAGCCGCGATTCTCCATATCCATCTCCGGCGTCGCTGTAAAGATGAGCTTCGCCGGTTCCTTGCACGGGTGGATAGAGGTGGAGAATCAGTTGCCGCTGTTCCTCCATTGGGAGAATACTCCCCGCCCTCACCAGCACCGGAATCTGCTCTAGCGGTGCATCCAGATTGACCGACTGCGAACCCTCCAGCACGGCATCATCCCAGAAACGATACCAACGACCCTTGGGTAAGATAACGTCACGCGATCGCGCTTTATCCTCGACAATCGGACAAATCAGCAGTGCATCGCCCAACAAGAAAGCATCCTCTACATCCCAAAGTGCAGATTCATCGCTGTCAGCCCAGAAAAGCGGACGAACTGGAGAATAACCCTTCTGGCTTGCTTCCCAAGCCAATGTATAGAAGTAGGGCAGCAGTCGGTAGCGTAATTGCAAGAATTGCCGAATAATACTCAGGTAAGGTTCGCCATACGTCCACGGCGTGCGGTGTTCAACGTTATTAGAAGAATGGGTGCGGCAAAAAGTCAGAAAACTTGCCATCTGGAACCAGCGCAGGTAAAGTTCAGCACTCGGATTTCCCTGAAAACCGCCGATATCCGGGCCACTATAAGGAACTCCCGATAGTCCTAACCCCACGACCGTTGCCACCGTCTGGCGCAACGCCGCCCAAGTACACTCAATATCGCCCGTCCAAGTCCAAGCATAGCGCTGGAGTCCTGCCCAACCCGAACGCGAAACAATGAACGGGCGTTGATGGGGTCGATGTTCCCGCAGACTTTCATATCCCGCCTCCGCTTGCAGCAACCCGTAGATGTTATGCGCCTCGCGGTGGTCGCCACCTCTCCCTTCCAGGAAATGCCGCGTCGGTTTGGGAAGAGAGCGATCGCCCCAAAGAATAAATGCAGCCGGTTCGTTCATGTCGTGCCAAAATCCCGCCACGCCGACATCGAGCAAGTATGCATACTGCCGACTCCACCACTTGCGTACCGTTGGATTCGTGTAATCGGGGAAAACTGACCAACCAGGCCAGACCGGGGCAACGACAAGCTTGCCGTTGGGGTGTTTGCAAAACGCATCGAGAATCTGACCCTCCAAGAACAAGTTGCTCTGGCGGCTGTACTTGATTCCTGGGTTGAGAATGGCAATAAACTGTACCCCCAACTCAGCCAGTTCTTGCGTAAAACTTCCTAAGTTGGGAAAGCGTTCCGGGTCAATTGTGAAGGCTCGGTATCCCACCTGACAGTCAATATCCAGGTGAATCGCACTCAACGGCAAGTTATGAGCCTGAAATGTCTTCGCTTCTTTTCGGACTGCTTCTTCGGTACCATACCCCCACTTGGACTGATGATAGCCCAAAGCCCAGCGGGGAGGCAGGGGAGAACGTCCCGTCAACTCCGTGTAACGCTCTAGTAGTTCCGCTGGGGAGCCGGAAGTAAAGTAGTAACGCAGCGATCCTCCGTCGAAGTCAGCGGTGGCGACATCCGCAAACGTAAAATTAGCGTTAAAAGAATTTTCATAGAAAACCAAGTAACTGCCTGCGGAGTGAAGACCCCAATAAACCGGAATGCAAATATACATCGGATCTGAACCGGGGGCATACATCCCAGCCGCGTCATAGTTCCACATCCGATAGGTTTTAGGTTGCTGGGTAACTTCTCCTTTCTTTGTTACCTCCTTCGCTGCACGCAGATTGAGGGAGGAAGCGCGTTCTCCCAAGCCATAAATGCGTTCTTCTTCTCGCAG
The DNA here is from genome assembly GCF_039961915.1 of Trichocoleus sp. DQ-A2. Taxonomy (NCBI): domain Bacteria; kingdom Bacillati; phylum Cyanobacteriota; class Cyanophyceae; order Leptolyngbyales; family Trichocoleusaceae; genus Trichocoleus; species Trichocoleus sp. DQ-A2. The sequence goes on from NZ_JAMPKD010000025.1 coordinate 23,901, forward strand.
TTGGGCTTTGTGAATCCATCCCCCGTCTTTTCGTTGCGGCGGGAGTTCTTCCCGTAAGGGTTGCCCAGAGGCGTCGCAGAATTTCAGGCTGCCATCGATTCCGACGATAACGGTGAGATTGTGGCTCGAAACCGTCCAACCCTCCGCCGTTTCTTCCAGCGTCGTCTCGACTTCCGACCAATCCTGACGAGCGATCGCATACGGAATCGGCGGTATCCCCGGCTTCCAATCCACTCGGACTAAATCGCTAGTCAGAAAACAAATTTCTAACTCTGCTTGCTCGAAGTAAAAATTAGCACCTCGATTGCTTGGCTCGCCCCGCAGTAATTTTCCGGGGTTGTCAAAAGCCTCATCGGCTGGCGGATTGAGAAACTCTTGTTCAATGCGATCGCGTTGGCGAGAATAGACCCATGCCTGCGGCATATAACTCACATAGAGCAGCGATCCTAGAACAAAACGTATCTTTAGCGATATTTCTTTGAAGAGACTCATCGTATTTATGCCAGAACAGAGCTAATCTTTTTAACCGATTTAACAAATCTTTTAATCGAGTAACTCTTCAAGAGAAAAGCAAATTTATCCTGGAAATCTCATCAATCCTAAGTATGATCTCTTGAATTAAAATCTCAATATGCTAAAAAATATTCTGGTGATTAAAAAGACACGGTTGACAAATTCTGGCAGAGCCGGGTTGAAAGCCGTTGAGAGCGGGTTTCGTCTAGATAGCCAGTATAAACAAGAGTTGTCGCGTCTCTATCTATACTTTTTGAGTATAAATAGACAGAAATGAATAAACAGAAACTAATCAGAAATGTTGGTTTTTTTAGCCAAATTTAAGCCCCAAGATAGGGTATTTCTCTAAACCGACGAGTCTAAGCTGAAAGAGATAAATTCATTTAAATTGAGGAAAAAATTATGCCAGGTGGTCATGCCAGTCATAAAAGCACTTCACCAAAACCCAACACGAATGCGAATGGTCGGATTGATACTGCTGCCGACCTCTCAGTAGAGCCAGCCGATCTTCTAGATGAAGGTGTTGATGCGAGAAGAGCCGAAGAAGAAAGTCCGGAGAATGCCGCCGCGACTCAACGACCGAATCAAGGCGGATCGGGGCAAGAACAGCAGTAATCGGCATTTATAGACCATTGCCAATTAAGATGAAGGGTGCCCAATAATAAGGGTGGCTAAGGCGATCGCTAACATTACCGGGTATATCTCGAATCCGTTCGACGACAAAAATGCCCCGTTCTTGACCCAAAGCTGTATAGTCGCCGGTAATCAAGGCGATTTGTGCTTGGCGGAGGGATTCAGCTTTTGGGGTATTGCCATTTTCTAAAGCGGTATAGAAAGCATTCATCAGTGCTTGGGTACCGCCATCATCGACCGTCCACAAAGACGCGATCGCCGCCCTCGCACCCGCCTTTTGCATCAGGTACCCAAAGCCTAAAATCTCTTTCCCATCACCTAATTGACCGCCGACTCCGGTTTCACAGGCAGAAAGTACGACCAGATCGGTGTTTTTCAAAGGCCAAGTTTCGACATCGCGGAAATTTGCGCGATCGCCATTGCCAAATAAAATAAACGAATCTTCTGGTTTACCCGTGACAAAAGCGGCATGAGTCGCGAAGTGAAGGATAGAATAATCGCTAATCCGGGCTAATATCTCCTTTTCGCTAAAGTCCCGATTGAGTAAACCTGTCGTGCTGGGAAGCATCGCCACCAAGTTTTCGACTTCCTTCCCTGCAAAGCGCAATCCTCCAAAGTTGAAGTTGCGATCGCCGACTTGAAAGCTGTAATTTCCCTGACTGAACGCACCCGCTAAAATCTTAGGCGCTTGGGGTTTCTTGTCCCACTCGATCAGACTCAAGGCAGTGATATTATTGACGCGGTACTTCTGCACCAACCACTGATTGCCGTCATACAAAGCCGCTAGGGGAATGTAACGCAGTTGCCCGTCTGGGGCATAGATAATAGTCTGGGCGTTCGCTTCTTTAAGGGCAGCTTCTATCGGTTGAATGAGCCAATTGTAGAGTTTTTGGGCAGGTTCTTTCGCATTCGCGTTCGGATTTTTCAAAGCTGAGCGAAAATCGACAATGGTGCGGTTGAGTTCTTCTCTTTTGACGGGGACAGTTTGATGAATCGGAGGCGCGTAGGGGGTAATGAGTACCAGTTCCAGGCGGTCTTCGAGAATCAGCGGATAGAGAAGAACGGCATCTTGTGCCAGTTTCTTGAGATTGTCCTGTAAACCTACAAGCATTTGTGGGCTGAGGTTTTCGCCGCCTGTAGTTTGGTTCAGTTGCCCGACAAGGGCGACAATTTGGGGAGAACCGATGAAATCGAGAAATTTTCGAGTTGTTGCCCGCTGAGCGGTTTCAATCTGCCGTCGGCGCTGTTCCTGCTCAGGGGTGCGATCGCTTGCGGGAATTTTCTGGAGTTTCTGTAGTTCTTTACCGATTTGGACAACAGAAGCCAATTCAGTATTATACTCACTCAAAAGTCGCTCTTCTAAAGGTAAATATTCCACCCCCGGTTTTGTATTTTCGTTCCCTTGTACGGTACGGAGGTAATCGTCGAGTTCTTGAACTTTGAGCAAGTCGAGGACTCGTTGCGCTTCGAGTACCCGGTTTTCTTTGAGCAAAAGGTCAGCAAGACGGCGATAGGTGGCTGCAACGGTTTCGGTATAAGACTGCTGTTGCTCTTTTGGCAGGCTTCTTAAATCTTTGCGAATGGCTTCCGTGACATTGACGGATTGTTTCAAGAAAGCGATCGCTAATTCTGGCTGTTTCTGTTCTTCTAAAAGCAAACCAATATTATTGAGGGTTAAACCTTCCCCTGGCTTGTCGCCAATTTCTTTAACAATCGATAAAGCTTGTTGATAAAATTCCAAGGCTTTTGGGTACTGTTTCTGGTCGTAGTAAACTGCCCCAATATTATTGAGGGTTGTCCCTTCCCCTGCCTTGTCGCCAACGTCTCTGCGAATCGCTAAAGCTTGTTGATAAAACTCCAAGGCTTTTTCGTACTGTCCCCGTTTATAGTAAACTCCCCCCATGTTATCGAGGGTTGTCCCTTCCCCTGCCTTATCGCCAATTTTTGTGCGAATTGCTAAAGCTTGTTGATAGAACTCCAACGCTTTCGGGTACTGATTTAACTTGCGGTGAACTATCCCGATGTTGCTGAGAGTGTTTGCTTCCCCTGCCTTGTCGCCAATTTCTTTGCCAATCGCTAAAGCTTGTTGATAAAACTCCAACGCTTTTTCGTACTGTCCCAGGTTGTCGTAAACTAACCCAATATTGTTGAGAGTTACCCCTTGCCCTGCCTTGTCGCCAATTTCTTTGCCAATCGCTAAAGCTTGTTGATAAAACTCCAACGCTTTCGGGTACTGTCCTAGCTTGGCGTAAACCAATCCAATATTGCTGAGAGTTATCCCTTCCCCCGCCTCATCGCCAACTTCTTTGCGAATGGCTAAAGCTTGTTGATAAAACTCCAAAGCTTTTATATACTGCCCCAGCTCAACATAAACTGCCCCAATATTGTTAAGAGTCACCCCTTTCCCCGGCTTGTCACCAATTTCTTGACGAATGGCTAAAGCTTGATTAAAAAACTCCAAGGCTTTCGAGTACTGCCCCAGATTAGTGTGAACTCCCCCAATATTGTTGAGAGTGCCTCCTTCACCCGCCTTATCACCAATTTCTTGACGAATGGCTAAAGCTTGTTGATAGAACTCCAAAGCTTTTGGGTACTGCCCCAGGTTGTTGTAAACTAATCCCATCGTATTGAGGGTGTTTCCTTGCCACGCCTTGGCACCGATTTTACTGAAGATAGCTAAAGCTTGGCTAAAGAACTCTAAGGCTTTCGGGTACTGTCCCAGGTCGGAGTAAACTGTCCCAATGTTACTGAGGTTTACCCCTTCCCCCGCTTTGTTGCTAACTTCTCTAGTAATGCCTAAAGCTTGGCTAAAAAACTCTAAGGCTTTCGGGTACTGTCCCAACTGCTTGTAAACTCCCCCAATGTTACCGAGGGTTGTCCCTTCCCCCCTCTTATCGCCAATTTTTCTACGAATATCTAAGGCTTGGTTATAGAACTCTAGGGCTTTGGGGTACTCTCCAAGGCTGTTGTAAACTGCCCCCATATTGTTAAGGGTTGTCCCTATCCCTGCCTTGTCATCAATTTCTCTGCGAATGGCTAAGGCTTGCTGATAAAACTCTAGGGCTTTGGGGTACTGACTCAGTTTGCGGTAAACTAACCCGATGTTACTGCGAGTGTTACCTTCCTCCGCCTTGTCCCGACTTTCCATAAAAATCGCTAAAGCTTGTTGATAAAACTCTAAAGCTTTGGGATATCGATCCAAGTTATTGTAAGCTAGCCCAATGTTGTTGAGGCTGACTCCCTCGCCTTTGCGATCGCCAATTTCTCGATTAATCGCTAAAGCCTGCTGGAATTTCTCTAAGCCTTCTTGAAATTGTCCCCTGTCTAATTGCTGAAGTCCCTCTTCGTTCAGCCGCTTCGCCTTAGCATTTCTATCTTGGGTCGTTTGTGCCTGAACTACCAGCGGCTCAAAGTTTGAGGTAAGCGGTAAAAGGGGAAATGTTACCGAAAGTAGTAGAGTCGCAGTAGTAAAGCTGAGGTATCTAAGACGGTAGTGCATTGGGAAGTCCTCTTGCCGCTTGGTAGATGGCTTGCTCCCTTATCTATATCTTTATCTGAGCCACAGTTATGTAAAAATTTGCTCAATTATCAAGCACTCCGGTTAGTGGCAAAGCTCATAGCTTGCACCATTGCTAAGTCGAAGGGCATTTGTAGAGACGCGAAATTGCATACAACTTAATTCAGCGAAATTCTTCTTAAGTCGGCTCACTTAACAGCAACAAGGCGAAATGATAACAAGTTTTAGGGCAATTAAAATTCTTAAACTGCGATTCGCTCTTAACTGAACTGAATTGAGAAATCAAGACTTACAGTTTGGATGGTAAAAGCTTCCTCCTCCCTGTAAGATTCCTCAAAACGATTAGCGATTAATGGGTGCTACGCAATTTAGATTGACTGCGGACGTGACCATTTTGCGAAAAGCGCTCTGCCAAGATTTGTTGATAAACTGCTTCGTAACCATCAGTCATCTGTTGGACGCTGAAGTGGGTTTGCACGTGTTCTCGACAAGCGTAGCGGTTTAATTGGGCGGCTTTATCAATTGCAGCGATCGCTTCTTCAACGTTATGGGTCAAAAAGCCTGTCTTCCCGTGAGCAATCACTTCTGGCGTAGAACCCATCTTCATGGCAATCACTGGCGTTCCCGATGCCATCGATTCAATCATTACTAACCCAAACGGTTCGCGCCAGGTAATTGGGAACAAAGTTGCAACAGCCCCTCCCATCAATGCATTCTTTTGAACATGGTTTGCTTCACCCAAATATTCAATCTGCTTGCCATCGATGTGAGGCTTGATTTCCTGCTCAAAATATTCCACATCAACGACATCCACTTTCCCTGCCATCTTTAAGTGCCAGCCAGAACGCTTAGCAATTTCTATTGCCAAATGCGGCCCTTTTTCCGGTGAGATTCGACCTAGAAAAGCCAAGTAAGGGGGGTTATCCGGCTGGGGGTAAAACTCATAAATCGTTGGATTGATGCCGTTATAAACTGTAGCGACGCAGTTCAGATTTAGTCTGGGTTCCCGCTGGTCATTGGAGATACTAATGAAAGGTTGACGACGGGCGTGCATAAACAGCTTTTCATTGTCTGGGGTAAAAATGCCATGCAGGGTGTGAACAGTAGGCGTTTTTACCAGATTCGCATAAGGCAAGGCAGCGCAGCCCATGTGAGAGTGAATGATATCAAACTTATCTGCTTGCTCGTAGACTCGACTCAATTGCAGCATTTCGTAAATGCTATATTCCTTCACTGAGGAGTCTAAACGGAGTGCCTGTGGATGAACAGATTCTAATTTAGCGAGACTGATGGAATCACCAGATGCAAACAAAGTGACCTCATGACCGCGCCGGACTAATTCATCGCAAAGTAACCCGACAACTAATTCAATGCCGCCATAGGCTGGAGGTGGAACACGCTCCCATAAAGGGGCCACCTGTGCAATTCTCATCACTAACCTCCTAATTGTAGTAAGGTCTAATTTAGATTAGAAGAGGCTCTGTTCTATAGATGTTTTATTCCTTGTGAAGGATTTTCTAAACAGAGGAAATTACTTTACAAAATTTTAATAAAGAATATTTAGTTTTGTAAATGCTACTTTAGGCGGAAACTTGGAATTAAGAAGGTAGAGATATCCGAACCCAAAAAATATAAAATTTGAGATATTATTTTGAGAATTAAAATACTTGTATTATGAGAATTCTGCGCGTAATAATCTCTTTTTATCTGGCGCTATAACAACCCTATTGGAATTGTGAATCAGCAGAACAGATGACCGAGTTCTTTAAGGAAGTCGGTCATCTCGCTCTCACGCATCATTTAGGACTGCTATACCTTTCCGGGAGCAATCGGGCAAAACATAACTAACATGTGAGGTGCGTTCCAGTTACCTCCCACTCAGCTCAGTATTGAAGTAACCGATTAGCTTCCCACAACAGGTTTCGTTGAGGCAGCACAATAACTATCACTCACGACTGTAGAGGTAGAAGACATCTTTACAACTTGTCTGCCAGATTCTCCGGAGTGCAACTGTTTCTCCGGATGCATCACAATCTTCTTACAAACAACTTGATGGCTGCCTACATCTGCAAAGCTCCAGATGTAATTTTCAAAGTCACTGCTAGTCGCGTTAGCTGGAGATAGCGCTAACGCAGACAATAACACTATCTCCAAAGTTAATAGAGCTACGATCGCAATTCTCAGCATAGTATTTCTACCGAACTAAAAATTTTCCTCATCTGTATTTCTCTAATTATTCCCTGAATTTTCGTCTTCGTAAAGAACCAGGCTTAACCTGGATTCAGGGAGATGCAACCGCACCACGCTTTGATGAGCAGCTGCAACACTGCTGGAGATTGAAGGCTGCTGTGGGTGTGTATTTCAAAATCTCAGTTCAAGCCACTGATGCGGCGATTGAAGCAGCACTCAACAGACAAATTGGAATAATCCTTTAACTTGTGGGAATGCACAAAGCTGTTATGTGAAAAAATTAACCGCGATCGCACTTGCAGTGATTGCGATCGCGGTTAGTTGTCGTTTCAGCAACAGACGGAATTGCTCCCGTCTGCTGCCATGTCTCTCAGGAGGAATGGAGGATGCAAAGAGCGTTAATTAGCAAGCGATCGCTGATTCAGCTTGAGCTTGGTCGTTATGACCGTTACCTTGTTCGCTGTTCGCTTCTACAGTTGTTGAAGCAGTTGTGGAAGCATTTGCTCCAGCGATTTCCTTTGGCATCGCTATCGCGCGATCGCGCATGGCTACGCTAACGCTTCCAGCGCCTTGGCTTTCACCCAAATTAAGTCTGACTACTCGGCGTTGTGCTTCTTCCACCTTAGGAAGCGTCAGCGTTAAAACGCCATTCTGGAAGTCAGCTTGTACCCGCTCGTTTTGGATATGAACCGGCAAAGGAATCATCCGTTGGAATTTACCGTAGCGAAATTCTGAGCGGAAATATCCTTTCTCTTCAACCTTGTTTTCAGAGCGGTGTTCCCCCGAAATTGAAACTGCATCACGAGTCACTTGGACATCGATATCCTTAGCTTCTAAACCAGGGAGTTGCGCCCTAAAAATGAGGTTGTTATCCATATCTTGAAGTTCAATCAAAGGCGTCCAAGTCATCTCAGACTCGCGGTTGCCTCTTGCAAGTTCCTCAAACAGTTCGTCAAATTGACGGCGTAAGGTTTCTATTTCGCGGAATGGTTGCCAACGTATTAGTGCCATACGTTCAGTTACCTCCGTTATAGACTTAACTCACTCAACGTTATTGTTTGGTAGACTCGCGCACAGCTTCTTTGATTGCGATTACTTAATATGGAGAAGCTGCTTTACCTGAGGCAAGAAAATAGTCTTTTTCAGTGACTGGGTACACTGCTAATTACTTTGAGAAAGCAGCTTTTAGTCACCAGACTTATTTACTTGCCTTAATCTAATATTGTTCTATCCAAAAAGTTTTGTCATTAGGGAAAACCCTACCTAGTAAGTAATGCTTTCCACCCATATCGTAGGGGCGCATAACCACGAGTCTTTCCTGCTCGTGTACGGCAATAACCAATGATTAAGGTGGTCAACACCGTCTCACTGGATTTTCTCTAAATTTATACAATAGCGACAGCGTGAAGGACTCTAACGAGGAATCCTTCTCCCAGATGTTTATGATTTATCTTCCAGTCTCCCTACTTCTATTTATCCTGTTCCTGCTGCTACTACCTTTTCTTTGGTTTGCTTTAGCGGTGGATGTGGTGCAAATTGCGGTAGCCAAGCTAGGATTTTCTCCCGGTATGGCTGTTTTATTACTAACAGCAGTTATTCTGGGCAGCACTATCAATATCCCCCTCTATCGAGTGGAATCCCAAGCTGACTTGCTCGATGACTTTACCTCCTTCTGGTTAAGGCAATTCTGGGGGATTCCTCTGAGGAAAGTGCGGCGTTCAACTGTCGTAGCTTTAAATGTGGGGGGTGGATTAATTCCGCTAGTTGTGGCGCTGTACCAATTTACCCGTGCAGATCCGCTTTTCATTGTCCTAGTGACTGCAATTGTCACGCTGGTTAGCTACTACGGGGCAAAAGTGGTGCCGGGAATTGGTATTCAAATGAGTCCATTACTGGCTCCCCTGACCGCTGCGCTGTCTGCCATTGTGATTGCAGGGGTTCATGCTGCTCCTGTCGCGTTTGCTGGGGGCGTATTGGGAACGTTGATTGGTGCGGATTTGCTGCATCTGAAGGAAATTCAAGCAATGACACCAGGAGTGCTAAGTATCGGCGGAGCCGGAGTCTTTGATGGCATTGCTTTATGCGGTCTTTTTGCCTTGCTGTTGACTTAAATTGACACTCCCAGCTGCTTCAGCCCTAGGAGTCTCATTCAGCACCAAAGTGGAGTTTTAGCCAGGAAGCCATGAAGTGACCCAGATCGTACTCGGGCTGCGATTGAGTTCGCCATTTCTTGTGATTTGAATCACAAGAGGCGGCTAAAAGAATCACTTTTTGCTATCCCATCGCATCACCAATGACAACCGGAAATTCACCGATATTATAGATATCGAGTTCAAGTCCCAAACGATGCCTTCTATCCAACTTCTCCCCACCGCCCTCTCTGAGTTATTCGCTCAAGTTACTTATTCTGGTTCCCTGACGCTTGCTGACCGCTACGGACTTATGGCAGCGCTACTTGATGATTCGCTAGGTGAAGAAGAGAGAGATGTCATCGACCGTCTCCTTCGCGCCGCGTGTAAAGGACGGCTTTCGTTAGTGGAGCAAATTTCGGCTGTAATGTAGAGAACAAAGCCAACGGGACTCTAGATAAAAAATAATCGGACTCGAAAGAACTCGCTCCTCAGTACACTCCAAATGGGTACTGGGGTTTTTTGCTTTTTATCGCTTTGATTTGGCGAACGTTGGAGTTTAAATCAACCTGAGTTTGGGATAAGAAAAGGAGGAGACGTGTAAGCTCAAATGAGTTAAATCTATAATTCAGCTAGTTCCTCCCCTATCTAGTGCCAGAAGAACTTTTCTGGCACATTGACGATTTGTGCTGTCACTTTGAACCCTAGTGGCGAAAGTCCCTGCTTCAGCAGCCAAAACCCAGAATTTAAGCTGTACAACGGTCGTGTTCAGCGGCAGCAGATCGCCTTTGCATCTACACCAAGATATCTAAACTTTCCGCTGCAACAGAGTGGTTGTACTGCGCCACAGCGGTGGTTGATTTACAGCGTTTCAAGCAGGATGGATGACTTAACCCCGAACCGGGAGGAAGATGGAAAACTCAGTGCCTTGCCCTAACTCCGACTGGACTTCCAGCCGACCATCATGTTTCTCTAGCACAATCTGACGAGCAATCGCTAAGCCTAACCCCGTTCCCTTGCCAACCTCTTTAGTGGTAAACAAATGATCGAAAATCTTAGTTTTAACTTCCTCATTCATGCCTTTACCATTATCATTAATGCGAATTTCAACCGTATTTTGTTCTGGTAATAATGCAGTTTGAATCGCGATCTGTTGGGGATGATGTTCTAATTTTTCAAAGGTTGTTTGCTGTGCCATTTCATCGAACATATCAATCGCATTAGCCAAAATGTTCATAAACACCTGGTTAAGCTGACCGGGGAAGCAATCAATTTCAGGGATTTCACCGTAGTTTCGGATAACTTTAATGGCAGGCCGATTTTCATTCGCGTTGAGTCGATACTTGAGAATTAACAGCGTACTATCTAACCCTTCGTGCAGCTTGGCGCTAACTTTGTGTTCCGTATCGGCACGAGAGAAGGTACGCAGACTGGTGCTGATGCCTTTGATGCGATCGGTCGCTCCTTGCATTGAGTCAATTAACTTGGGTAAATCCTCCAATAGAAACTCTAGGTCAATTTCTTGGGCCAATTCAGCTACCAAACCAGTAGGCGGCTGGTGCTGCTGGTAGGTGTCTAAATACTCACGCAGGTCTTTTACATAATCTTTGGCATTATTAATACTGCCGTTGAGGAAGCCGACTGGGTTATTAATTTCGTGAGCAACTCCTGCCACCAAGTTACCCAAAGTCGCCATTTTTTCGTTTTGGACAATCTGAAGCTGAGATTCTTCTAGCTGTTGAGCATAGGCTTGGGCTTGCCGATAGAGGCGAGCATTCTCCAGGGAAATCGCAGCTTGGGCACAGAGCAGATTCAGCAACTTAACGCGATCGCGGGTAAAGGCTCCTGTTGCCAGATTATTTTCCAGATAGACCATACCCAGCAACTTGCCTTGTTGCAGAATGGGGCTGCACAGCAGACTCTTGGGCTGTTGGTTTTGAATATACACATCACCGATCAATAGCGGCTCTTGCACGGCGTTGGGAATCACGGCAGACTGCAAGTTGCGTTTGACTTTTGTGACCAGACTGATGGGCACTATACCGCTATCGACAAGCGACTGCGCCGGATGCAGAATCTGCGTTTCGATTTGACCCGATCCCGTAAGCTCTGCCTTAGCCTGAACCGTGAGATTTTGTTCCTCACTCAACATCAAAGCGCACTGCGTCGCCCCTGAGGTTTGTATTACCGTAAGTAAAAGAGTACCAATTAACTGCTCAAGCTCAATTTCACTAGAAAGAGTTTGGGAAGCTTTGAGGATGGCAAGCAGATCCAGGGAATCAGAAATACTGGTGGAAGAAGTATTCGTAGCGGTGACAGTTCCAGTGGCAAATACGGTTTCGTCGATAGAGAATAGTGTCTGCGTTTGTTGGAGGATGGGAGCCAGCAGTTGAGGATAGCGAGTTTCTAAGTCGGCGAGTTTGGCTTTCGCCCCCCAGCGAGCATAGCCATAATAGGCTTCAATTATATAAGCTTGGGCGATCCGCTCTTTGTTCCAAGCCAGGTAGAATTTTGCCGCCAGTTCATTGGCAAGAGCTGCTTCCTGAGGGTAGCCATTGGCTTTGGCACCGGCGATCGCTAGGTCATACAGTTCTATCGCTTCCGTTTTGCGATCGAGAACGCGATGTTTTTCAGCTTCTACTAGATGATATTTGTGCAAGTAATTCATGGGGCCATAATCTGCCCACTCTTTTAGCTTGGCTTGATTTTCTTGCATTCGCTGCCATCTAGGTTCTGACTCCAACATCGATTCCGGGGGAGTCGCCAGCACGGTCAGAGAATCATAGAAATATAAGATCGGTTCAACGGTACTTCCCATCCCTCCGGCTAAATACTGTCGGGTTTGAGTGGCATCGTGTTCCGCTCTGGCAAAGTCTTCCAGCCAGTAATTCAATGTGAATCGATACAGGTAAAAGAAAGATAGTCGATAAAAATCGACTTTTGCCTCATCCAGAACTTGTTCTTCATAGGCATCCTGGCGTAGGAGAATCTCTTCCTCTGACTCACCCAAAAGAATTTGAGCCGCTTGCCAGTAAGCCAAAACACAGTTTGCTGCCGTGACTTGGTGGAGGTCGCACAACTGTTGGTAATAGGCGCGAATTTGAGGTTCGAGTTCAGCGAGCGGTTGACCGCACCAATAAGCATTGAAGCAGTACAACTGGGCATCGTAGCCCATAAATTCTAGATTGCCAGTTTCCAATCCAGCTTGATAGCCTTCCAGCAGAATAGCCAACGTTTCTCGCAGATGGATCGTCCAGTGACCCACATATCCCCCCATTAACAGGGCTGTTGCGGCTCGAATATTTTTGGCATCTGGCTCTGAGGCGAGTTGGTATCCTAATTGCCCAAACTGAGGCACCTTGGTCATGTCTCCCCACAATATCCTCAGTTGAAAGGCGTAACCCGCGTAGCAGTAAGGGGAAACCGGACTATTGCCAAACTGAATTGATAATTTAACCTGGAGGGCTACGACCAGAAAATAAAGCTTTGTGCCGGACATATAGCAGACGGGGGTCAGTCGCGCTGCATTTTGCATAATCGCGAGCTGCTGAGGATCGCTCATGGGGGGCAGATGAAGAAATGACTCAATGGCGCGATCGCCAATTAAGGCATCAATTTCCTGCTTCAGGAGCCGAATATCCTCTAGCGTTGTTTCGTCTGGCAGGTTCACGCCCAACATTTGGAAGACCGATTGACCGATCGCGATCGCTTCCACAAATTGATTGCGGGCGACTAATGCCTGGATTTTGACTTGATAGACTTGCACCTGTTCTAAAGGCGTTTTCGCATGATGAATTACCGCTTCAATCCACCGATCCATCTGCTCAAAATCGCCCACCAAGAAAGCAACCTCGGCAGCTAAGTCGTGCAAGGATAGGGTCATTTCATACTGCCGGTGCCAAGCATCTGTTCCTAGCAGTTGCAGCCCTACGGTGGCATATTCGCGGGCGGCTTGATAGGCGGTTGCCAGTCTGGCCTTGCGGCAAGCCATGAGGTTGAGTTGGGCGAGTTCGTCCCGTTCCTGTTGTGCCTCAACCAGCGTCGTGCCATAGTTCAACTGATTGACGATTTCAAAAATGCGTTCTTCTCTGGCGGCTGGGGAAACTTGTTGCAGCAACAGTTGTCCGATTTGGTAATGAGTCGTCTGTTTTTGCTCGTTAGGGATGAGAGAATAGGCAGCTTGCTGAACGCGGTCGTGGAGAAAGCGATAAGAACAGTTAAAGGTTGCTGACTGGTTGACTTCTGCCACCTGAAGTGGTGACGGCTGATAAAACTTATAGACCTCGGCAATCGGTAAAATCACGCCTTCTTGCAAGGCTTTCCAGAGGTCGATGGCGGTATCTTCGGGCGATCGCTCATTGACAATCGCCAAGGTTGCCAAATCGAACTGAGCGCCAATGCAAGCTGCCAGCTTCAAAGCAGTCTGGGTTGCAGCAGGTAATTTTTGCAACTGAAGTGCCATGAACTCAACGACATCATCCGTGAGCGCGAGTAACTTCACCGTTGCTAAGTCGCACTGCCAATGTCCTGCCTGGGAATCAAACGAAATATAGCCGTCCTCATGCAGGGCTTTGAGAAATTGGGTGAGGAAGAAGGGATTTCCCTTGGTTTTTTGACAGACCAACTCTGTCAATGGCTGAGCTAATTCAATCGAGCAACTCAGCGTATCTGCCGTTAACTGATTCACATCCGCTTGGCTCAGGGGTTCCAGGGTGAGGGTATGGATCGGGGTTTCAGCTTTTTTGACCTCATCGAGCATCAGCATCAAGGGGTGAGTCGGGAACACTTCGTTATCCCGATAGGCTCCGATGATGAACAGATAACCGCGTTGCTTGCCGCCGTAGGCATCGCGCTCGGTTAGCAGGAGTTTGAGCAGGTTCAGAGAGGCCGAATCAGCCCACTGCAAGTCATCCAGGAAAATGACCAGTGGATGCTCTGGGGTGGTGAACACGGTGATGAACTTCTGGAACAGCAGATTGAAACGGTTCTGAGCGGCGCTACCAGAGAGTTCGGGTACAGGGGGTTGCGAGCCAAGTACCTGTTCGAGTTCAGGAATTACCTCGATCAGCACCTGACCATTGTCACCCACTGCTGCCAGGATCTTCGCTTTCGACTCTTGCAACTGCACGTCATCATTGCTCAGCAGTTGACCCATCAGGTCGCGGAAGGCTTGGACAAAGGCGCTAAAGGGAAGATTGCGGTTGAACTGGTCGTATTTACCTTTGATGAAATAGCCATGCCAACGCACAATCGGCTTATGCACTTCATTGACGACGGCGGTTTTGCCAATGCCGGAAAAACCGGCTACCAGCATCAGTTCGGAGGCTCCGTTGGCAACTCGACCGAATGCATCGAGCAAGGTTTGAACTTCTTGTTCTCGTCCGTAAAGTTTTTCGGGGATCAAAAAGCGATCGCTGATATCCCGTTCACCTAAGTTAAACCAGGCGTGTTTGTTCGCAACACCATACTCTTGCTGGCATCTCATTAGATCGTGCTTAAGACCGAGGGCACTTTGATAGCGCTCTTCCGCATTCTTAGCCATCAGTTTGCGAAGGATTTCACCGAGCAGGATGGGCAAATCTGGGTTGAGATCGCAGACAGAGAGGGGTTGCTTCGCTATATGGGCATGAACCATTTCCATTGGCTCGTCAGCTGGGAACGGTAACTGTCCTGTGAGCAGTTCAAAAAAGGTAATTCCCAAAGAATAGAAATCGCTGCGATAGTCAATCCCCCGGTTCATCCGCCCGGTTTGTTCTGGTGAGATATAGGCTAGGGTGCCTTCTAGAATGTTGGGATTTTGAATTTCTTGGGTTTCGCGGGGTAACAGGGAAGCAATGCTAAAGTCAATCAGCTTAATCTGCCCAGTTTCGGGTTGAATCAGAATGTTGGCGGGTTTAATGTCTTTGTGAATAATTCGTTGCTGATAGAGCTGGTGGAGGACATCCACAATTTGCAGAGCAATTGGCCAGAATTGTTCAACCGTCAGCGGGGAAGTCTGGATGTAATGACGTAGAGAGATGCCACCAATGTCTTCCATCACCAAGGCATAGCCATGAGCATAGGGTTCTAGACTCATCGGTTGGACAATGCCTGGAATGTCGAGATTTTTTGCGATCGCATACTGATTGCGAAACTGCACCAATTCGCTGAAGCTAGGATATTCGTGCCGCAGTGTCTTAATCACCACCGGACATTGCTGTAACCTTTGCACTCCTCGATAGACAGCTGTCCTAGAACCTAGATACAGTTGCTCAACCAAGGTATAGCCAGAAAGTTTTGGGAATTGCTGTACTAGAGGAGTCATTAGGTTTAAAAAGCGAGCTTTAACTTTATTCCTAGGATTCCCTAAAATGTTACGTATGTAACAAATAAGCTAAAAGTACAACTTACTTAATTATTCAGAAACTTTCTATATATACCTATCGGCAGGAGTATTAGCACACAGCATCCCTAAGAACAGACTCGCTCGAGTGTCGGAGGGAACTGGAGTGAGAGAAGCATTGGCGAATGCGAGTTTTGAGCCAAGCCCAACACTTTTCAATTCGATTGAGGTCAGGAGAATAGGGGGGCAGATTACAACAGCCTCAATCCAGCCTAATCAAGTAGTGGTGCAATGCGTCCGCCATGATGGAACGTCGCGTTATCAACAATTACCACCTGTCCCTCAGGGTGAACCAGATGTGTGGTTTGATTGCAAGAATGCCATCAGCCCAAGAAACCGTCGGATCTGGACTTTGCTTTGCCCCAAGCTGCTTAACCCAAACTCAGGTTAAATTACCCTCCTTGGTAAAGCTTCGGTTCCGGTCTTTTTGGGAGTAGGATGCAGAAAAAACCTTTGGAAGGAGAAATCTCTGTGTCCTTCAGAAACCCCTTACCCAACTACATTAACGGCGAGTGGTGTGCTTCCCGCGCCACCGAATACCTGGATGTGGTGAATCCCGCTACTGCCGAAGTCTTAACCCAGGTTCCCTTGTCACCTGCAAGCGATGTCGAGGCTGCTGCTGTTGCGGCTGCGGCTGCCTATCCGAACTGGCGACGCATCCCGGCAACGGAACGAGTGCAATATCTATTTAAATTGAAATTTCTGTTAGAAGAACATTTAGATGAATTATCTCGCATTGTTACGCTGGAATGCGGGAAGACGTTTGCTGAGTCAAAAGCAGAGTTACAACGGGCAATTGAGAATGTAGAAGTCGCTTGTGGGATTCCCCTGTTGATGCAGGGTTATAACTTGGAGGATGTTGCTCGTGGGATTGACGAAATGATGATTCGTCAACCCGTGGGAGTGACCGCAATCATCGCGCCGTTTAATTTTCCTGGGATGATTCCCTTCTGGTTTTTGCCCTATGCGATCGCTTGTGGCAATACAACCATTCTTAAGCCTTCTGAAAAAGTCCCTTTGACGATGCAAAAGGTCTTTGAATTACTAGGAAAGACAGGATTGCCCAAAGGCGTCGTCAATTTGGTGAATGGGGCGAAGGAAGTAGTCGATGCAATCTTAGAACATCCCACAATCCGCGCCATTAGTTTTGTCGGTTCTTCACCCGTTGCCCAATATGTCTACAGTAAAGCCGCCGTCTTTGGGAAACGAGTGCAATGTCAGGGAGGCGCGAAAAATCCCATCATTGTCCTGCCAGATGCGGATATGGAAATGACGACTCGAATTACCGCCGATAGTGCTTTTGGCTGTGCTGGACAGCGCTGTTTAGCGGCTTCTGTGGCTGTGACGGTGGGAGAAGCACGGCACACTTTTACCGAAGCGATCGCAAATGCGGCAAAAACACGAGTCGTTGGCTATGGCTTGGATGAGAAAGTGCAAATGGGTCCCGTAATTACCCGTCAAAGTCAAGCGCGAATTGAGCAATTAATTCAACAAGGAGCTGACGAAGGTGCGACGGTATTAGTAGACGGACGCAGCGCTAAGATTCCCGGTTACGAACAGGGAAACTTTGTCCGACCGACAATCTTGCAAAATGTCAACCCAAAAAGCGAATTAGCTCGTACAGAAATCTTTGGCCCGGTGTTAGGAGTGATGCATCTAGAGACGATTGAGGATGCGATCGCTTTAGTCAATAGCGGTCAGTGGGGAAATATGGCTTGTTTATTTACTAGCAGTGGTGCGGCGGCGCGGCAGTTTCGGTATGAGGCAGAAGCGGGCAATATTGGCATTAATATAGGAGTCGCTGCACCGATGGCGTTCTTTCCGTTTAGTGGTTGGAAAGACAGCTTCTACGGCGATTTACACGGTCAAGGGAAAGACGCTGTGCAGTTCTTTACCCAAACAAAAGTTGTAGTAGAACGCTGGCCTAAAACCTGGTCGCGTCAGTTTTAGTATCTAATGCAATTCATTGTATTTCACAATAAAAACCTCACGTCCAATTCCTCTCCTTCCAAGGAACGGCAAGCCGTAAAACCTTTAGCATTTTCCCCTCTCCGTTAACGGAGAGGGGTAGGGGGTGAGGTTCTTTAGGATTTTATCGATTAAATCGCCACATTAGGACGGCGCAGTTGACGCCATAAAATTAATAACCCTAACGCGATCGCGAGTACAACCGCGGTCACAGCAATCAAAGGTTGATTGGCTTGACGAACCGCGATCGCCACAAATGCCCAGATAATGACGGAGGGATAGGCAATATCCGCCCGTTTTAGGGTAATCGTCGCAGCGATCGCTGCCGCTACAACCAGCAGAATTACCGTCCATATTTGAGGACTGATGCCCCAACCATTCCAACCCAAATAGTCAAGCGTACTTGCCACATTCACAATCGTCGCAACACTAATCCAGCCTAGATAGATGCTCAAGGGAATGTGAACGAACCATTTTTGTGCCCTTGAAACTCTTTCTAATCCAATCCCCAACCGCAGATAAAGCCCAATCAGGGGCAGTAATATGAACAGCATTGCCACAACTGAGAGTGTAAACAGTTGGTACTCGAACAGAAACACCCAGGCAATTTGTGCAATACTCGCTAATACTAAAAAATACCCTTCCCGACGCAGATAGGGATTTTGTCTTTGCGCGGGTAGAACTTGATAGACTCCAAAACTAATCAAACCTAAATAAATGACTCCCCAAATCGCAAAAGCATAGTTGGCGGGGATAATGGGGACATCACTGAAGAAGCGATTAGAAATTTCCCCAATTGTCAATCCATTGGGAGGAGCCACATTTGCATAGACATTAATCGCAAATGCAGCAAGAATAGCGATGAAATTTGCAACTGACCGGAGGAAATCTGAGTCGAAGCGCTGATTGACAGATTTCATACTGTTACCGCCTCTTTTTTAAGGCTTTGGTTGACAATTCAAAATAAAAAATTGTGGCACTGGTTTGCTAAAGAGTGAGAACTGGTCAAACCATTACCAAATCTAGGTTAGACAAGTTCATCACGCTTTAAGGAACCAGTGCCACGAACGCAGCAACCCGCTCAAGAGCATACCGGGTAAAGATAGTGATTTCTGCTAGCGATCGCTATCAGACAGAATTTCTATTTCAAGCGTTCGTCATTACAGGACAAGTAACGTTCGTCCCGCCTAGTCCACAATACCCATTTGGGTTTTTGGCGAGGTACTGCTGATGATAGGCTTCTGCGTAATAGAACTCAGGAGCATCCAGAATCTCAGTGGAAATCTCCCCATACCCGGAGGCTTTCAGGGCTTGCTGATAAGCATCTCTGGATGCTTCAGCCAGCTTCTTCTGGCTGTCTGAATACGCATAAATTCCGGAACGGTATTGGGTGCCGACATCATTGCCTTGACGCATTCCTTGGGTAGGATTGTGGCTTTCCCAGAAGAGTTTCAGCAGTGTTTCGTAACTAATTTCTTTCGGGTCAAACACAACGAAAACTACTTCATTGTGTCCCGTCATGCCCGTACAAACCTCATGATAAGTAGGGTTTGGCGTGACTCCTGCTGCATAGCCAACTGCGGTGGTGAAAACTCCAGGTTGCTTCCAGAATATGCGCTCTGCTCCCCAGAAACACCCCAAGCCAAACATCGCCATCTCCATCCCATCGGGAAAAGGAGGTTTCAGCGGATTACCGTTTACGTAGTGAGTAGCGGGGACTTGCATGGGTTCTGCCCGTCCCGGCAATGCTTGCTCGATCGTGGGCAGACTTTGCTTTTTACCAAATCCGAATAGCGCCATTGATTCTGACTCTGTTTTCTGATAAACGTTTTAACCTTATTTCATATTGTAAAGATTTTGGCATCCCCTGAAGAGCGGGAAGGAGGTAGGGTTAGCCGGAACCTCACCCCCCAACCCCCTCGACATTCACGGAGAGGCGGCTATTTCTTTGCCTTGTTGTTGAGCTAAACGCTGAGCTAAACGGGGCTAGCTTCTCCTCTCCCTGCTTACGGGGTAAGGTCAAATAGGATGTATCGCTGCTTCCTAACCGTGGATGCTGCCATCGGGTAGGATTGCTCCTGCTAAGTTCGCTCCAGTCAGTTTAACCAGGACTCGGTCTTGCGACCCAACCTTAGCTCCCCTCAAATCGGCTCCCCTCAAATCGGCTCCACTGAGGTCGGCTCCAATTAAGTTAGCTTCTCGCAAGTTAGCGTTGTTTAGCTTCGCTTGCAACAGGTTGGCTCTAAAAAGATTCGCTTTTTCCAGGTTGGCTCCCTGAAGATTCACTTTATGCAGGAAGGCATCGCTTAAGTTGGCGTTGCTGAGGTTGGCATTGCTCAAATTTCTTCCAGACAAGTCCTTTTCTTTGAGATTAGCTCCGCTCAAGTTGGCTCCGCTCAAGTCGGACTGCTGCTTAGGAGCCTGATGGTGAGATTGAGGGGGAGATTGAGGGGGAGATTGAGGCGGTGATTGATAGGAGTAACTAGATTGATAATAAGAACTCGGTGGATGAGCGCGATCGCGTGCCGGAGGTTCGGGATTTCGGTTCTTTTCGCCGGGTCGAACTGAGCGCAAGCGATCGCGTGCCTGATTAATCTCTTTCAGCTTTTCTTGAGCCTTTTGCTGTAACCGAGGATTATCTTTTGGGATGCGATCGGGGTGCCAAATAAAAGCCAAATCCCTATAAGCCTGGTTCACTTCATCAAGTGAGGCTCCAGGCTCTAATCCCAGCACTTTGTAGTATCGATCTAGATCGCTCATTATCACTACCCTAGCAGGCGTTGCCGGTTGAACGAATGCTTCTTTCGGAGTGAAGTAATGAGATCCCGAAACCTCTAGGGGCGATCGCGCTCCTGTTGCCCATCCCATCAAATCATTGCGGTTTGCAACGCTCTAGCACATCTTCAGCGATCTGCTGCCATTCTTGGTTTAGGTCTTCTTTAAACTCTGGTCGTCCGGTGTGCCGATACCAGTAACGGGCATTGCTGTTGTCGCCTTCTTTCCGATGTAGGTAGGCGTGAACCCAAGCGCTGTCAGCATCACTGGCATTTTGCACAATTTGATGAGCTTTGTCCCAATCTCCTTTTTTGTCGTACCACAGTGCCTGCAATGCTTGAGGTATAGACTCAGGACATCTTTCCTGTTCGCTCAACTGTGTAAATTCATCTAGTCTCATAATCTGCTCCCGGATTGTTTTACGAAAGGCACAGACTAAGAATGATTATAGAGATTTGGTCGAATCAACTAAGTAAGGACTTCCGTTCCAATACTTAGATTACTAAGAATTTCTGGTCGCTTGGGTTGCAATCGGTCAAAACCTGAACCGAAATGTATTGAGTCAAATCAAATCTGTGCTGGGGTGCCAGTGCTACTCGTTGGCGCTGACCTCCAGAGAGTTGAAAGGGATAGCGATCGCCCATTCCGTTCAATTGCACCAACTCTAGTAGTTGTTCTACTCGCGTTTGGGTTCTCGCTTTCAGTGCATTGCGAATTTGTAGACCAAAGGCTCTCGCTCTCACGCTCAAGTGCGTGAGAGCGAGTATAGTGCTGCAACACAAACCCGACCCGCCATGTTGGACACTTGTCAGCTAACTTCGTTAACCGCTTTGAAACTGCCGAACTGCTTGGATACGTTTTCAACAACAATTCTCACGGCAAGTGTCCCTTTCGATATAAACTACGGTTTATCGATTCCATTACCGTAGTTTGGCATTCCGCTTAATCATCTGAGTAAAAAAATATTAAAGAATTAGGAAACTAGCAAATGGCGAGGGGTTAAAGTTGCCAAGTCATCACAACCAACATCTCTCTAATGGAAGATTTGCAAAACGTTAGGCCTGCTGACTCGATATAAGGTGAGATTATTTGAGATTGAGTACATCTACGAAAGTTCGCTGATAGTTTAGTAAAGTTGCCATTTACCCCTCGACCATGAAAAAATTTAAAGCTCTTCCCAATGGCGGTAAACTAATTTTATTTCTATTGTTAGTCGTGATTTCCCTCACTCCTGTTGTGATTGTAGATGCTGGAGAACGGGGTGTATTAATGCAGTTTGGTAAGGTGCAGCCGAGAGTATTAGACGAAGGAATCCACTTCATTATTCCTATTGTTAATACCGTCCAAAAATTGAGTGTTCGAGTACAAAAACAGGAAAGTTCTGCTGAAGCTTCCTCGAAGGATCTTCAAGATGTTTTCACGGATGTAGCTCTCAACTGGCACATTATTCCAGAGGAAGCGAATGCTATTTATCAACAAATTGGGAACGAGAACCTAGTTATAGAAAAAATTATAAATCCAGCAGTAGAAGAAGTATTAAAAGCAGTAATGGCACAGTACACTGCTGAAGAAATTATTACAAAGCGAGGAGAAGTAAAAGCGGGCGTAGACGATTCATTAACTACACGACTGGCTAGCTATCACATTGGAGTTGATGATATCTCCCTAGTCCATGTCCACTTTTCCAAGCGATTTAGCGATGCTGTGGAGGCGAAACAGATTGCCGAACAGGACGCAAAACGTGCAGGCTTTATAACCTTAAAAACATTACAACAGGCAGAAGCACAGGTTAATTTAGCCAGAGGAGAAGCGGAAGCGGATAGGGTGTTACGTGAAAATTTAACTCCAGAATTATTGCAAAGGCAAGCAATAGAAAAATGGGATGGAAAGCTGCCGCTAATTGTCGAAACCTCTACAAAATTGTTGGACTTAAGTAAATTTGTAAAGCCTAACTAAAATTGATTAAAATATTGTAGATAGTGTTGTGGATACAGTTAACAGGTTTTCAAAAGCAATTGAAACCTGAGTCTGAAACCGTTGTTGATGCTTCAGCTTCAAGACAGGCTGGACGATTTCTAGTTTCGTCTTCGCTCTTGTCCTATCATCTACAACTTTAACTGCGTGCAGTGTAGAGAGTTGTAGTTCTTTTTGCACCATCAATTCAGGAATTGCAGCTGCACCGACACCGCCTTCAACCACTGCCTTCACCATCTCGCTACTGTTCAATACTAAAACTACATTGAACTGGGTAGGAGCGATTCCCCAATTTTGCAAAGCTTGCTCAAACATTTGTTGCGCTCCAGATCCTGGCTCTCGCATTACCCAACTGGTTGTAGAAAGTTCTGTTAGAGAAATCTCAGCAAGCTCAAACCAGGGGTGAGACTTTCCCACGACGATTTGTAAGCGATCGCTCCCTACTCTCTCTTGCTCTAAGCAACTCTGTAGCGATGGTTTAACTTCTCCTGTGATTAAACCTAAATCAAATAGTCCCGTTGCTGTCCCTTCACAAATTTCTTCTGCATTGCCCAGAGTACAGTTAACAAAAATGCCAGGATATTGGGTTTTAAATTGACTAATTTTGTTGGGTAGCCAGTAGTTGCCAATCGTGAGACTCGCACCCAATTTCAACTCGCCCCGTTGTAAATTGTTTAATTCGCGCAAACCTCGCTCAGTCAAAGCCACCTGATCGAGAATCTTCTTTGCTTCCACCTGTAGCAGCTTTCCCGCCTCCGCGATCTCAATGTGGCGACCAACGCGATGGAAAAGTTTCACGCTGTATTGCTGTTCCAAGCTTTGGATCGCGGCACTAACCGCAGGTTGGGTAATATATAGTTCCTCCGCCGCACGGGTAAAGTGCAGATGTTCTGCCACCGCTAAAAAAATTCGTAATTGTTCAAATGTCATCTCTACTCTTTAAGGCTCCTTAAGCACCTCTAGCTGTCTATATCAAGCTATCAATCACTTTAAGTTATCCTTTCAACAAAAAAAAGTATTTGCTTTTATTAATTTGGCTGCGTAGATTGAAAACATATATTCATTGCAATCAAGCCTTACCCAGACAAAGCCTAGCGGTTAGATTCGGCTAGCCGCACCGAATTGGCAAATCTGTATGAAGGGAGTCTCTAAATGACGAGTGAAAGACGATTAAATCAGAGCGATCGCGGCTTAAAGCCAAACTGTCTTCCCTTTGGAGAAGTTCTTGCTCAATCCTTTGCGGTCATTGCACCCACAACAATACCCGCCTCAAATATAGGATTGATCGTCGTACTTTCCGGCAATGGCACCTGGCTAAGTTTTCTGATCGGCATGATTGGGTTAGTCCTTGTTAGTACTAACATTAATCAATTTGCCAGTCGTTCTGCTTCTCCAGGTTCGCTCTACTCTTACATCGTCAAAGGATTGGGGCCTACAGCGGGTGTAATTTGTGGCTGGAGTTTAGTTCTGGCTTACTTGTTTACAGGAATGTCAGTGTTGTGTGGCTTTGCCAACTTTAGCGGGATTTTGATTGGTCACTTGGGCGTTCATCCCTCGACGATTACGCTGCTGGCGCTCGGTGCAGGGGTTGCCTGGTATGCAGCATATAAAGATATCCAGCTATCAGCAATGGCGATGCTGTGGATGGAGGGAGCCTCTCTGCTCCTGATTGCCGTCTTGGGGATCATCATCTGGGCGCACAAAGGCTTTGCGTTAGATATGTCCCAATTGACTTTGCAAGGCGTAACTCCAGGTAGCGTCGCAATGGGGCTTGTCCTAGTAATGTTTAGTTTCTCTGGCTTTGAAAGTGCTACATCTCTGGGTGATGAAGCAAAAGACCCCTTAAAAACGATCCCCAGAGCAGTTTTGGGGAGTACTACCCTGGCAGGTTTATTCTTCATTTCGATGACTTACATTGAAGTGCTGGGTTTTAGCGGAACTGGAGTTTCCATTACTACTACGGAAGAACCGCTGGGTTTTCTAGCGCAACAAGCGGGAGTTGGTTTTTTAGGAACCTTGGTCGCCTTCAGTGCCCTGTTTAGCTTCTTTGCCTGTGTCCTTGGTAGTATTAATCCAGCAGCCAGAGTCTTCTTTACGATGGCTCGTCACGGCTTATTCCCCTCTTCGTTGGGTTTATCTCACTCATCGAACCGGACACCGCACATTGCCGTTACGCTGTGTTCGCTGATTGTATTTCTTGTGCCTGCTTCGATGTCCCTGTTTCATGTGAAGCTGTTTGACAGCATGGGTTACTTGGGCGCGATCTGTAGCTACGGGTTTTTAACGGTTTATACCTTGATTTCGATCGCTGCACCCGTTTACCTGCACAAGATTAGAAAACTCCGCCTACACCATGTAGTGTTCTCAGTTCTCGCAGTTGGGTTTATGATGATTCCCGTTCTCGGAAGCGTGGGGATTCCAGGTAGCAATCTTTTCCCAGTTCCAGAAGCGCCTTACGATGCGTTTCCTTACCTGTTTTTGATGTACCTGATGGTTACTTGCGGATGGTTTGTCATCCAAAGATTCCGCTCTCCAGAAATTGTCAGTTCAATGGAGCGGGGGATTGAAGAGATTCATGCAAAATTTGCGACACCTAGTTCAGTGGTGATACCAGAGGCGATCGCAGATGATGAATTTTGAAGCTAGTTTGGACAACGCATCTACAAACCTTAAGGACACGCAAAAATGAGCGAAATAATCACGGCAATCCCCCTTGGATTCACTGCCTTCACAGCCACCAACCTTGATGACATCGTGATTTTGTTGCTGTTTTTCTCGCAAGTGAATGCGGTATTCCGACGTCGCCATATTGTGGCTGGTCAGTATCTGGGTTTTGGTGCATTAGTCCTCGCTAGCCTTCCCAGTTTTTTTGGTACCCTAATATTGCCGCGCCCTTGGATTGGTTTGTTAGGCATTCTCCCGATTGCAATTGGAATCAGTCGCTTACTCAATCAAGACACCGATGAATCGGAAGGCGAGGAAAAAGTAGAACCACCTGAGAAATCTTGGTTTACCAGTTTTTTATCTCCACAAACTTATAGCGTGGCAGCCGTTACATTTGCGAATGGGGGTGACAACATCGGTATCTATGTGCCGTTGTTTGCGAGTAGTAGCTGGGAGGGTCTTCTGGCGATTCTGGGGGTATTCTTCTCGCTGGTGGGAGTTTGGTGCTACACCGCCTATCAATTAACCCGTTTACCTGCGATCGCTCAAACCCTGACTCGCTATGGCAATCAACTCGTTCCCTGTGTTTTAATTGGGTTGGGTGTTTTAATTCTAGTAGACAGTCACACACTGGAAAATCGTGGCTTGCTCGTACTGACTTTAGTCACAAGTTGTCTCTGTTTGCTGACTCTTGGCAAAAGTAATGAGCAAGTGTCTGAGGCGGAAATTTGCTCAACGCCTGAAGTGGAGAAAAATTGAGGAGGTTGCGATCGCAGTGTCATGAGTTGGTTTGCACAAGCAATCATTGCCGGAGTTACATCCTTTGTAGCAACTAACATCGATGACATTGTGATCTTGATGCTATTCTTCGCCCAGGTAAATTCTACCTTCCGCACCAAACATATTGTTGTAGGTAAGTATCTTGGATTCACTGTATTAATTGCCGCTAGTCTTCCGGGTTTCTTTGGTGGCTTAATTCTGCCAAAAGCTTGGATTGGCTTACTAGGTCTGGTTCCCATTGTTATTGGAGTGAATCAATTAGTCAATTGGGAAAAAGATGAAAACGAAGTCCAGACAGTATCAGATGAATTCAATAGCTCAAAAGCTAGTTCCTCAGTGATGTCAACTCTCGCTAGTTTTCTTACTCCTCAGACTTATCACGTCGCAGCTGTTACATTTGCTAATGGGGGTGACAATATCGGGATATATGTACCGTTGTTCGCTAGTAGCAATCTGGCTAGTTTGGGAGTAATTTTAAGCGTGTTTTTTGTGTTGGTTGGAGTTTGGTGTTATGTCGCCTACCAATTAACCCGCCATTCGGTTGTTGCTCACCTTTTCACTCGCTACGGTAAGAGAATCGTCCCATTTGTGTTAATTGGCTTAGGAATTTTTATTCTGGTTGAAAGCGGTAGCTATCAACTCTTACCGTCGTTCCAATAAGTGTCAGTTTTACCTTGGCAGACCATTTACCAGTATCTGCAATTTAATAAAAACCTTTTTTGCTAAAGGTCTACCCTTAAAAATTTTCCAACCATAAACCCAAACATCGAGTTGGAAAAACTCGGAATCTCGCAAGGAGAAAGTTCATGAAACTGTTCAAAATCGCTCTGGTAGCATTAGTATTTCTGGTCAATTTGGCGATCGCTCAACCTTCTTTGGCAGACAGACCGAAACTTACCCTGAGTCCTGACTACACAGAGGTAACTCAATCTCTTGACAGCCTCTTAAAGGCAAAAGACGCACCGGATCAATCCGACTATACACCTGAGGAAATTCAGCAGAAACTCGGTGAGTTGCAACTGCAAAAATATATCTTAGAGACAGCGGCAGACTGGGGGCAGTGCCGCAATGAAACTGGGAAAACGTTAGCGGTCTATGCTCATAAACCCAATAAATCTAACTTTTCCGAAGCAAGTACTCTCTACTACTTGGGAAATGGCAAAGTCACGGACGATGATTGGAACTGTGATGGCGTTTACTTGCCAAGTGGTGTCAAAGTAGCTGGCTTAACTCCTGGTGACACCCAAGGGCAAGATTTAGGGGAGCCTGTAGCTCTCAAAATAGTGGCTGGAACCCAATTAGTCGCTAAAACCAATCCAGAAACTGGTGCAGTTGAATTCAACGTTCCTGCTGCGAAAGTTTTCAAAGCAGGTGAGGGTACATGGTCTGTTCCTAACTTGTCGTCAGCAGATGTGGAAGCGCAAACTCCTAACGCACCAATCGAGGATTAAATTTTTCACGCCTGCGAAAGCACTTTAGGTGTTTTTCCTCTAAAAAGTAGCAGGATGACAGCCAGGGTATGAAAAGCTACCAAAAGTAAACGGTTGAACAGCTATCATACTCTGGCTAATAGACTTCATAAAATTTTTCGGAATATCGGGTTTCGGATCAAAGTGCTTCTGAAGGGAGAAAGCTTGTTTTGTTTGTACATCTAAACTGATAATTGAGGGTAGTATTTTGTGCAGCTATTGTTTATGTTTAAGCCGATAAATGGGAGTACAGAAAAATTAGAGACGCCGAAACGACGGACTTCTGAGCGAGTGCGGGATCATTTGGCAAACGAACGCACCTACTTAGCATGGATGCGGAGTGCGATCGCGCTGATGGGATTTGGTGTTTTGATCGTGCGCCTTCGTCTCCTCCGTCCACCCCTTGCGCCTCAACCTCCTGGTAATGGGTGGAAGTTAGGATTAGTGTTCTCCTTAGTTGGTTTGGTAACGGTATTGCTGTCAACCCAGCACTACTTCGCTGTTCGACATGACATTGATGAGGATACATACGAACCTGCGGATCGCTGGGTGATTTTATTTAGCCTTGCCGTACTCACCTTGGGAGCTGGGGTTATCTACTACGTCTTCACAGTTCCAGTTGAATCATTAAATGGTGTCATCCTTGATTAACTGAGATTTTATTTAAGTAACCCTGAAGAGAGCCTACCTTTAAAAGTCATTTTTACAGGTTTTATAACGCATATAAACTCAGAAGTAATGCGTTAGACCTGGCTACAGGCTACGCATATATGTTGCACCGTCAGTTATTTTTAAGATAGGCTGCAAGGTGTAAGTAATGCGCTTTTTATAAGCATTTTTGGATAATCTTTGCACTTCAACGCATAAGAAAGTAATGATTAAAGATTGGAGATTTTGTGAGCAAAATAAGTTTGGATAAATCTACACTTAGTAAATTGATGACCACTTATTTAGTTGTTGCTATAGAAATAATTATCGGTTTATTAAGTGGTCTGACTTTTATTGCACTTGGGGCAGGCGGAGGGTCTTGGATACTTGGGGGTATTGCTGCTGGTGCCTTGGTATTTTATTTCTATCGTCGATATAACAATCAAGCTAAACCAAATCGCAACTTAAGGAAATTTGGACAAATTATTGTTGGTCTTACTGTAGGATTTTCTCTTAAGCAAAGTAATCTAATAACTATTTATTCCCAATTACATATCTTTCTATTTTTAGCATTATTTTTACTATTTTGTGGTGGAATTATTGGTTATATATATTCACGCATTGAAAAAACAGACTTACTAACTGCCATGCTTGCTACGGTTCCCGGAAATATAGGAATCATGGCAAGTATAGCAGCAGACTATGGTAGAAATATTTCACTTGTTTCTCTTGTTCAGTTAATACGGTTTACGGCGATTATTATTGTTATACCAATTGTTGCTAATGTTTCTAATTCTCATGACATTAGTGCAATAATTCATTCTGTTAATGAAAATTTATTTTTTCTGGATTTAAATTACTTATTTTTACTATTTTTATTGCTCTTTTTAACATTCTTAACAGTTAGAATAGGCAGTTATTTAAAAATTCCTGTTGCTGGTTTTTTTTGCTCTATAATAGTCGGCGCTGTTTTTGAGTTATTGCTAAATTCACTGCCATTTTTATCTCATATCGATTTTAATCTACCCCCTTTATTTAATTTAATTGGTCAAATTCTACTGGGAATTACAATCGGCGAATATTGGGGAATAAACCCAAAGCTGGGAAGGCTTACAGTAGCGTATGCTTCGGTTCCTGTAGCCATGACCTTTTTGGCAGGATTCATCTTAGCAGGAATTGCTACGTTGATCTCGCCCTGGGACTGGCTAACGTGTTTGCTGGTGACATCTCCAGGCGGATCTCCAGAAATGATATTAATCTCTCTAGCTTTGCATCACAATGTTGAGATTGTAACCGCAGGTCATCTAGTTCGGCTAATGACGATTAATCTGTGTCTTCCAGCTTTGGTGTCTTTCATTTGCTATCTAGAAGGCCGTTCTACAAAAAATCAAGATGGCGCAGCAGATCAGCTTAAAACGATATCACCCAAATCAGCAATGCCATAATTTCTTTGCGATGGTGTTAACCTTGGGCTATTGATTCCTCTTCATCCACAGTTAGCTCATCCTCAGGAATAGTACTCGGTTTAGTTAAATGTGGTTGGATTAGCAGACTAACGCCAATTGTCCAAGCAATTGAAACCATCCATCCTGCTAAAATATCGCTGGGAAAATGAACCCCTAAATATATTCGCGTCCAACCGATCGCTAATACGAATACGCTCCCCACAGCCAGCACCAACCAGCACCAATTACTATTCCAGGTCAAAATGACTAAAGCAGCTATCAAGGTCATACTGGACATCGCGTGACCGCTGGGAAATGCATAATCAAACTCTGGGGAAATTGACTCCCAGAGGTTGGGACGCACTCGATGCAGCAACAGCTTTGCAGTGCGATTAATCAAAATGCTCCCTAGTAGCGTGGTCAGTAAATAGGCGAGCGATCGCCACTTTTTAAGGCGCAGCAACACTAACGAGATTACAGTAGCAACTGGAAATACGCCCCAAAATACTCCGAACTTGGTTAAAGTTGCCGCAAAAACGTCTAGTTGTGGCTGTGCTATCTTGTGAACTGCTAGTAGGAGTGTTTCATCCCAGGGAAGACCGCCTTGATTCTGCAATACTACTAATGCAAGTTCCTCAAAAACCAGCATGGGTAAACAGACTCCTATCAATAGGAGTAGCAAAGAACGCCAATAAGCAACGAGCAGCTTTTCGAGAAAACTTAGGAAAGATGAAGACAGCTTCCAAAAATTAGAACTAAACATTCACCAAAAAATGCTTAAAATGTGTACAAACCGAAATTTTCATTTATTTTTTTAAAAAATAGTATCACCCTGATGGGGAAATATCTTTGCTATCAGATATTAAATCAAACTCAGATCACGCTTGATAAACTAACTTCCAACTTACCCCTGCTAAAATCACATAAATTACCAGCCGGAGCGCGCCTTGAGGAGTAACCTTGCAGAGTTTAGCACCTAGCAAAACTCCCGGTACTGTTCCCAGCCAAATTGGCAATACTAAACTCCAATTCACTGTCCCAAGGCAGAGGTGTCCAAGGGAAGTAAACACCAATAAAATCGCTGCCTGTGAAATATCTGTGCCTACCAATTTACGCGCGTCGAGGCGAAAAAAGGTAATCAACACAATTGCAAACATCGCACCAGAAGACACGCTTGTTAATCCTACCAGACAGCCTAAAAATGCTCCTACACTGAGGGTCGAAATTCGACCCATCTGAGTGTTTAAGTCAAACTTAGGCGGTTCAGGTAACTGTAACTTCGGGAAAAAAGTTTTCAGCGACAATTGTGCGAGTCCCAACAAAGTGACAAGCAGTATCATAAACCCGATTGCACGTAGCAGAATGTAATCTAGGTCTAAGGTTGCATTAAGCTTAATCAGGTATAAAATCCCTACTCCGGTTAGTGAACCAGGAACACTTCCCCAAGCCAGCCATTTGACAACTTGCAGGTCAAGCGTTTGCTGTTTCCAGTGTTTAAAGCCGCCGATCACTTTCATCAATGTGGCAGCTACTACATCGGAACTGACTGCGATCGCAGGTGGGACGTGGAACACAAAAATCAACATCGGAGTGATCAGAGATGCTCCACCGATTCCCGTTAAACCAACAATGATACCCACGACAAAACTGAGGAACGGTAGTAATAGATAGTCCATACTGCTGTCCTTGCACAGGTGGTTAAAATGCTGAATCTCTAACTAAAAGTAAACTTTGACATTAGTGCTAGCGGCGATTAAGCAACATTCACCGCCCATAAATCCCCATTAGCCACCGGGGAATAAGACAGGAGCATCGAGAATCTTAAACTGTATCAATGCCAGAATGACCAGAGTGTAAGCGGTTGAGGAGACTACACCTGTCAATAACTCTTTTTTCCAGTTACGCTCAGCGGGTTCCTTACTAAAAACATCGACAGCCCCTACTTGCATCAAGAGAATTCCCGCAATATTAGAGAGCCAGTACCCGACGATTGAGCAAGGCAGAAGTAAATCTGGGGAAAGCCAACTACAGATATACCCAAAAAAATAAGCAATTGGCAGATTGAAAAACAGGTCATTCCACCAACATAGTGGTGACAGCATATATCCAATGACCAGAAGGAATCCGCCTCTGAGCTTTTTGAACCAACCTTCCTGGAAACTTTGTTGAGCCGCTGGTTGCAAATGCTCAGGAGTTACTTGCCCTGCGAGGGTCAGCTCACTACTGGGTCTTTTAGCGTTGTCCATGCAAAATCCACTATCCCGCTAGAGTTACCGTAGTTTCAATTTAATCTGATACGGATCAAAAGTCTAGTGCGGAAGGGACAACGCTTTAGTTTTTTTTGAAATATCTAACTATGGTGTGAAACCTGCAAGGCTCTCCAAAGCTCTTGAAACCCTTAGAAGAGTCATCGGTTGGCTTGAGGCGGGAGCAAAACTAAACGAAATACAGGCTGCTGTTGGGTTTCACTCTGTTCAACCCAACCTACACGGAATGATTTGTCAGGCAGCCAGGGCGTGAAAGTGAGGCTTGTTAGCGTAGCAGGACGTGTTGAGTATTAAACTTTCGCTTCCTCCGGCTCCTCACGGGATCTTCGGCTGATCATGCACACTACTAGCCGAAGATCCCAATCGTCGAAGGGCTGTTTTCACATCATGGCAATGTCGGTGAAGTAGCTGTAGATTCTCAGGGGTATCGTTACTCCCTCTGTTTTTAGGGATGATATGGTCAGTGTCCAGCAAGTCTCCATCCTTGAAGGACAATCCGCTCCTGCACCTACTATCAAGCTAACTACCTGGTTTAGGCATCCACCTAATCCCCAAATCAACGACAAAATCACTCGACTTTGAACCGAGAACCCGATCGATCGAGGCGATAAACTAAGGTTTTCCCGTTGCCATCCACAGCGACTCGCCAACCTGCGACCATTGCTTGAGCGCAGCTATTTTCCGTACCAGGCAAATCAAAACAGGTATTTGACCACATCTGACTTCGACCTTCGAGGATGTATAACTGAGAAGTTGGTACTTTTAATTGCTTACTAGCATCCTGCAATACCACCTTGGCAATGGAATTCGGTAAAGAGTCTTTGCGTGGGGGCATATCGCCTATTGCTTCCGTCCTAATTTGCTCAGCAGATTTATCAGTACGATAGACCTGATATTGCTTCGGTTTGCCTTCCACCGTTACCTGCCAACCTGGTGTCTGAGCGCTCATGCACCGCTCTACAGGACTTGGAAGATCTAAACAGCCATTAGACCAAGTTTGCTGTTGAGTTTGTGTAATCAAAAGTTGGGAGATTGGTAAGGTTAAATGCTCGGATGCTAACTTTAAAACTTGCTCAGCAACCGCAGGAGGTAATTTTTTCGCCTCGTTTGGCTGGCTCTCCCTTTGATAAAGCTGAACCTGGGAACCCACTTTGTCAGTATTATAAATCCAGCGTTTTTGCCCGCTTTCTACGGTGACTTGCCAGCCCTCCACGACAACTGGATCGCAGGGATGGGGAAAAGTCGAAACTTCGCAACCATACGCCCACCCTGTCTGCTTCGCATTCACAACGCGTCCGGTGTTCGCCGGGAGTCCCCAGTTTTGGGTGGCATCTTGCAAAACGGCACTGACAACAGATTTAGGCAATTTGGCATCAACGATGCTGCTAGCAGCTTCATTTAATCTGATCCGGGAGCCGTTGCGATCGCTTCGATAAACTAAGCTTTGTTGCCTAGCTTTTACAGTGACTTCCCACGCAGGCATATTAATTTTGGTGCAGCCTTCAGCCGGACGCGGCAGATTTAAACAACCGTTGGTGTAAATCTGTTCATACTTAATGATGCGTAGTTGCGACGCTTGTAATCCCGTGCGTTGAGATGCTATTCGCAAAATGGCATTGGCAACGGAAGACGGTAACTTTTCTTTCTTAGATACTTGTTTGACGGGATCGGCAACAGCAGCTTCTTTTAAGGTTAAAGCAGTACATAAAGATAAAGACAAGCTGCTAGTTAACAAAATTAAAGTAGCAACTAGCCATTTTTTAGGATTTTTAGTTTGAGTCATTCTTTCCACAATTAAGGCTACTCCAAAGCCACTCGAATTAAAGTTTAGAAGTTTGATGTTTGCTTGAAGTTCATACCATCATTTGAGACGTGGCTGAAAAACCTATGTTCCAAACTAAATTTTTTCTAGGTTTTACAGGCACGTTAGCACAAGGCTTTGAGTGCATTTCTAGATTTTGAACGCACTCAAAGCACTTTATAAAAATAAAACTAAAATCAGATTGCCATAACCGCAACTTTTAATACTGTCGGGAGATTTGCTACTATTTTTATAACATTGTGATTAGGGCATCTAAAGTGGTGGTTTCAAAAACTGAAACCACTGATATTATCTAGGCGGCTAAAGTCGCAGCTATATTCAGGAAACCCGCCTACAGGGATTCTAAAAGTCTTATCAACTACCTATCTTCTTAAGTTGAAAGCACTATTTTTTATAAGAAACTATCTTTCGCGCATGAACAATACTCAAGACATCGTGTGTCCAATCCGGAAGAATTAGTGTCATGGCAATTTCTTATAGCGTGTGAATGCAACCTACAGCAATCATCATCAATAGCGTAACTCCAGCATAATTAAAAACGAATAGGGCAATTGTGGTGATGAATAGCGTTATTCCCCAAGCTTTGGCTGAATAAGTGTGATAGCTGGCAGGTTTTCCATATTTCGCTAAGTTTACTACCAACCAGATTAATTGCATCAAGATTATGAGGCTCAATGGTATCGAGAATTTAGTAACTACATCAGGATGCACTAACCATGCACTAATTCCGATACATAGATAAAGACAAACATCAGCTAAACTATCGGCTTGTCGCAAAGCAGCGGTACTGACACCGATTCGACGGGCGATCGCGCCATCAAAAATATCTGAAAGAAAGGCAAGTACAAAACTAAAAATGAACCAGGGACTGGTTGTACCGTCAAGGGCATCCCATAATAGCAAAGGGCTTAGGCAGAGGCGGATAATGACCAGTGAAATGGGAAGAGATTGCAGAATCAAGGATGAATATTTTTGGCGATCGCGTTGGGAGTGTTCGATTGTATTTACGTTGTTCATGTTATTGAGGGCATAAGTAAGCGTGTGATGATAAAGACGCGATCGCTAATTCCATTTCGCTTTTGTGAAGCTACACATCAGATCCCCCCAACCCCCTTAAAAAAGGAGGGCTAAGAAGAAGCTTATGTGTAGGAGTCGAAAAATTAATGGCTATATCTAAAAAGGAAGCACCGTTATCGCTTGCATTTCGTACTGCTCATTCGCTGCTACATCACTGGATCTCGCGCTTGTCCCTAAAGGCAAAGGAAGTGGTTCGTAGCGTTCCAAGCGGTTGAGGGGTCTGCGGGTTGCAGTTTCGTAGGCGAGCGCAGTGTGGAGGTAAGCTAGGATTTCCATCATTGGTAGATGCCTGGGGGGTGAAGTTCTCGATTACCCTTAGTTTTATGGGAATCCAGATTTACGGGGAGCGATCGCTTACCAGTTTTTGAAAAGTACGCCTGCTTGGTGGCTGTAAACCTAGTTTTCTCGTAGCCGCTGCGCCTTGAGAAGGGGTCAGTTGCAGAATTGGCCGATCCCTTGCGGAAATAGTGAAGTCTTTTTCGCCTTGTCTAGGCGTTGGCAAATGGCTATCGCTTCGGGTGCATCTCCATGATGCTTTCTCTACACGAACGAATTTCATCACAAGGAGAGCGATCGCTCTGATATAGCAATCCTATTTGAGTTGTAACCAGCGCTTGAGATCCCCGACGTAGAGAAGTCAAGGATCTTACCTTCACGAATCATTTGGGGGTTGAGGCGGAGTAATTCTGTGAATGTCCCATCTATCCGGTTAGCAGCTAAGCTTGCATTTGTTAGAGCGGAGCGAATAATTTTGTTTCAGCCTGCTGCGTAGCTTCAGCAAAAAGCTTCTCGGCAAGTTGTTGTTTTTCAGCAAGGTCAGCAAGATTTTCTATGCCATAAAGGGATGACACATTAGCGATTACATCTGGCGGAAAGTCTCGGCTAAAGTATTTTGTTTTAAAATCGTATCGGTTCGGTCGATATACCATTCCCAAAACTTCTATTAAAGGTTGCATTGTGTAGTTGTGATAATTAGCGATCGCTTCCACAAACCGCCCCCGATTAATCTCTTTCTTTACAAAGACTTGCAGAAAATCAAATTTACTTCTTAGAATCTTTAATCTTGCTTTCATTTCCTCTAAATGTTCGCTTTGATTCAAATTCGTCTGAACAATAAGATTAGCTTTATCAAATGCAACGACTAGATTTCCATGCCGCTCCAACGCTAGGAAATGATTGGGATTACTCCGCTTCATTAGCACAAAATCAATCATTAAGAACGGACTTGCTGATTCTAATTGGTAAAAGCATTGTGAGTGACCATGCCAAGTCGGTTCGGGAACTCGTAACTTAAATCGAATTTTAGAAATAGTTTCTAGAGCAGTTTCTACAATAGAAAACGTTTCTTCAACGCGCTCATCTTCAACAGTTACCTGAATGTCGAGGTCAGACCACTCATCTGTATAGCCATGTGCAGCCGAACCTCCTTGCCAGAAAGCAAAAACAAAATCAATTGGCTGTAAGGTATTAATCAGCGTTTCAAGAATTTTTCCTCTCATCATCATGTATAAAATATGTAGAAAATTTAAGCCTTTAGCGATTAGCCCGTTCGCCGTAAGCGTTCCCGTTCGCGTTAGCCTTTCCTAAGGGTAGGGTAGGGTAATTTATTTCAGGGCAGAACTAAAATCTCAACAGGATCATCATCCTCCCGACTCACCCGATCGGGTGATTTCCCAGGACAACAAGCGCGAATAAGATAAGCTCAGCGAACAACGCGATGGAATACAACAGTTTGGCGTGCGTTGGTAAGTTTTGTAAACTACCTTCAGCCAACTGCAACTGGTTGTAGTATCATACTACAGTTCCCTTGACCGGGAAATTATTGAAAAGTATCTCAGGAGGAAGAGTGATGTTAGAGCGTGTAGCCGTTAAGACCGCCACAACCATTCAGACGCAACACCCCATCCTCACAGAGCTTTTCATTTAATTATTCTGATGTACGCGAATAATTTACGCGATTCCTCTGTGAGTTTGGCGGTCTATAACCGCACCCATAGAGGAAACTTCAATGAATTTAGAGTTGTTAGGCTGGAATCGTTTTTTTGCGAAAAACTTTGACAGCTATTTTCAACAAGGATACACGGTTGGTCGAGTTGCTCTAGAGCAAAAAAATACCTACCTTCTCTACACCGAGTTTGGAGAACTATCGGCAGAAGTAACGGGAAAAATGCGTTACCAAGCCGAGCGACGAATAGATTTTCCAGCGGTCGGAGATTGGGTAGTCGTTAGCATCATTGGCGATGAAGAAAGAGCAAAAATCCATGAAATTTTGCCCCGAAAAAGCAAATTTTCTCGGAAAACTGTCGGCGCACAAACAGATGAGCAAATAATTGCCACCAACATTGATACGGTGTTTTTGGTTTCGGGATTGGATCGGGATTTCAATCTCAGAAGAATCGAACGTTATCTAATTTTGGTTTGGGAAAGTGGAGCGAATCCAGTCATCATTCTGAATAAAGCGGACTTGTGCGATGAAGTTGAGCAACGAAAAACGGAAGTAGAAGCGATCGCTCCTGGCGTACCCATTATTAGCTTGAGTGCAATTGAGAACCAAGGACTCGATGGCTTGAGTCCCTATCTCGGTACGGGACAAACGGTAGCACTAATTGGTTCTTCGGGAGTCGGGAAATCGACGATTACCAATCAATTAGCTAAAAAGGACATTCAAGCAGTTCAATCAGTACGCAAAGGAGATAATCGAGGCCGCCACACCACAACACATCGAGAGTTAATTATTTTGCCTTCTGGGGGTTTGCTGATGGACACTCCGGGAATGCGAGAAATTCAGATGTGGAATGGAAGTGAAGGCTTTCAGGAAACCTTCACTGATATTAATACGCTTGCTACAGAGTGTCGCTTTCGCGATTGCCAACATGAAGCAGAACCCGGTTGTGCAGTGCAACAAGCTTTGCTTGATGGCATTCTAGATAAGCAACGTTTCCGGAACTACCGAAAACTTCAACAAGAGCTTGAATACAATAACCGGAAACAAGATCAAAAAGCGTCTTTAGCCGAGAAGGAAAAATGGAAAAAAATCCATAAAGCTCTAAGAAACAATCCAAAACGCTAAGCAGCTAAGTCATTATCTTAGCCAGCAAAAAAGCGTTAACTTCTAGGAGCAGCCAGTAAGGATTGGGAAGTGGAGTCTCGAAACTTCCAAGTTAAACTTGGAAGTTTCAAGGCCTCAATTCCGCATAAGCAGTTGAATTCGTGTAGCCGTGAGTTGACTTGCCAGCGTTTTTTATCAACACTCAGTATTTTGGAAATAGCCATGAAGAACCTAACAAAAAATCATCATCTGTACTCTAATTACCCAGGATTCAGCATATATGCAAAAAAAATCATTTCTAACCGCCGAACAAATTAGCTACGAACTCGCTTCCGACCAAACCTTATTTACCAATGTTCAAGCCACAGTGAATGAGGGAGATAGAATTGCGCTTGTCGGTGCTAATGGGGTAGGAAAATCAACCTTGCTCAAAATCTTGGCTGGTGAAATTCAGCCTAGTTCGGGTTCTGTGAATCGTGAAGGTACGGTTTATTACCTTCCACAAATTAGCACCCTTATCCAGTCAACCCAAGGCGCGACTGTTTTTGATTTTTTAAGTTATTTTTCAGAGGATTGGTGGGAAATTAGTAACCTGTTAGAAGCGAAGTTAAAAACTTCAGTAGATATTTCGCTACCCGTTAGCAGTTTGAGTGGCGGTGAGCTTACTAAACTGCTTCTGGCAATTGGTTTATACAGAAACCCAAGCGTGCTACTCCTAGATGAACCCACGAATCATCTTGATTTCTTAGCTTTGGAGAATCTAAAGCATTTCCTCCAAGAATTGAAACAACCTTTTGTCCTTGTCTCTCACAAACCTTTTTTCCTAGATCAAGTCGTCAACACCATCTGGGAGTTAACCCCATTAGGAGTGAAGGTTTATGGCGGGAACTTTTCCAGCTACAAGGAACAAAAAGAAATTGAATTTCAGGTAGCTTTGAGGACGCGAGAAATAGCCAAAAAAGAACTTAAGCAGGCAACTGATGCGTCTTTGCAAGAAGAGAAACGAGCAGGAAAATCCCGAAGAGAAGGGCGTAAACAAGCTCACGATAGAAGTATGGGAAAATCTGCAAGAAGATACTTTGAGAATCGAGCATCAGCAAGTGCTGGAAGCGCCTCAAAAAAAAATGAGGTGGCTATCGCTAAAGCTACACAAAATTTGGAATCTGCCAAAATTAGGACAAATCCAGTTGCCATTGTTCGCCTTGAAGAAGAAAGGAGTAAAAAGGGGAGAAGCTTAATTGACATTCAAGGAGCAAATCTGAAGATTGGAAGTCAGTTTCTCATCAAGAATATACAGATGCACATAGCATCCGGTGAGCGAGTTGCTATTTCTGGGGCTAATGGATCGGGAAAATCAAGCTTAATTCGGGCAGTTTTGGACATCCATCGAAAAAATTCCCCAGCGATTCTTGAATCGGGTAAGGTTTCAGTTGCTCCGAAGTTAAAAGTAGTATATCTTGACCAAACTTACGAGATAGTAGATAGAGGAAAAACCATTTTAGAAAATTTGCAAGCAGCGAATCCCAATCTTGAGTATCAACTTATCAGACAACAGCTAGGACACTTTTTATTCTTCAATGATGAAGTAAATAAAAAAGCTGAGATATTAAGTGGAGGGGAGCTAGCAAGACTTGCTCTGGCGACGATTAGCGTATCGGAAATTGAGTTGCTGGTATTGGATGAACCAACGAACAATTTGGATTTAGAAACCGTTACTCAAATTGTCGAAGCGTTAGAAGAGTATCGAGGCGCTATATTAGTAATTTCTCATGACATAGATTTTCTCAGTCGCATTCAGATAACCAAAGCCTTTAAAATTCAAAATAAGGCGATGCGAACGACCGTTTTTCTTCCCGATGAGACAGAACAATATTATCAAGAGTTGCTTGCATAGCCAAAGGTAGATTGAACTAGAATTAGGTGTATATAAATGGGCAAGTTTGTTTATCTATAGCAGTCCAAATTATTTGTGAATGCGAGATACCCGACTGCTTAGAAAAGTTGGGTATCTGAACCGCTAGTTCCCAATTAAAGTAGGATTGTTATAGATACTCCTTGAGGCGTCGGATATGTTTATTAAACAGATGCCATGAACCCTAACTCAAATAATCTTAAAACCATTAATTACACCCAAATTGTAGACCTGAGTCATGTCATTGAGCCAAATATTCCTATTTGGCAAAACGATCCACTCGTTGAATTTGAGCCAGTCGCCGAGTTAAAAAAAGATGGCTACTATCTACGAAGGGTCTCGATGGGAGAACACAGCGGCACTCATATTAACGCACCCAGTAGCTTTTATGAAGATGGGGTTGGGATTGAGAGTTATCCGGCTCAGTCGCTCGTTGTACCAGCAATTGTTATCGATATCCGCGACAAAACCATTGCTAATTTTGACTATGGTTTAACAACAGCCGATGTCCTCGACTGGGAACAGCAATACCATCCTATCTCCCCTAACACTGTTGTACTTCTATACACGGGTTGGCAAGAAAAGTGGAGCGATCGAAGAGCTTTTTTAAATCAGGACGAAAAGGGCAAATTTCACTTTCCGGGGTTTGGGGCTGAAACTAGCCGATTCTTAGTCGAAGAACGCGCGATCGCTGGCGTGGGAATTGATACTCATGGCGTTGATCCAGGGCAAGATGAAACCTTTAGCACCAACCGCCTGGTACTAAAAAAGGCTGGAATTATATTGGAAAATCTGACAAATCTCGATCGGTTATCGCCTACTGGCACCACATTAGTCATTGGGATTTTACGTCTACGGGGTGGTTCTGGGACACCTGTATCCGTGTTAGCTTTTTTGCCTTGATATCTGCACAAAAATCGCATTGACTTTACGCGATCGCGCCTTCAATCAACCTTGATAGGCGATTATCCCTTGTGGTGAAAGCAAAGATAGATGACGCCGGATGCCGACAACGCCCCGATAGCTGCAAAAGAAAGAATCGATATGTCTGAACAAGAGGTTTTTGTCTTTCCTGCATCATTTGCCCAACAGCGGCTGTGGTTCCTTGACCAGTTGATACCTGGCAATGCGATCTATAATGTGCCGACAGTCATTCGCCTAAAAGGTGCGCTCAATTTCGCGGCATTAGAGCAGACATTTAACGAAATTGTGCGTCGCCACGAAGCCTTACGGACTACATTTAAGGTGCTAGAGGGGCAACCCGTACAAGTGATTCCTGCGGAAAGTTGCGCTAAGGCTTCCGGCTTAACCATCCCTCTGTCCGTAGTAGACCTGCGGCAATTTCCAGAATGCGATCGCGAACTCCAAGCACAACAATTGGTAGCAGGAGAAATCGAGCGTCCTTTTGATTTGTCTTCTATCCCATTGCTGCGAGTGAAGCTGCTACAGCTTTCCGAAACAGAACATATTCTATTGCTGAATATGCACCACATTATCTGCGACGATTGGTCGATTGGAGTGCTGATTCGGGAACTGGGAACCCTGTACACAGCCTTTACTTGTAAAGACGCGATGCATCCCGTCTCTACGTTGCCGGAACTGCCCCTGCAATACGCTGACTTTGCCCATTGGCAGCGCGAGTGGCTGCAAGGAGAAGTGCTGGAAACCCAGTTAGCTTACTGGCGACAACAATTAAACGGTATTTGCATACTAAATTTGCCTATTGACCGACCGAAACCAGCTGTTGCAAGCTATCGAGGCGCAACGCAATCTTTAGAGTTACCGGAAAAGCTAAGTGATGCGCTTCAGACGCTTTCGCAGCAAGAAGGTGTCACCCTATTTATGACTTTGCTGGCAGCATTTCAGATTTTACTCTATCGATACACGCATCAAGAAGATATTGCGGTGGGTTCGCCAATTGCTAACCGTAACCGCAGTGAAATTGAAGGATTGATTGGTTTTTTTGTCAATAGTTTGGTATTACGTACCGACTTATCTGGAAACCCAACTTTCCGCGAACTCTTAAGCAGAGTTCGGCAGGTAACACTAGGCGCATACAGCCATCAAGATTTGCCTTTTGAGAAACTTGTTGAGGAGCTACATCCAGAGCGCAACTTAAATATTCATCCGCTATTCCAAGTAGTATTTGGCTTTGAGAATGCGCCAATGTCAGCGTTAGAACTGCCTGGATTAGTGCCTAGCTTTATGGATGTTGACTTTAAAACAACCCGATTCGATT
Source organism: Trichocoleus sp. DQ-A2 (assembly GCF_039961915.1). Taxonomy (NCBI): domain Bacteria; kingdom Bacillati; phylum Cyanobacteriota; class Cyanophyceae; order Leptolyngbyales; family Trichocoleusaceae; genus Trichocoleus; species Trichocoleus sp. DQ-A2. The sequence continues at coordinate 65,354 of NZ_JAMPKD010000025.1, forward strand.
TGGAGTTGCATTTGTGGAAGTGTTCCGAAGATTTCCGGAGCTTGTGGGGCGGTAAATGGGAGAATTCTGAGGGGATTAGAGGCGTAGTGGTTTACAACACGGATTTATTCGATGAAGCCACGATTACTAGAATGCTGGGGCATTTTAAAACATTGCTTGAAGGGATTGTTAATCATCCCGAAGAACGAGTTGCAAATTTACCGCTATTGGGTGAAGCTGAACGACAGCAGTTATTAATACAAATAAACGACACCGGGGCAGATTATCCTGAAAATCAGTGTATCCATCAGTTATTTGAAAATCAGGTAAAGCAAAATCCTAATTCTATAGCAGTAAGGTTTGAGAATTTAGAGACAAGGGTTATCGAGTCTCTAACCTACCGGGAGTTGAACATACGCAGCAACCAATTAGCACATTATTTGCAAAAATTGGGGGTAGGTTCGGAAGTTTTAGTCGGCATCTGTATGGAGCGTTCTGTAGACCTAATTGTGGGATTACTAGGCATTCTGAAAGCAGGGGGAGCTTATGTGCCTTTAGATCCTAGTTATCCTCAAGAACGTTTGAAGTTTATGCTTGATGATGCTTGTAAGGGCGAAGCATTTCTACAGAAAAACTTTGGCTTCAATCCAGAAATTATTGGCACGGATACGCCCGTACTATTGCTGACACAGGAAAAATTTGTTGGGCATTTTGAGGGTTTGTCAAACCCAGTTGTGTCCCTTGATAAGGATTGGGAAATCATTGCCCAAGAAAGTGAAGAAAACCCGAATAGCAGCGTAACCAGCGAGAACTTAGCTTATGTAATCTACACTTCTGGTTCTACAGGAAATCCTAAGGGAGTTGCGGTTACTCACAAAGCTGTCAATCGGCTGGTATGCAACACAAATTATGTAAAATTGTCGCCTGATGATAAAGTTGCCCAAGCCTCAAACACTTCCTTCGACGCAGCAACGTTCGAGATTTGGGGCGCGTTACTCAATGGCGCTCAACTTGTTGGAATTAGCAGAGATGTCACCCTTTCGCCCCACGAGTTTGCCTTACAACTTCAACAAAAAGACATTAGCATTTTATTTTTGACAACCGCTTTATTTCAACAGATTGCTAGAGAGGTTCCACAAGCTTTCGCTGACTTGCGCTATTTGCTATTTGGAGGTGAGGCTGTTGATATTCGGTGGGTCAGAAAGGTTCTTAAACATGGAGTGCCAAAGCAATTCATTCATGTCTATGGGCCAACGGAAAGTACGACATTTTCTTCTTATTACTGCGTGGAGAAATTAACAGAATCAGCAGCCTCTATCCCCATTGGTCGCCCGATTACGAATACGCAGATTTATTTGCTGGATGCTCATTTACAACCTGTACCGATTGGTGTTGTCGGCGAATTGTACATTGGCGGTGATGGATTGGCGCGAAAATATCTGAATCGCCCTGAATTAACTGCTGAACGCTTTATTTCTAATCCTTTTAGTAAGAAAACAGAAGCACGACTTTATAAAACGGGTGACTTAGCCCGCTATCTACCAGACGGCAATATTGAGTTTTTAGGTCGCATTGATAATCAGGTAAAAATTCGCGGCTTCCGCATCGAATTGGGCGAAATTGAAGCGGCGCTCAATCAGCATCCAGTAGTGAGCGAGACAGCGGTAATTGTTAGGGAAGAAATCCCTGGTGATAAGCACTTGGTTGCTTATATTGTTCCTAACCAAAAACAGGCACCAGCAAGCATAAATCTGCGACAATTCCTGAAAGAAAAGTTACCAGAATACATGGTGCCTTCAGCTTATGTGATGCTGGAATTTCTCCCGCTGACACCGAATGGCAAAGTGGATCGCCGTGGCTTGCCTGAGGTAGATACGCTCAGTTTTGAGATTAAAGAAAATTATGTCGCACCACGCGATCGCGTTGAGGAAGCGCTAGCCGAAATTTGGGCTAAAGTTTTGGGAAAAGAGCAGGTAAGTGTCCACGACAATTTCTTTGAATTGGGCGGTCATTCTCTACTCGCAACTCAGCTAACTTCCCGCATCCGCGATGCTTTCCAAATAGAGTTGTCTGTACGCAACTTGTTTGAATCTCCAACAGTAGCTAGCTTAGCTAGGCACATTGAAACAATGTGTTGGGCGGCGAAAGGTTTGGATAACACGAGTTCCACGGGAAATGAGCGAGAAGAAATAGAATTTTAAGTCTTTCTACAATCTCATTTGCAAATACTCAAGAGTCAGCAAGCGCAAGTAATCTAGCATCCGAATATAAGCTTTCATTTGCCCGTAGTCTCCATCTATTGCAAAGTAAATTCTCGCGATCGCTGGAACATCGAAGACTCGCATAGTTTGCAATCGCTCAATTGCCTTTAGTTCGTTTTCAATCGAACCTCTTGCTTGAATCTGACTAGCATAGCCCCGAATATCTACCGTTAGCAGTTCAATTTCCTCTAAAACAGTAAATTCTTCATCAGGATTTGGAGAGAGAGAAGCAATTTCTTTTCGCTCTCGTTTGCTATTTTGATAATTGACAGTTAACTCCTTTAACAGATGACTAATGTAGTTTCTAGTAATTTCAGCACTTTGAGTATTGAGCATGGCTTCACTCATCATTTACTCCATAAGTAACTATTTTTTCAATACCAAATCGATCGGGTCGGACAATCAGATATTCATTTCCTTTTCGATAGACTGCTGAACCATCCCGACGATATCCAGTTTTAGGAACTCGTGCTGCTCCCTTCTTATTAAAGTTGTGGGCTTTTCGGAGATATTTTAATGGGTCAATTTCTTTTCTTGAAGCATGGTCTAAAATATTCTGAGCCACGCTGATATAAGTAGAGGCATCCCATTCAGCTATATACTGCTCTATTTCGGCAACTTCTGCCTCGGTATATCCTTCACATAGCTGGGCTAAAAAGAGATCGACAGGTGGCTCATCCTGCATCAGGTTTTAATTTTGTTATCATCAGGTTGCAGTCCTATCTATCACAACTGTAACCCCCAACAGACAATCAATGCAATGCTCAGTTTTATGTCAGAAGACACCTATTGTTTTAAGCATTGATATATTGTTCTGAGCGTTACCCGCATTTAGCACAAAACGCACTGACAACTTCGGAAAATAGCTGATTCTTCTCCACCAAAGCCATGTGTCCACCCGGCTTGATCGTGACGAGTTCAGCTTGAGGCAATTCCGCTTTCATGCGATCGCTTGCAACAGGTTTAGTTGCGATATCTGTTGCACCGCAAACGACCAACACCGGAACGTTAATCGTTGGGAGTGTTGTTGTTTCCTCGAAATTGAACATTGCCAATGTACCGCGAGCGAGAACACCAGGCGAACCTAAAGCCGATAAGAAAGCGGCGAAATCCAGTTGACCGCGGGTTTCAGTCCCCTTAAATCCAGAAATCTCTACGCTGATGTGTAGCGAACCGTTGAGATAGCTTAGCCAAGTCATCAGCCAAAAGAGGGGTGACAGGAGCATGGTGAGGTACAGCAATGGTTCAAGCAGCGGTTTCTGCAATTTGGGTAACACACTGCTCAAGATAGAAGTTTTCAGTGGATTGGTGTAGGTTGTATCTGCGAGGATTAAGCCTGCTACGCGACGCCCCAGATGTTCTGGAAACAGCCGACAGAATGTTAGGTTAATCATGCCACCCATGCTGTGTCCAAGCAGGATAACCGGCTTGTCTCCCGCGCTCGCAACAACGGCTTCGAGGTCACGGGCATATTTTTCTACGGAGTAGTCGTTATTTTTGGGTCTAGTGGATTTTCCGAGTCCTGGCAAATCCCATACTATTACTCGGAAGCGATCGCTCAGTTGTCGCTTGGCATAGTACCATACCGCACTGTTTGGTCCCCAACCGTGTGAAAAGATAATCGGTTGACCATCTTCAGGCCCATAGAACTCTACGTGCAGGACGCTACCATCCGGTCGTGGCAAGCGCTGTACAGTTCCAGTACGCATCAATTTAGGTTCGTCAGCACCTTGGCGACGCAGCAGCGGCAAGCTGATAAAACGACCGCCAAGAGACCACAAAACCATCGCCAGTCCGCCTATCAAGTAGGATGTCCCCACCAGTTCCCCTTCATACCACTCATACAGAATGTAAATCCCTCCGCCCAGTATCCCGATGGACAGCAATCCAACCAGCCATACGAGTAGGAAATTGAGGGGCATGAACACCATGAGCAGAAACCTTTAGGGTAGGATGTTGACTGCGTTGTCTTCCAACGTCATACCGAGGTTAGACCACAGTCGGGTCAATAGCAAGTACACTCCTCTAGCGGGTAGTGTCCTAGAAGAGGTTTAATTTTGAAAACAGTTGAGTTTTTATCTTACCTCCGTAGCTTAGATATTCAGGTTTTTGTCGATGGAGAACGCCTGCGCTGTAACGCCCCAGAAGGAAGCCTCACCGCAGAACTACGTGCAGAGATAGCTGAACGCAAAGCTGAAATTCTCTCATTTCTAAGGACAGCTAACGTTACCAAAAACGCTACTCCGATAAGCCTTACACCCATTTCGCGGGACAGAAATCTCTCCCTATCCTTTGCACAACAGCGGCTGTGGTTTCTGGATCAATTAGTACCTAACAATGCTTTCTATAATGTTCCGGCAGCTGTGCGTCTGGTCGGTTCGCTAAATTTAGCGGCGTTGAAAGAGGCTTTTAACGAAATTGTGCGCCGTCACGAAGCTTTACGCACCACTTTTGTAACCGTGGAAGGGCAACCCGTACAAGCGATCGCATCCACTTTAACTGTACCTCTACCAGTAATAGATTTGCGTTCGCGAAGCGTCTCCGAAGGAGAATCGCGAAGCGTCTCTGTTGGCGAAGCCGCCCTGAAAGGGCTAGGAGAATTAGAAACCGAAGCGCGACGCATCACCACCCAAGAAGCTCAACGCCCTTTTGATTTGTCCAAAGACCCTTTTCTGCGAGTAACGCTACTGCGGTTGGATGAGTCAGAATATGTGCTACTGCTGGTTCTGCATCATATTGTCTCCGATGGCTGGTCTATGGGGGTACTAATTCGCGAGTTAGCGGCACTCTACACAGCTTTTGCTTCTTGTAAAGACGATAAATTTTCCGTCTCTACACCTTTACCAGAACTACCCATCCAGTATGCAGACTTTGCCCACTGGCAACGGGAGTGGCTACAAGGGGAAGTATTGGAAACACAACTTGCTTACTGGCGGCAGCAGTTGGACGGCATTTCTATCCTAAATTTGCCTACTGACAGACCTCGACCAGCCGTTCAAAGCTACCGGGGTGCAACGCAACTTTTGCAACTACCAAAAAGCCTGAGTAAGGCGTTAGAAGCCTTAAGCCAGCAAGAAGGCGTAACTTTGTTTATGACTTTACTGGCAGCATTTCAAACCTTGCTGTACCGCTACACTCAGCAAGAAGATATTGCCGTAGGTTCGCCAATTGCCAACCGCAACCGCAGCGAAATAGAAGGGTTAATTGGTTTTTTTGTTAATAGTTTAGTGTTGCGTACCAACTTTGATGGAAACCCAACATTTCGCTCACTTTTGAGTCGAGTGCGAGAGGTATCGCTGGGAGCGTATGCTCACCAAGATTTGCCTTTTGAAAAGCTGGTGGAGGAACTGCATCCGGAGCGCAACTTGAATCAAAATCCCCTGTTTCAGGTGGTGTTTGCATTACAAAATGCGCCAATGTCGGCGCTAGAGCTACCAGAGTTAACCTTAAGCCCGTTGCAATTTGTTGATACAGAAACAACGCGGTTTGATTTAGAGTTCCACTTGTGGGAGCAAAAGGAAAATAATGGGTTAGGGGTAGATAGTTCAGAAGGAATTAGCGGCTTTGTCGTATACAGCACCGATTTATTTGATGCAGCCACCATTAACCGGATGCTGGAGCATTTCCAAATATTGCTAGAGGGCATTGTTGCGAATCCAGAGCAACGAGTTGCCGAATTACCGATATTAAGTGAAGCTGAACTACATCAACTGTTAGTGCAATGGAATAATACCAAAGTAGATTATCCCAATGATTTGTGTGTTCATCAGCTATTTGAAGCACAGGTAGAGCAGAATAAAGATGCGATTGCTCTAGTATTTGAAGATAAAGAACTCACCTACCAAGAGTTAAATATACGCAGCAACAAACTTGCACGTTATTTGCAAAAATTGGGTATCGGTGCGGAAATTTTAGTAGGACTTTGCGTAGAGCGATCGCTTGATATGATAATCGGGATGTTAGCCATCCTGAAAGCAGGTGGAGCCTACCTACCTTTAGACCCCAGCTACCCTCCTGAGCGTTTAAGTTTTATGCTTAAAGATGCTCAAGTGCCAGTTTTATTAACACGCGAACAGTATATCGAACGCCTTGATAATCAAAATCCAAAAATAATTTCTTTAGACATGGATTGGGAAAGAATTTCCCAAGAGAGTGAAGACAATCCTAGCAGCAATGTTACCGCAGAAAACCTTGCTTATGTTATTTATACCTCTGGCACCACTGGAAAGCCTAAAGGAGTTCAAATTAAACATGGTGGACTATTAAATCTAGTATTTTGGCATCAACAAGCGTTTGCAGTTTCACCGCTTGACCAGGTAACGCAGGTTGCGGGATGTGCATTTGATGCTTGCACATGGGAAATTTTGCCTTATTTGAGTGCAGGAGCTAGCATTTATTTGACCGATGATGAAATTAGGCGATCGCCTGAAAAGCTGCGAGATTTTTTAGTATCAAAATCGATAACTATTAGCTTCTTGCCGACCCCTTTAGCTGAGAAAGCTTTGTTATTAGATTGGTCTAAAGATATAGCATTGCGAGTCTTATTAACAGGAGGCGATAAATTACATCAGTATCCTTTGGCTGAATATCCTTTCCAGGTAGTGAATAATTATGGTCCAACTGAGAATACTGTTGTTACAACATCCGGTATTGTTGCTGTTAGAGAGCAAGAAAATTCCTTCAATAGGGCTTTAAAAGGGGAGCAAGAAGGGATTACAGATGTAGCAGTATTAGGAAATGCGATCGCGCCTACAATTGGTCGTCCCATTGCCAACACTCAAGTTTATGTTCTAGATAGATATTTACAACCTGTACCCATCGGCGTTGCTGGTGAATTGCACATTGGTGGTGATGGACTAGCGCGAGGTTATTTAAACCGTCCCGATTTAACTGCTGAAAAATTCATTTCTAATCCTTTTAGCAACCAACCAGAAGCACGTCTTTATAAAACAGGCGATTTAGTTCGCTATCAACCAGATGGCAATATCGAATTTTTAGGTCGTCTCGACGAACAGGTAAAAATTCGCGGCTTCCGCATAGAGTTGGGAGAAATTGAAGCGGTACTGAGTCAACATCCAGCAGTGCTGCAAAATGTTGTAATAACTCGTGAAGATGTACCGGGGGAAAAGCGTTTAGTAGTTTATCTAGCACTAAATGCTGAATACAGCGAACAGAAGCAGATGGAAATGCAATTGCAAGATGAGCAGGTTTCGCAATGGCAGATGCTCTACAACGAAAATTATAATCAACCTGCTGCTAGTTCAGATCCAAAATTCAATATTGTCGGTTGGAATAGCAGTTATACTAATCAACCGATTCCAGCAGAACAGATGCGTGAATGGGTAGATAACCAAGTTGCGGGAATTCTGGATTTGCAACCAAGTCGAGTGTTAGAAATAGGGTGTGGAACAGGTTTATTGTTGTTTAGAATTGCGCCTCACTGCAATAAATATTGTGGGACAGACTTTTCCTCGGCTTCACTTAACTACATCCAGGAGCAATTGGCACAATTACCTCAAGTAACATTGCTTCAGAAGTTGGCGACTGACTTTGAGGGAGTGGAGTCCGAAGCCTTTGATACGGTGATTCTGAACTCGGTTGTGCAATATTTTCCCAATATTGATTATCTGGTGCGCGTACTGGAGGGAGCAATAAATGCGATCGCTCCCGGTGGCTTCATCTTCATCGGCGATGTGCGTAGCCTCCCCCTGCTGCAAGCTTTCCACGCCTCAGTACAGCTTTATCAAGCCGAACCCTCCCTCACCCGCGAACAGTTGCAGCAACGGGTAGAAATGCAAATGTTCCAAGAAACGGAGTTAGTAATTGATCCAGCTTTCTTCAGTGCATTAAAGCAGCGATTTCCCCAGATTAGCGACGTACAAATTCAACTAATCCGGGGTCATCATCACAATGAATTAACGCAGTTTCGTTATAACGCGATTCTGCATATTAGCGCTGAAATAGATTCTGAAAGCACCTACATCAATCCCCCCGAAGTGGCGGGAAGTAAGAATACTCCGGCTCCCTCCCTGTTGCGGGGAGGGCTGGGGAGGGGTGCCTCGCTAGACTGGCACGAAAATAACTTAACCGTCTCCGTTGTACATCAGCTATTAGTTGATAACCAACCAGAACTATTAAGCATTACCAATGTGCCTAATGCGCGGGTAACAGCAGCAGTTAAAACAGCAGAATGGCTCTCAGGCGCAGCAGAGTTTAAAACTGCGGGACAGATGCGTGAAGTATTGCAAAAGCTCCAAAATTTAGGAGTAGATCCAGAAGATTTTTATAGCCTAGATGTCCCTTACGACGTTGATATTAGCTGGTCAAATTCCGCTAGTGATGGACGCTACGATGTAGTTTTTGTAAGCAAAGAAATAGACGAAAAAACTACTTTGCCACTCAGCGCTAAATTGCGATCGCTACAATCTTATGCGAATAATCCCCTGCAAGCAAAAGCAGCTCGTAAGTTAATCCCTCAATTGCAGACTTATCTAGCCCAAAAGCTACCTGAGTACATGGTGCCATCGGCTTTTGTGGTGCTGGAATCTCTACCGCTGACGCCGAATGGCAAAGTCGATCGCCGTGCTTTACCGGCACCTGAACCAGTCAAACTAGAATTGGCAGGAAATTATGTTGCACCTCAAACTCCGGTTGAGGAAGTGTTAGTGAAAATTTTTGCTGAAGTTTTGGGAGTTAAACGGGTAGGTATTCACGATAATTTCTTTGAATTAGGAGGACATTCATTACTAGCGACTCAGCTTGTTTCTAGAGTGCGCGACGCATTCGCGGTGGAGTTACCTTTGCGTAGTGTCTTTGAGGCACCGACCATTGCAGAATTATCGAAAGCGATCGCTAGTTTTCAGCAGACCACTACTCAAAGCAAAGCCCCAGCCTTAGTGCCAATTTCTCGTGAAAATCGTCGCATGAAGCTATCATCTCTCAATAAAGAAAACCAACAACCGTAAACCAGATGAAAGCCAACGACCAATTTCCAGAAAATTTCATCTGGGGCGCGGCTACCTCCGCCTATCAGATAGAGGGTGCGGCAACAGAAGGCGATCGCAAACCCAGCGTCTGGGATACCTTCAGTGCCACCCCCGGACGGGTTGAGAATGGCGATACGGGAGATGTTGCTTGCGACCATTACCATCGCTACGAAACAGACGTAGAACTGATGGCAAAACTGGGCATCAAGCATTATCGCTTTAGTATCGCTTGGCCCCGAATTATTCCTGATGGTCGGGGAAACGTGAATGAGAAGGGAATTGATTTCTACAAGCGCCTAGTTGATTGCTTGCACAAACACGGCATTACTCCCCACGCCACCTTATTTCATTGGGATAGCCCTCAAGCACTAGAGGACTTGTACGGTTCTTGGCGCAGCCGGGAGATGGCTTCAGATTTTGCTGACTATGTTACTGCTGTTGTCAATCGGTTAGGCGATCGCATCACCAACTGGATGACCATCAACGAAATCCCCTGCTTCACTGATTTCGCCTACGATGTGGATAAAGACCCACCCTTTGCCCCTGGCACTCGCGTCAAAACTCGCAAAGAAGTGTGGCAGACTTCTCACCATGCGCTTCTCGCTCATGGAATGGGCTGTCAAGCTATCCGTGCTGCCTCGCCCGTTCCTTGTTCTGTAGCACTTGTAGACAATATTTCTGTCACCGTTCCCCTCACCGAATCAGCGGCTGATATAACAGCCGCTCAGCAAGCTTTCCATACTTCTTGGCTCAATGGGGGGATTATTTTTCCAGCGCTGACGGGTGCCTACAGTCCAGCAATGCTTGAGAAGTTGGGCGCTGATGCCCCAGATATTCAGTCGGGCGATTTAGAAATCATTCACCAGCCCCTCAATGCAATTGGTATCAATATTTACACTGGCACTTATGTTCGTGCGGCGGACAATAAAGACGGTTACGAGTTTCTTGACTTACCCAAAGGCTACCCGCGAATGAATATGCCTTGGCTGCATATCGTTCCTGAGAGTATCTATTGGGGTATTCACCATATTAGCGACACGCTTGGGCGACAAGATTTGCCCGTGTTCATTACCGAGAATGGTTGCGCTGCCGAAGACGAACTGAACGCGCAAGGCGAGATAATTGATACAGACCGCATTATGTATTTACGCCACTATTTAAAGGCGGCTCATCGAGCTATTGAGGAAGGTTATCCGCTGAAAGGTTACTTCCTTTGGAGTTTCATGGATAACTTTGAGTGGCCTTACGGTTATAGTCGTCGCTTCGGGATTACCTATGTCGATTACAAGACGCAACAACGCATTCCCAAGGCAAGCTTCAATTGGTATGCAGAGTGCATTCGCCAGAACCGGGTAGTTTAGGATAATTGCAAGTTGTGGAGTGGCGCGATCGCGCCACTATCAAAAGTGGTTGAAAGCTTGAAAGACAGCAATGCTAAAAGTAAAGTCCTACTTTTAGTCCCAATTCCCCGTGAAAATCATCCCATGAAGCTATCATCGCTGAACAAAGAAAGCAAAGCTTGAGTGAGTGATTTCCAACTTTTTAATCTGTGCCCTCACATCTACTCTATGTATGTTTTGTAAAGGCCACCTTAACTTGGTTAACTAATCATTAGTTTTAATTATAATTTCCTACTGTGCTTTTTAAATAAGTAATTATATTTGGACTTTAGTTTCTCTTGCCGTTTCAAGAGAAACTAATATATCACAAATCAGAATTTATGTATATAGATTATCCCGAAATAATGCAGTAAATTGCTGTTATACGCAGGTTGGTGAAAACGCCACCAGCTGGACACTATGACGTTTTCACCGTTTCACCCGCGTTTAGATTCGTTTACACAATTAGGTTCACTTGTGGAAAAATTTGTGGAAAAACCAACTGTGCTATCACACCTTAGCTCGAATGCTGGGGTAACTCAACTAGCCTTGGACTTGGGGATTGCAGTCAGTTGCCCCAAGCCGCATCGGACGTTTCCCAAGCGGAAGCGCAAAACTGAGGATAATAGTTCTTACCCTCACCACGGCTTGTGGACTACAGAGCAAGTCATGGCTTTACTGAAGCTCTGCGATCCAAAACCTTTGTATCTGGCAAAGCAGCAAAACCGACCGCACTACCAAGACGGTTGGGCTGTCAGACCAACTGACAAGCGTAATCATTGGGTTTTGTATAGCCAAGCTCTACCTTACCCACAAGCCGACTGTCACTAGAGTTAAATAAACAGGGCTAAGCCTAGATCCCCCCTCCCTGCCCCAATGCACAGGGGGGTTAGTGAGCCTTGCTTCATAATTTGAATAGCGCCAAGGTAAATTAAATGAGAACTCAATCGATATGAAACTGCATTGCAGGACAATTTATTCGAGCCGAAAACACTCCTAGGGCGCAAATTTTGAGAGATTCGCCAGAAGATTGTTGCGAGTGTGTACCCTCAGTTCAGATGGGAAGGAAGTATAAAAAGAAGTGACTCAACCTTGAAATGAGCGCGATCGCACTATTGAATGAAACGCAGCTACATTAATTCTGGGAAATCAGCAAGCCATGACTCAAGCCTTACCCAAACCAATAACCTTTGAAGACTTTCTAGAGTGGAAGCCCGAAACTGGACGCTATGAACTACATGATGGGGTGATTATTGAAATGCAGCCAGTGGGAGAACATGAGGAAGTCAAAGGTTTTTTGGCAACAAAACTAACTATAGAGTTTGACCGATTAAATCTTCCCTACTTTATACCCAATCAAGCGCTAGTCAAGCCGCCAGAAAAAGAATCAGGTTATTTACCAGATGTGCTGATATTAAATCGGGTTAATCTAGCGGCGGAACCGTTATGGAAAAAATCTTCAACTGTTACTCAAGGTGCATCAATTCCTTTAGTAATTGAAGTAGTCAGTACCAATTGGCGGGATGATTACCTGCTCAAAGTTGCGGATTATGAAGAAATTGGTGTTCCGGAATACTGGATTGTTGATTACCTGGGGTTAGGCGGTAGGCGATTTATTGGCAACCCCAAGCAACCTACTATTTCGGTTTACTCAATGGTTGAGGGTGAGTACCAAGTGAGTCAGTTTAGGGGTGCTGACCGCATTGAATCGCCAACGTTTCCAGAGTTAAATTTGACTGCTGAACAGATTTTTAGAATTGGGGCAACTGAATGAATTCGCGTCTATACAAACAAAGGCTGAATGCTGCACAGACTAAAATATGATAAATATTTATCGAAAATTATCCATCTTTTACCTTTCAAAATTATTATAAATCTTTGTTTTGTCTTTTTAAGCCGGATTGCAATCATTGCTAAGAAAAATCTCCTCAATCCATCGGGTTTATTAGTACGAAACCGTACTGAATGCCGATGCCGTTTAGAACTATCCTGAATGAAGATTGGCGATTAGGCTAATCAAGGATTGCACATTGCTGGTTGCTGTTCTTCAACTAAATGGATTAGAAAACTTTCCGGTCTCTGCGCTTTCAGAGCCTAATTAACCTGAACTCAGGTTATCGTTACAGACTTTTTTTTGTACGGTCCTGCAATGAGAGTCCTGCAAGAGGTCTAATTACTTATATAAGACTTCTAACACTTTTCCAGATGACTACTGAAAACCGACTGCTTAGCGTCCTACCCCGTGAGGTATACGAGAAGCTTGCTCCCAACTTGAAGCGAGTCTCGCTGGAACAGGGCAAGATACTCCACCATCCTGGTGAAACTATCGAGGATCTCTATTTCCCCATCGATTGCCTGATCTCGATTACCATCACCATGACTGACGGCTCCACGGTTGAGGCGGGTCTAGTCGGCAACCGTGAAGTGGTCGGCGTCAATGCCTTCATGGGCGGAAGGGAGACCACGCAGACTGAATACATCGTACAAATGGCGGGCAGTGCGATCAAGGTGGATGCAGGGGTGCTGCTGGAGGAGTTTGATCGCAATAAGGGGCTGCGTGACGTACTGCTGCGCTACACACAAGCCCTGATTGCCCAGATATCGCAAACCACTGGCTGCAACAGCCTCCATGTTCTCGATCAACGCTTAGCACGCTGGCTGCTCGAAGCCCAAGACCGCATTGATTCGGATGACCTTAAGCTTACCCAGGAGTTCCTCGGTCACATGCTGGGCGTGCGCCGCGCTGGTGTCACCCAAGCCGCCCAAAAGCTTCAGGAGAGGGATCTCATTCGGTACAACCGGGGTCGCGTCCAGATCCTGGATCAGGCGGGGCTGGAAGCGACTGCGTGCGAGTGTTTCCAGGTTCTCAGAGAGGAATACGATCGCTTGCTGGGAGCCAAGGACAGAGATGGCTGATCAAAGGGTTCTCACCTTCACTCGTGCGGCAGAAAGTGAAGCACTTTCGTTGCTCCTCATCCAATCGCGTACAGGTTGCGTAGAGATTAAGTCAGGCTGGAAGAGGGTCTCTTCTCCTCAGTCTGCAAGTAACGGTCTAAAGAGGAGCAAAAGGACAACAAATGAACCAGAAAAAAGATAGGCTACCGACAATTCTGATATTTGAACTAGATGACGATACACGCCCGCTCCTGAAATATAACCTTTCCATCTGGGGCTACCACGTGATTGAGGCGCTACAGGAAGAAGACGCGATCGCCCTGGCGCGTGGTGTGCGCGATCGCCCTAGTCTGATTTTGATTAACCAGTTCGATATGCCGATAGACGAGGTTATTAACCTGGGACGGCGTATATGTCAGGGGGCGGAACTGCTCAACACTACGCCAATTGTCGTCATGGCTGAGCGCTACGGTTCAGATATGGAAGGTAAGGACGTTAAGATAAGCGAAAGCGAGTACGTGACCTACCTGGAAGATGGGGAACAGTTGATGAATCTTCTGTACCGTCTTTGCGCGGTATAGACGCAGCCTAATCAGCCTCCGTGAAGACCAGAAAGCGGGGAAATGGGCAACATAATCGAACAACTATGCCCAGTGGTACAATCTGCGGATGACTCAGAATTTTACCGACAACGACCTCACGGTTGATGAGAAAGCACTCAACACTGAGCAAGAAGTAACTGAGCAAGAAGCGGAGGTCTTTGTCTTTCCGGCATCTTTTGCCCAGCAGCGGCTGTGGTTCCTCGACCAGCTATTCCCTGGCAATACTTTCTACAATGTAGCGACTGCACTTCGCCTGATGGGTTCGCTCAACTTAGCTGCACTAGAGCAGACGTTCAACGAAATTGTGCGTCGCCACGAAGCTTTGCGTACCACTTTTAGGATGCTGGATGGGCAACCCGTTCAAGTCATTGCTCCCAGCTTAACCATACCCCTGCCCCTTGTAGATTTGCGGCATCTACCCGCAACCGAACGGGAAGCTGAAACTCGACGGTTGGCTACCGAGGAGCGATCGCGTCCTTTTGATTTATCTCAAGACTCGTTACTGCGAGTGATGCTGCTACAGCTAGACTCCTTAGAACACGTACTTTTGCTGAATCTGCATCACATTGTCTCCGATGGCTGGTCGATTGGAGTGCTAATACGGGAACTCGGAACGCTGTATACCGCTTTTGGCAATAACGAGCGATCGCCCTTGCCAGAACTCCCCATCCAATATGCAGACTTTGCTGACTGGCAACACGAATGGCTACAGGGTGAGGTTCTGGAGACTCAGTTAGCCTACTGGAAGCAGCAACTGAACAATCTTCCCTCACTTAAATTGCCCACTGACAAACCTCGCCCAGCGGCTCCAACCTATCAAGGCGCAACGCAATTTCTAGAGTTACCGAAAAGCCTGAGTGAGGAACTAGAGGCACTTTCGCAGCGCCAAGGCGTTACTCTCTTCATGACCCTTTTGGCGGCATTTCAAACCTTACTTTACCGCTATACACAGCAAGAAGATATTGTTGTCGGCTCACCCATTGCTAACCGCAACCGCCGCGAAATTGAGGGTTTAATTGGCTTTTTTGTCAATAGTTTGGTGCTGCGTACTAATTTATCCGGCAATCCAACATTTCTGGAATTGCTGAGCAGAGTCCGGGAGGTGGCGCTAGGAGCATACGCCCATCAAGATTTACCCTTTGAGAAGCTAGTAGAGGAACTGCATCCAGAGCGCAACCTGAGCCATCATCCATTATTTCAGGTGGCATTCAGCCTACAAAATACACCCATCGAGGCGCTAGAGTTACCTGGGTTAACACTCTCGCATCTAGATTTTGACAACCCCAGCGCTAAGTTTGACCTAGAGTTTCACCTGTGGGAATCGCCGGAAGCTATCAAAGGACAGGTAATTTACAGCACCGATTTATTTGATGATGCTACCATTACCCGGATGTTGGGGCATTTTCAAACGCTGCTGGAAGGTATCGTCGCAAATCCAGAGCAAAGCCTTTGCGAGTTGCCTTTATTAACAGCAGCCGAACGGCAACAGTTATTAATTGATTGGAATAATACTAGAAGAGATTACCCGCAAGACCAGTGCTTTCATCAGTTGTTTGAGGCACAAGTAGAGCAGACTCCGGATGCGATCGCGCTAAACGCACGCTTCGCGAACGCGCTCATCTTTGAAAATCAGCAATTAACCTACCGCGAACTCAACATCAGAGCCAATCAACTTGCACACCACCTGCAACAATTGGGGGTAGTTCCAGACGTTCTAGTTGGTATCTGTGTAGAGCGTTCTTTAGAGATGATTGTAGGACTGTTAGGCATCCTCAAAGCGGGAGGAGGATACCTGCCTTTAGATCCGACCTATCCACAAGAACGTCTTAGCTTCATGCTAGAAGACGCTCAGGTATCCATCTTGCTAACTCATTCCCATCTAGCCTCCCTGTTGAAGACCTGTTGGGGGGATTGCCAAGACAGTTTGTCTGTCGTTTGTTTGGATACGGACTTGGATGCGATCGCTCACCATCCCCAACACAACCCAAGCAGCAACGTAACATCTGAAAATCTAGCTTATGTCATCTACACCTCTGGTTCAACTGGAAAACCAAAAGGCGTTTTAGTGCAGCACAGAGGGCTATCTAACTTAGCAGAAGCTCAGCTCGAAGTTTTCAAGGTACAGCCAAGCGATCGCATCCTGCAATTCGCATCCTTGAGTTTTGATGCCTCAATCTTCGAGATTGTCATGGCATTGCGATCGGGAGCCACTCTCTATTTAGCCAAAAAAGAAGCTCTTCTACCTGAACAACCCTTAATCAAGTTATTGCGCGATAATGCGATTACTCACGCCACGCTCCCGCCTACTGTACTCGCACTATTACCAGAAAAACTTCCCTCGCTGCAAACTATCATCTGTGCAGGCGAATCTTGTTCCCAGGATATTGTAAAGCGCTGGGCTGCCGGTCGTAAGTTTTTTAATGCTTATGGGCCAACTGAAGCAACTGTTTGGGCTACGATTGCAGAAATTAGCGGTGACACCCAAAAACCCTTCATTGGTCGCCCAATTACTAATACTCAAATTTATATATTAGATGCCCATTTACAGCCTGTACCCATCGGAATTACTGGCGAATTGTACATCAGCGGTGATGGACTGGCGCAGGGATATCTCAATCGCCCCGATTTAACTGCTGAACGGTTTATTCCTAATCCTTTTAACTCTTATAGAGACAAAAACTCTCGTATCTCTACAATTTATAAAACTGGCGATTTAGCTCGTTATCAACCAGACGGCAACATTGAGTTTTTAGGTCGCCTTGATGACCAGGTGAAAATTCGCGGCTTCCGCATTGAACTGGGAGAGATTGAGGCAGTGCTGACTCAGCATCCAGCAGTCAGAGAAACGGTAGTAATTACTACAGAGAAAGTTTCTGGTGATAAGCGTTTAGTCGCTTATATCGTACCAGCCCAAAACTTTACCCCTACAATCATTGAACTCCGTGATTTCCTAAGGAAGAAGTTGCCAGAATACATGGTTCCTTCAGCTTTTGTCATGATAGAAGCTCTGCCTTTAACACCTAATGGCAAAGTCGAGCGTCGGAACTTACCCGAACCCGATAATTCAACTAGCCAAACCCTAGATAAGGCTTACATTGAACCTCGTAATCCTACTGAGTCAGTCCTCGCCAAAATCTGGGTTAAAGTTCTTAACATCGAGCGTGTAAGTATTTACGATAACTTCTTTGATTTAGGGGGAAATTCGCTGCTGAGTATCACCCTCATGGAGCAGATACGCAAGCAATTTGAGCGCGAATTACCGCTGTCTACCCTGTTCTTAAATCCAACCATTGAAGGTCTAGCAAGGGCGCTATCTCCCGAAATTGATTCTCCGTATTGGTCGCCCTTAGTTGCAATTCAGCCTAAAGGTCAAAATCCACCTTTCTTTTGCGTTCATCCCATTTTAGGAGTCGTCTTTCCTTATTATGAAGTCGCATATCATTTGGGGACAGAACAACCATTTTATGGGCTACAACCTCTGGGTATGGACGGAGAACAATCCCCATTAACTCGTATTGAGGATATAGCGGCTTATTATATTGATGCCTTACGTGCAGTGCAGCCGAATGGCCCTTATTTTTTAGGAGGTTGGTCTTTTGGAGGTTTGGTTGCTTTTGAAATGGCTCAACAATTGCAGAAATCTGGGCAAAAAGTAGCTCTACTTGCTGTACTGGATACTTCAGCCCCAGTTTCTAACAACAAACCTTCCTTCGGGGACGGTTTAAAGTTTCTGATGAACACAGTAGCGCGACATATATGGCCTTATTTTATGGATTATTTTTATCTTATAGCCGCTACCGACAAGCCCCAAAGCAAGCTAATCTCTAAAGAATCTAAAAAACGAATATTAAAAGAATTAAGAAGTAAATCGATACTTAGGGTTTTTCAAGCGAATAGTCAAGCAGCGCTTAGCTATGTGCCGCAAGTCTATCCTAGCAAAATTACTCTTTTGAAAAATAGCGAACAAAATATCGCTGCGAATCAAGATCCAAGTATGGGTTGGGGCGAGCTAGCTGGAGGAGGAGTGGAAATTTATAACATTCCTGGCAATCACCTAACCATGCTCAAGAAACCCCATGTCCAGGTTCTCACCGAACAGTTAAGAACCTGTATTGAGAATGCACAGGTCGGAAGATAAGAGCGATCGCTGTACTCTGTGATGTAGCGATCGCTCTTACCGTGGCTTACTATTCGTACAAAGCCCATAAGTAGTGGGCACCCAGCACCAGCCCTTGAGCAACATGAGCGCGGTTGCGTGGCTCCTCCCAACTGGGTTCTGCCAAAGTCAACAGTTCTCGTGCGTGTTCTACGTCAAGTTCCTCGTGGACAGTATAGTGTGACTGGCTACCCGGTGCTGCCCAACCTCGCTCGTTAATCGTGCGGGCGATCATCCCACTAACACTCGAATACAGATGCTCCAGCATCCCCAAAGCAGCTCCACCCGCTTCACTTGATTGCGTCAGACAGTAGCCCAGAAGTGAATGATTGAAAGCTAACACTGATGCAGGACAGGGTATTTCTAAATCTTCTGGAGTGGCACCTAAAGCCCGCAAAAATTGGCGGAAGGTGTATTTGTGAGAGGTCAATAAATTGCCGTGACCATGTTCTTCAGCCACGTTTTCCATCACCGAAAGTCGCCGTTCTAATACTGGAGTCCGAGCCAAAACTGCCGCTAATGATTGCGAAAATGACTCAATTGTAAAACAAATTGGTAGCTGTGTGCAAAGAAATTGTGCCCGTGAGGTAGAGGGTGCCTGCATCCACATAAAGTAAGGATGACGGTGGAAATCATAAGCCTTATTTACCATCAGCACTGCTTCTGATAGCGTGGTGCATCTCACGATATCTTCTACATACAATTGGTGAAGTCCTACTTTTCTCTCGGTAGCAATCGAGCAATTGTCTAGGAGCTGCATGACTTATCTCTTCCCGCTAACCTTACCCCTCAGTGGTAGCCTTTCTCTACATCCCTAGTCCACCGTGAATGTGCGTATGTGAATGTGCGTAACTATGAGCTTTACATAAAGAAATGTTTAAGCAAAATTACTGAGAATGCTGCTTGTCCTCTATCTGATAAAGGAGATCGGCTTCTGAAGACAAAGGTTAATGTTGCGGACGGATCGGAATCTCAACAATAAATTCAGTTCCCTGCCCAAGTGTGGAAAAACATTGTAATTGACCGCCGTGTTTTTCCACCACAATCTGGTAACTAATTGCTAACCCTAGCCCTGTCCCTTTACCAATCGGTTTTGTAGTAAAGAAAGGATCGAAAATACGTTTTTTGACTTCCTCTGTCATCCCAGGGCCATTATCAGCAATGGCAATCAGAACCCGACTTTCGTCTACGACACAGGTGCGAATCCGGATTGTCGGTAATTGGTAATCGCTAGTTGACAATTGATTATCCGAATGTTGTTGTTTCCGTTCCCAGGAAGACAAACAAGATGCCTGGGCTATTTCCTGGTAATGTCCTTTTGTCTTTGAATCATTACTCATTACTTCTTCCAAAGTGTCAATTGCATTAGCCAGGAGATTCATAAATACTTGGTTAAGCTGACCCGCATAACACTCTATAAGCGGCAACGAACCATACTCCTTAATCACTTTAATAGCGGGAATTTCTGTCTTAGCTTTCAGGCGGTTTTGCAGAATTAACAACGTACTATCTAGCCCTGAGTGAACATCGACCTCTTTCATTTCTGCCTCATCAAGGCGCGAAAAATTCCTCAAACTCAGGACAATTTGACGAATTCTGTCAGCCCCCACCTTCATCGAGGACAGCATTTTTGGTAAATCTTCAACTAAGAAATCTACTTCTATCGCCTCCGCTTCGTCTTGAATCTCAGACACCGGATTGGGATAATGCTTGGCATATAGCTGCATTAGGTTTAGTAGGTCTTGAGTATATTCATTAACGTGGACAAGGTTGCCGTAGATAAAGTTAACTGGGTTATTAATTTCGTGGGCAACTCCCGCTACTAATTGACCCAAGCTAGACATTTTCTCGGTCTGAATTAATTGCGTCTGAGTACGCTTAAGTTCTTGTAGAGTTTGGGATAACCGTACATTTTTTTCATTTAGCTCATGCGTCCTCTCTTGGACTTTTTTTTCCATCAAATTGTAAAGCATAGCATTTTCCAGAGAAATTGCTGCCTGAGCTGAAAGTACTCTTAAAACTTCTATCCTATCGGGAGTAAAAGCTCCGGATGTCAGATTATTTTCTAAATAAAGAATACCGATTAATTTCCCTTGATTAAGGATAGGCATACAGAGAACGGACTTCAATTTATTTAGCTCTATATAAGAGTCATTAATAAACTTTCCCTCACTAGCCGCATCATTTAGAACCACATCTGAGCGAGTTCTTTTTACATAATTAATCACTGTCAGAGGTAACTCTTGACAACCTTTAAGCGGAGTTGACTGCCGAACAACAACCTCTTTTGATTCAACCGATGAACGGGCTTCAATCAGCAGTTTTTCATCTCTTACCAAGAGTAGTAAACCTTTTTGTGCGCCAGCATTCTCGATAGATATTTTCATTAAAGAAGCCAGTAACTTATCCAACACGATACAAGCAGCGATCGCTTGACTAGCTTTCATCACAGTGGTGAAGTCCAACGTATTAGAACTACTACCCGTAGAGGAATGTCCAGTAGTCGTGGGAGTATCTTTGACGCGAGGCAGAATAGATGTTTTAGTCAGAAAGTGCGGATATTTTTCCTCTAAATCTTCTACTTTGCGCTTAGCTCCCCAACGTTGATAGCCGTAATAAGCTTCTGTAATATGGACTTTAGCATACTTCTCTTTTCCTTTCGCTAACCAAAACTTAGCAGCGAGTTCATTCGCTAAAGCTTCATTCTGAATAAACTCATTTTCTTTTGCGGACTCAATGGCGCGTTCATACAAGTCTATTGCCTCTAAAGCATGGCCAGTGATGCGACTAATTTCAGCTTCTACTAACAGGTACTTGTGTAGAAAATTTTCTGGACAGTTGTCTGCCCAAATCTTCATCTGCTTTTGATTCGCTGCTAACGTCTCGCAAGATTGTTTTTGTACAGATTCTGAAGCATTCGGATAGAGAGCAACTAGAATCAGTGAGTGATAAAAGTTATGTGTAGATACTGAGATATGACCGAAAATAGAAGTAAGTAGCTTTGAAGCTAACAAACTACTGTTCAAAGCTAAATCCGGTTTTTCGTATAAGTAAAGAATTTGGGCTTTTAAAATATGGAATTCACAAATTGCCGCCGAACTTTGATGTTGTTCGCAACTTGTCAAGAAGTTGGATTCGCTAATCCCATCATTTTCAAAAGATAAGGTTCCAGCAGTCATGCCTATCAAGTTCGACACCGCTAGGTTATAACCTAAAATTATATCAATTGCCCATTGATTTTTACTCTTTTGGCAAAATAGCAAAGACTGAGGTATTTGTTTTAAACTTTGCTCTAAACTTTTACATTGATGGAAGGAAGCAATGACTTTGTGAAGACGAGTATAACCTGCCCATTGCAAATCTCCAAAGTCTAGCCCCGTTTTATATGCCTCATCATTAATTGTATGACTAAACTTAATTGGCTTCACCCAATTACTCAAGTAATTGGCAAGAACCACCAACTCTGCACATTTTTGAGCTACATTATTAAACTTATTACTTAGTTTAGTTGCTAGCACCCCAAACTCATAACCAGAGTGGGAATTCCCTAAAATTGCGCTGAGTATCATTCCATAACACGAGTAGCTATACGCTGCTCCTGATGCATAACCATAGGTGAGAGAAAGATTAACTGTTTTAACAGTAACTAGCTGCCAAAGGTCAAAATTAACAAAATATGCTAACGGCCCCATGTTTGCTAATAATTTGACTGCTGCTTTTACTTCCGGAATTTTTATTGCTTCTAAATTAATTAAAGACCCAATCTCATGGGTTTCTAATTTCTTATTAACTTCGCCTATTTCTAGCTCAACTGCTGTTGCTAATTCCCCTTTAGGTAAGTCAATTCCTAGCAGACTAAGAGCATTACGACCTGCTTGAATTGCCTCTTGATATTTCGCAAGCATGGTATGCTGCACAATCAGCATATTATAAACTTCAGCTTTGTCGAGAACTGATTTTGCTTGAGATAGGGTTAGATCCAGCAAGGCTTCAGCCTGAGCAAAATTACCGTTTAAATACTCAATTTCGGCTCGTTTTTTATGCAATGAAAAAGCTAGATCGTAGCGTTTTACCCAAATATCGCTTGGTAAAACATTCATACAAGCAGTCAAATAGTGAAGTGCTGAGCTGTATGCGGTTGCATCTTTCGCTTTTCGAGCTGCTTCCAAATTCAATATTATTAATTCAATTTTTGCCTCTTCATCGACAATTAAGTCAGAACCGATATTTAGATGATCGACTAATTTAAAAATTATTTCTATCTGGTCCTCCAAAGGCGTACTTGCTAAAAGGAGATTGCCAATTTTGAGATGAACTGCTTTTTGAAGCGAGTTATCAATCAGTGCATAAGCTGCATGTTGCACGCGGTCGTGTGAAAATTTATAATTAAAAACTAATAGTTGAGAACTAACCCCTTCCTCTTCGGTCGTTTCCAACACAGAAGTAGGCTTAATTAATTCTTCTTTCAGAGCTGGCAAAAGGTCTTTAAAAGTTTCATAAATTGATTTCTCATAAATGATAGACAGGGTATTTAAATCGAAACTATTGCCGACACAAGCTGCTAACCGTAAAGCCTGCTGTGTTGAATTCGGCAATTTTTTTAATTTTCCTATCATTAATTCGACAACATTATCAGTAATACCCAACGCTTCAATTTGAGCGATGTCCCATTGCCATAGGGCTTTACTTGCCTCTTCTTCCCCCTGAGTAAGAAAGGTCTGAGGGGGGGTGAAGGTAAGCAGGTTTTCCTGATATAGAGTTTTTAGAAATTCATTGACAAAGAAGGGATTTCCTTCTGTTTTACGCAGGATGAGGGAAGCTAAGGATCTTACTGATTCCCTATCCGTATGCAAGGTGTCAGCAATCAAGTGGGTAATATGCTCAAGTTCTAAAGGTGCTAGATTAATCTGGTTGATGATAGCTCCATCATCGCGTAAACTATCCAGCGTAATCATCAAGGGATGAGTGGAGCTGACTTCATTATCCCGATATGCTCCAATGAGAAATAGATAGTGCGTTTGATCATCCGTCATCATCAACTCCATCAATTTGAGCGTGGCAGAGTCAGCCCACTGCAAATCATCCAGAAAGATGACTAATGGATGTTCTTGTTGGCAAAATACCCGAATAAAGTTTTGAAAGACTAAATTAAAGCGGTTTTGGGATTCAGTTGGCCCTAATTCTTGAACTCTAGGCTGAGAACCGACAATGAGTTCTACCTCAGGAATAACATCAATAATAATTTGCCCGTTAGAGCCAAGGGCTTCTAGGAGTTTTTCTTTCCACTGGTTGAGCTGTGCTTCGCTTTCCGTTAAAAGTTGCTGGATTAAGGCAGAAAAGGCGCTGACAACAGCAGAATAGGGAATACTCCGCTGAAACTGGTCAAATTTCCCAGAAATGAAATAAGCTCGCTGTTGAGTGATTGGTTTGTAAATTTCTTGCACTAAACATGACTTGCCGATGCCAGAATAACCCGACACCAACATCATCTCAATATCCCCTGGCATTGGCTTACCAAACGAGAATTGACTCACTCGTTCAAATGCTGTTAGTAACGTATTAATTTCTTGCCCTCTGCCATAGAGCTTCTCAGGGATTTGAAATTTATTAGAGATATCATGACGACCGAGAGAGAACTCTGGAATTTGGTTATTTATTTCTAATTGAGTTAGACAATATTCTAAATCTGCTTGAATTCCATAAGCACTTTGGTATCTATCTTCAGCAGTTTTAGCCAGCAATTTCATAACAATGTCCGAAACTGCTTTGGGAATGCTTTGATTAAACTTATGAGGCGGAATTGGCGTAAGCGCAATATGATTATGTACTAACTCTATTGCATCAGTACCATTAAAAGGTAGTCTGCCAGTGAGAAGCTCGTAGAAGGTAACGCCAAGGGAGTAAAAGTCAGTACGATAATCCAGCGAACGATTCATTCTGCCAGTTTGCTCTGGCGACATATAGGCAAGAGTGCCTTCTAAAACATTGGGATTTTTTAGGGTAGGGTTTTCCCGCGACAAAACGCTGGAAATCCCAAAATCAATAAATTTGACTTGCCTACTTTTTGGGTCAAAAACAATGTTAGATGGATTAATATCTTTGTGAATAATGTTTAAATTATGCAGTTTAGCTAAAGTTTCAACAATTTTTATAGTAATTTTAATAGCTTCTAAAACTGTAAAATTTTGTTTGTCCATCAATATCTTTAGAGATTGACCCCCAAAATCCTCCAAGAGCATTACTAGAGTATTTTGATATGATTTTAAATCATACGCTTTAGCAACACCATCTAGATTCAACGAACGGGTAATTTCATATTCTTGCTTATATCTAGAAATTTCTTCTGGTAATGGATAGTCTTCTTTGATAACCTTAAGAATAAGAGGCAAATTATCCCGAAGTCGGCATCCTCGATACACAAGAGACTTGCTACTTTCATAAATTAGCTCAAAAATCTGATATCCCGGAATTGTTCTCATAATTATGCCATTTACGGATTTGTAGGCGAGCCAGTCCAGTTAGAGACGCTTTTTGTAAGTGAACACTAGATCAGCCTATTGTGCTGAAGTAAAATTAAAACTTTATTCGATTAATTGAAAGCGTATTTATACGGAAATATAGTTTGCTCCTCAGTGAATATCAGTGTATACACAGTTTGGGAAAGTCATCTTTCTGACACTCTAAAAAATGTAACCTAAAATACTAATTGCTTTCTTGACTTGTCCAAATAAATGCAGCCAAGTGTTAGAGATAGTTTGAGTAAAAAGGATTACAAGAGTCTAACCAAGTGTATTTTAATGCTTGTAGAAACATTACTAGCCATCTGGAACTGCATCCAATCCTCGTTCAAAAAACTTATTCTTAAGATTCGCCTGCCAGTGGTGAGTTTTCAAGGATTACAAAACTAACCGAAAAGCCTAGGATATTAATGATTTTACAAAGAATATACAAGTCTGTATCTATCAATCAAAAATGTTTTATGTCTAATTTTTACAAAAAAATAACAAATTGATTTTTTTCTTAATTTTACTTTAATTAGTATATTTATTTGATATAAAATTGACATACGTATACGAATCCAAGGAAGTGAGCTTGGGCTGAGATATTACTGCTTGTCATTTATTAATGCTAAAGGCAAAATCAAAAAATGATTTCTGCTATTTTTTAAAATTGATTTTTACCCTTTTAATTCGGCAGAATACTGGATTAAGAATAGAAAATTTGAGGTGAGACAGATATTTATCAATACATACAGAATTGGAGGAAAAAATGACTCAAGAGAAAACGTATCTAGAATTGTCAGAGTCAGATAGTAGTTCTCACAAATTTTATGAAGTAATTGTCAACGGTACGGAAGTATCGATTCGTTACGGTCGCATTGGCGACTCAGGGCAAACTCAGGTTAAAACCTATCCAACACCGGAAAAAGCCAAAGCTGAAGCGACTAAAAAGATTAACGAGAAACTGAAGAAGGGTTACGAACAAGCAGTTATGGGAGTGCGAAGTAAACGTCCCGTGACTCGACGGGAAATAAAGAGCGATCGCTCAACTGAAAACCAAGCACCTGTAGTTTGGAAATTTGCCTCTTCTTCCCCCGCTTTTGGCATTTTCATCGACAATTCTCGGTGCTGGGTTGGAAATCAAGCAGGTCAGATTTTCGCTCTCAGTCATACAGGAATTGTGCAAAATCAGTTTCGTCTTCCTGATGGCGTGAAGTGCATTGTTGCTGATGAAGGTTGGCTTTATGCGGGATGCGATGATGGCAAAGTATACGATTTGACAGGCAAGATTCCCCGTGTCGCTTATGAAATTGCCCCAGATGTAAATATCTTCTGGCTTGATATCAAAGATGCGATTCTCGGTGTTTCTGATGATGCTGGTAATGTCACAACGATTAATCACGAAGATGAATCTCAATGGACTAAAAAAAGTAGAGGTAGTTATGGCTGGATGGTGCGCTGCGATGAAATTGGCATTTATCACGGTCACAGCAGCGGCGTGACGATGTATGACTGGGAAGATGGAAAGACTATCTGGAACCAAAAAACTCGCGGTGAAGTGTTATTTGGCTGGCAAGAAGAAGCAACAGTTTATGCTGGAACAAGTCAAAGTTTAGTTTATAGCTTCACCAAGAAAGGGGAAGTTAGCACAATTTATCAATGCGATGCGCCTGTTTATTCTTGCGCGACTGCTGAAGAAGGGAAATACGTCTTTGCAGGTGATGATTGCTCCTCAATTTATTGTTTTAATGAAGCAGGCGATCGCTTGTGGAAACTTGCCACTGGCTGCGGTTCGGCGTTTTCCATGCAGTTTTTAGATGACCATCTCTACATCGTCACTACCGACGGTTCTCTTGCTTGCATCGATGCCAGTGAAACCGCTATCAAAGCCGCACAATCAGGTACAGTTCCCCAGGCTATTAACATTAAAGCACCCACTGCTGTTGCCGCAGCCATTCCTTCTAATACTTTGGAAACGGCATCGAACACAAGTCAAGGTGTAATTGTGGAGTGCTTCAAAGAAGGCGGCAAGTTAAGAATTCGTGCTGTTTCTCCTGGTTACAATCCCAGTTGGAAAGTACAATTTCCTCAAGATATTCGCTCCGATGGTGCGCGTTATCTGGTGGAAGATGTGCGCGAATCTTCTCGCGGTGGTTTCTATCGGGCTTTTGGAGATATTAAAAAATTAGTGTAGTTCAAGGTTATTATTCAGTAGCGAGTAGGTTGGGTTGAGGCTACGAAACCCAACCTTAAGTAATTAAGACTATATTGGTTGGGTTTCACTATCGTTCTATGGAATGTACATAACTGTACTTTGCGTAT
Organism: Trichocoleus sp. DQ-A2; assembly: GCF_039961915.1. Taxonomy (NCBI): domain Bacteria; kingdom Bacillati; phylum Cyanobacteriota; class Cyanophyceae; order Leptolyngbyales; family Trichocoleusaceae; genus Trichocoleus; species Trichocoleus sp. DQ-A2. The sequence continues at coordinate 92,434 of NZ_JAMPKD010000025.1, forward strand.
CTCTGCGCTATCCTTTGCGTTTAAAAAAGTCCTACTGAACTAACCGCCGGATCTTGCCATAAGCGACATAAGAGCCGCCATTCTTAGCTTCCTCAACTTCGTCTACCACATAGAGAACGTTTTCTTCTCGAATGTCGCGAGGAAAGCGAATATTGTAGTTAGGATCGTACCCATCTGACACGACTCTTGCTCTCAATTTACTGCCTTCTTTCACGCACTGCACGAGAACTCCATCACCTACAGTATCAATCGTTTCTAAATCGGCAGCAGAAGCAGGTGCATTCAGCTTTTGCCGTTTTGGACTAGAAGAAGATGTACCATTTTGAGATGATGCGGCGCGTTCTTGTCCGGGTTGAACTAAGCGGCGAATGTTCCCGGAGGCACGATAAAAGCTACCATCAGCAGATAGATTGATTTCATCAACGATATAGGTGACACCTTCCTCACGAATATTGCGAGGGAATTGCACATTAAAGTCAGGATTGTATCCGTCAGAAATAACGCGAACTCGCAATTTGCCACTAACGCGATCGCATTTCACCAAAACTCCCGCATCCACGCTGGAAACTGCCTGTAAGCTGTTGGCAGATCCAGCAGCGATTCCTCGCAATTTTAAGTCGCCGCGATCGCGTGTCAGTGCCTGGTAAGATTGATCGCGCATCTCCTTGCGGATGGCACTATCAAACTTTTTGCTTTCCAGACGTTGTGCATAGTGATCCAACTGATCCATCTCTTCGGCAACTTCAAAGGACTCGTGCAATGCTTTGAGTTTGAGATCCTCGATTGTCTTGCGAAGTTTCTGGGAAGCAGCGGTATAATCTCCTTTGTCGGCAAGTGCGATCGCTTCATCTTTTACCTTACCAATCCTTAGCTTACTTGCTTGCTCCACAACCGCTGCATCTGGCTGTACGTTACTGGCTGATTCAGCATCAGCAACCGTTATACTAATCGGGATTTCGTCAGTGAATTGTTGAATGCTGCCATCGACAACCGCTTGATATTTATAAGCAACGGTGGCAATATTTGTTACCCCAATATTTGTTTGTGGAGGTATTGACAATTCTACAGCTAACTGCTTATTTTCTACCTCATAAACATCGCCGCAGAAAACTTCCAGATTGTTGCCAATCGGATTGGATCGGTAATTGTTGAGAATCCCGGTAATTTTTACAGAATCTTCTGGTTGCAGCGTCACAGTCAGATTTTGGGCGACAACAGACGTGAGGCTTTCTAGTTCAATTCTGAATACATCAGTAGCATCGTCAGGTGATTGGATGAAATAAAAGTTTCCCCCAGCAGCATTTGCCATGCCGATGAGCAAATCTTCATTAAAATAAGTTCCAAATCCTAAAGTTGTAGTAATGATTCCTTGTTCGGCTTGTTGTCTTGCAGTGTTAATTAATACTTGAGAATCAATAATCCCAACATTCGCTTGTCCATCTGTTAATAATAAAACGCGGTTGATGCGTTCTGTGGACTGCTGAGATTTTACATTGTCGCATCCCATCAACCAGCCGCCATTCAAGTTAGTACACCCGCCAGCCTTCACCTTACCAATTAGCGAACGAATGGCAGCTTTATCCTGAACCAGTTGGTGCTGAAGAATTGTTTCTGGCGTATCGTCATAAATTACAACTGAAAGATAATCCTCCGTGGTCAAATATTCCACAAGCCTTTGTGCAGCCTGAATAGCATTCTTAAGTGGCGCTCCCGCCATCGAACCCGATCTATCAATTACTACACTCAAATTAAGCGGAAGACGCGGTACTTTGTTGCGCGTTTCTTCTTCAGCCTGGAAACTAACAATCAGGTCTACAGTGGATGGGGTAGCGGCTGCAATAAGCGATTGACTCAGGGAGTAAGTTGCTTTCATTTGTAGCGTCCTCTAGATATTTTGTGCAGTTTCTAGCGTCGAGTCGAGAATGCCATTTTGGTGATTTGTGACTTAGATAAACTACAAGAGTAGAGATGGAAATTTCGGATTTTTTATGGAGAAAATTGCATATTTTTGAAATTCCAACAAAATCAAAATTTTTAGGGGCATGGCATTGCCATGCCCCTACAGATATATCGCAAACCCGCGATAATTTTTTTTCAGTATTAGCGTTTGTATTTATCTCGAATTCGTCGAATTTGCTCTTGAAACTCAACACCCTTTTGCGGATTAACCATAGCGACAAAATTGGCATAACCCTGAATCGAAGACATCACATTATCAGAATTTCCCCAATACTTACCTTCCAAGCCATCTTTCTCAATTTGGAACAAAGTAGCACGAAAACGTTTTAGCTCTTTTTTAGAAATATTCGGATAATCATTCACCACAACTCCAGTAACTTCCTGTTGCCGATTTTTCCGCAATATTCTAGTCTTCTGTTCGTTAATCGTAAAACCTTCGTGAGTCACGATAGACTGAGTGCGTTTAAGAATGTTGCAGATATTTCGGAGACTGTCACCAGAAGCGGATAAAGTTAAATCATCAGCGTAGCGAGTATAAACAAAACCCAATTGTTCAGCCATACTGGTAAGTCGTCGATCTAAGCGGCGACACATTAGATTAGTAATTGCTGGAGAAGCTGGCGAACCTTGGGGTAAATGTCGATCTGTGAGGGCTACATAATAAGTTTTGCCGTCTAATTCAACCTCCTCGATATCCGGTTGAGTACACAGCAACCCGAAGATTGTTGCGGCAGCTTCCGAATAACCGAATGACCGGAAAAGACCTTTCACGCGCTGATAGGAAATTGACGGAAAGAAATCTTTCAGGTCAAAATTGATAATTACATCACGTTTTACGTGAGGTTGAGCGTTGCTGACGATAGAGCGATCGCGTCTAAAACCATGAGCTGCATCGTGCAGTTCTAGCTTTTCCAAAATATTACCCAAAATCCAATGCTGCGCCTGCTTCAAGCGTGGCATCGGTGCCGAAATCAACCGTTCGCCACCCGTTTTTTTAGGAATCTTGAAGCGGATATAGTGAGAAATTGTCGAAGTCTTGCGGGAAAAAGCCAGAAAGCGCAATTGTCCCACAGTAATTCCCATTGCAGCGGCAATTTCGTAGGGTGTACCGCACAAAGGTAATCCATAACTTCGCAACCTTTCCTCATCGCACTCAGTATAGTTGAGTCCGCCTGAGACATCTTCACCGAGATAAAGGATTTCTCGCTCTTTTCTTTGTCGCCAATCTTCCGCTCGTTCTTGCCTTTCCCGTTCCCGCCGTTCTTTCGTCTCCTGTCGCTTTCGCCGCGACTCGGCGAGGCGTTGCTTGAGTAGCTGCTTGCGGAGTTCCTTTTCGTTGTGAAGACGCGAACTCTGCTGTCGCAGTTCATCAAGTTCTCGCCGGATCTCTCCCATCCGCCGAATGTCATCGGCTGGATCTTGTGGTATCTCACCTTGTGCAGGCCAGAACCCATAACGTATCATCTCTTCGAGGATGAATTCCTCTTTGCCCGTTTGTCGGATGCGATCGTACAGTTCCTGGCGGGTACGCGGCTGATCTGACATATTTGTGCTGGTGAAAGAAGGCTCTAGTAATATTAGTACACTTGTACTGTAAAATGAAGCTTGCATGAGTCCCTTCAACAAAGCTTTACCTTACCCACACAGGATTTGAATTGAAAGAGTTCTACTACGTTAGCGTCCTTTCCTTGACTGGCAAACTTGCCATTCAACTTAACCAGAGGTTATTATATTAACCAATGGTTACAAGAAGCACACACTATGCCAAAATATAGTCTCTCAGCCGAGCAGGTGAGAGGCATCAGACGCACATTAGGAGAGACTCAGGCTCAATTTGCTGAACATCTAGACGTGGATGCAGTAACGGTAGCGAGATGGGAAACGGGACAAAGGCAGTGTGTTGGTCTTTATGCCAAGACAATTACTCAATTAGCTGACAATAAAAATCAAATGAACAACACTTTTTTACTCTTCAAGAACGATATACGAAAGAAAGATCCGAATAATACTGGTCATCGAAAAGCTGAGTTTCGGAAGGGATGGAAAAAGGCTATAGAGGGCGAAATTTACAATAAAGATATTTTAGAAAACCTTACTTGGAATAATTTGGGTTATCGCTTAGGCAAGCTGTTTGGGGAAACATCTCCTGAACAAATAGATGAAATATATGATTGGTGTGTTCATCATCAGCAGGCTCAGAGCTAATAAAGTGATATTGTTCTTCTAGCACTGAAGGGGTCGAAAAATAATCGCAAAACAGTGAAAATCAATTTATAGCGACCGCCAAGGCGGTCGCTATACCTATCTAAGGAATCAAGAGCGACTAGATTTAATAGGCGGAGAAGCAAACTAAAATATCAATAAACTTTCCGATTTCAGTGCAGGCAAATTTTACGCAAACTAATAGCTGAAATCAAGAAAATATAGCTGAAATAAAAAAAATTACGCGCCGCTATCAGTTGGTTGCCCCTTCGTAAACATCTCAGGACTAGATTGCTCAACTCAAGCGGTCTCGGTACTACCGGAATCAATTCACTTCATGGAAGTCAAACCGGATTTTCCGGTAGTACCGAATGACCGCACAGTTACGAGCAGGCTAGTGGTGCATGGCTAGGCTAAACGCAAGGACGACGATCCATCGTCCGGATTGCAAGGCTGTTTACCAACTGATTAGGTGCGCGTGATTCGTCAATACTGACGGGCGTGTTGCATTCGCAACGCCAGAATGTGTTCGCAAGGGCCTTTGTACAGTTTATTCTGTTGATGCCAGTTGCAAGTACATTCTGCGGCTATTATACGCTCATCTGCGTCAACTGTCAATGAGGGATTCAAGGTTTTACCCTTGTCTGAAACATTACCTTGCAGAGTAAACGCTCTCGTAGCATCGCTGGTAACATTAGCCACCTGCACAGCATTGTAAACCAAGAAACGGTTAGCTTTCTCTTCTCGCTCATTGGCAAAGCGCAGGCGTTCCATCGGCAAAGGTTCTCGTGTCAGTTCCCGCACCCGATAAACTTGCTTGTTTAAGTCATAAATCGCACGTCCGGCTTGCGTATAAGCACTTAAAGCACCTAGAACTACGGCACGGTTTAAACCAAGGCGTTCCGCAAGCGAGTCGGGACTTTCTACCCAATTCTTCTTCAGCGCCTCGAAAATTTGTTGCTGCGTCCATTGGTCGATGTCGGCGCGGGGTGCCATCAAGTCAAAGTTACCAGATTGCGCCCAGTCGTTTGCCGTCCATCCCGATAAACCGAGGGTAAAGGACATATCGCCTAAGTCGGCGACATAGAAGGAAGGCATACCCGTACCGAGAAGGTGAACGGTAAACTTTTTCGCCACGGGGATGAGACGTTCGAGGATGTGGAGGCGGCGGCGTCCCCAAACGCGGATTTCTTGTGATTGCGATCCAGTGTAGAGCGATCGCGCACAAACGATTTCAATTCCCCACGGGTCGAACGTTATCCGCACAGGTTCCCCAGGTTTAAGATGGTAGCGTATACTGCGAGGCCCTTGTTTTTCCTTGTGGCGACGCAGCACAAAGCACATATTGTAAATATCCATCGGATGCAAATCAACTCGCGTCGCTGGTAAAGACATCGCCGAACTAACTTGCAAAAAGCCTCTTACCCAACTGTCGGGTAAATCGATTTTGACTTCTTTAAAAGTTTCTTCGTGCGTAGTTTGAACTTCAAAACCAGAGGGATCTATTTCAAATTTGGTATTTTTGTAACTGCGGATTTTTTGAAACTCGTCGTAAAGTGCCGCTGAGTAATCAATATTAGTCGTACCGCAGGCAAATTCGTTGATATTTTTAAAAACCTCGTAGCTGGCACCCAGACGACCATAACTTGATTCATCCTGGCTGAAACATTCAAAAAATACTTCATCGGGATGAACTGTAATCACCGGATCGAGAACAAACCAAGCATCGCGGTCTTTTTGAAAAAGGTAATTAAAATAGCGGCGTTGTGCCTTGTAGAAAGGTTCCCGCCGCTGGTAACTATGTTGGTTTAATTGATTGAGTTCATCCTGCAACTGCTTGATTTGATTCGCAACTTCTTGGTGTTGCGCGGCGATGATTTGCCAGTCTAGATCCTGTTGTTTTGCTGCCCATTCTTTATATGCAGTTTTGTCTTTGGGTTTGAACCGCATATCGGAGACGACAACATCATGTAAGGCGCTAATCGCTTCCCGAAAGGCGACATTCTGACGCAATTCTCCAATAAAGTAAGTGGGTTCACGTTTAGTATCGGGAGAAAAGGACATCTGGGTGTTTGCACCGCTTTCATTAACAGATGTACTTCCGTTGTAGGCGTAGTTAAATTCCATAAGGTTTGACTTCTAGGAAATGGGAGAAAGTAGATTTGAAGAACCGCAGAGGCGCTGAGGGCGCTGAGAGAAGAGATAAGATACTTAATAGTTTTTAGGGATGAGGAATGAAGCGCAAAGACGCGAAGAGAAGAAAGAGAGGAAAAGGTTTGATGGTTAGCTTTAGTTTCTGATTTGGGAGATGGGTTTTACCTGAATCGGTAAGGATATCTGAGGGTAAGCTTTTTGAATCTTCAGCATTATCTGAATTGCTGTGGCTTTGTCGCCGATTGCCATTGTGACAGATTGTCGGGTGAAAATTTCAGCTACAATTTGTGCAGATTCCTCGCTTTTTTGGGCTTCGGTATCTAGAAAAGCAAATATTCTTTGTTTGGCAATTCTTCCGCGATTGACACCGGACAAAACGCTGATAAAGTATGGCGTTAGTTTTCGCAAGCGTTGGCAATTATTTACAGCATGGTTTTCTAGATAGTTAGTAGCAAAGGTCTGCATATCCGTTGAGGGATGTTCGCTGAATTTGAGTAGGTATTCTTGTCCATCGGTTTCTTTGAAGTTGCGAGTTACTAAATCGCGCCCAAAAGAACGAACATCTTCGCGAATGCTGTCACAGACGCTAACCATTACTTCTGGTGTCCAATCTTCATTGGTGAAATCTGTGCGAAAAATTCTAGATGCAAATTCTCGCGAATCATCCCACTTTGATTCTAGTAGTCGCACTGCTGATAACATTTCTTGGGAGTCGGTGTGGATGCGGTTTAAGGTTTTTAAAAACATTTCTCTTGCTGCTTCACGCACTGATAAAATTTCGTGATTTGCCAGCTTGACAATCTCACTTGTCTCGAAGTCGGGAAGAAAGCGATCGCTATTTTCTCTCAATACCAAACCCCCCAATTCTTGGGCGACTGAGGATTTAGCACGAAGTAGCTGCATCGCACGTTCTTTGCTGATGTTAGACATCCATCCGGGGATATCTTCTCGCAACAAACCCAATAAATATTTGTGAACACCTTCGTGTCGTTCTGGCGTAATTAAGACATCAATCAAGTCAGCCGCTAACTCGGTGCCAAAATCTGGATGATTGCTTGCCAAACGCCGAATCACCGGACGAATTGCATTGCGGATATCAGTAACGGCGTTAATTGCCATTGAGACGATGAGGATGCGATCGCTTAACAATCTCTCATCAGGTAGTTGTCCAAAAATCCTCACGCCAATACCCCGCACCGGCTCATAAGGAGAGGAAAGAAGTGATTCAATTAAATCTGGCGGTAGATCAACAGCACGAATATCATGATTTAATAGAATTCTTGCGCCTAATTCTTGAATTTCCGGCATCGGGTGATTCAGTAAATCAAGGATTACACCAAACCCCAAATTACGCAGTTGCGGCGCAAAACAGAGCATCAAAGTTTCACTAATTTCTCTTGAACTATCTGTTTGCGTTGGTTCTAGTACCAACACAGCAGCAATAATTCTTCCGATGAGTACCCTGGCGGTTGTATCGGTTAAAATTGATGAACTTAGTAACCTTCGCGCAAAAGCACGGGTATCAGCTTGTTGACTGGTCACTAAACCCGCGATAAAGTCACTGGATTCAAAAAAGAATTCTCGTTGCTGTTCGATCCAGCGATAGGCTTGTGTACGTGCTTCTGGGAATGCACAATTAGCAAGAGCCAAAACTAATTCGCTGTTGGGTTGGGCGGGGTTGTAGCGATCGCGTGCGAGTAAAAAGCCGAGTTCGGCGGTTACTTCATAGGGCTTATTCAGGAATTTGATTAATGTGTCTATGTCGAGGCGATCGCAAAATTCTTTGCAGACGCGCAACGCTTTAACTGCAAAATGATGCACCGGACGGCAATCACTTTCTATTAGTAACTCTACAAGTCCTGCTGGGTTTTGTTGCCAAAGTTCGGGAAACGCCTCTTCTCTTACTTTTGGTTCTGGATCTCCTGGTTTGTAACCCTCCCGACACCGCCACGCTTTAGGATGATGCAGGTAGCGGGGACTGTTTTCGTAAAGAATATGATTAAAAATTAGGTAGCCAGCATAAGTATCCCAACCTCTAGTAAAGCTTTCATAGGAACGGCGTTGTCCGTTCCATCTCCTGAAAGTTGACTGCTTGGCTGGTTGAGCGTCATCATCCGAATACTGTAGGAGAATATTGACTGCAAGATTGATATAGTTAGAATCGCTTTCTTCACCCAAAGTTTTAAGAGTACGCCAAACTCGCCGCCGCAGATATTCACGAGTTTGTTGGCTGTAAACTTTATTTGACTGCGGACTCTTGAGTTCTTCAGTGTAACGACGTTGCCCGGTCCTATAATATTCGCGCCTTGCCGAGTCCCATTGCCAACCTGTACGTTTATTATTAAACGTCCCCGGTTCTTTCTCAAAGGCATAAGCAAGGATGCCAAAAACTTCTGCATCATGGCGATATTCAGCCATCTTGAAAATATGGCGAATTCGCTGGAAGTAGTTAGATTTAAAAGGTGTTTCGCATAAAATATCAAGTAGTGCTGGACGCACGTACTCGTTATCGATTTGATAAATAGTATCGAGGACGGCAAAACGCCTGTAGTCGCTGCTATTTAAATAATCGCGAAGTGTAGTTGCAAATGCTTTTGCTGTTCCATTTCGGGCTAAATCCCGCAACTCTAAGGGCAGTTGTTCTATCTTCTCAGAACGCATCTGCCCTTGTGTCTGTTTATCTGATAATTTAAATAGTGCTTCCCAGGCGATGCGGCGGACGAATTCAGCAACAGATTTATGCTGGGAAAGTTCCCTGACAAAGGGAATGCTACTCTCATCCCCACACCAACCCAACGCCCAAGCTATACAATAGTCTCTCAAAGGTTCGCCAGTGCCAATCAGTTGAATTAACAACGGTGTGGCTTCCCCGATTTTAAGTTCTCCAGCCCGCCAAATTGCCCTTTCCAGAGGCCATTTTCTATTGTCCCGGTTTGCCAAACGGTTTAAGATAGCTTGGTGGCGTGGGTCGCTGGTGACTGGTTTATAACTTGCAATTTGGACTGGTGCGGGTGCCGTCGCTTCGCTAACCACCCCAGCGGTGACATCCCGATAGCCCTTCTGAATTTGGGAGTCAATCAGCTTATCGAACACTCGCTGCGCTTGGGCTAAAGGTACAGCCTGAACCGTCTTTGTACCTTCCTTGAGAGTTGTACCGCGTCGTCCGTAGCGAAAGTTAACGAGGTAGCGGTTTTCACCTGTCTTGCAGAGATCGACTTCGTAGACTTTATCTGAACTCCCGGCTTGGTAGAGAAGCGTAGTCCGTTGGATGAGTTCCATACGAGTGTCTCAAGGCTTGCGGTGTAAATAGTATAAATGTACTAGATAATTGCCAAAAGCGATCGCCTTCTTTGGAGAACTCGTCAACGCTGTTTATCGCGGTTCTCGGTTGACTCACATCTTGCACCAGTACAAATGCTCTAGTTGCCAAACAGTAGCCAGAAATGAGAGAAAAGGGCATGAAACCAAAAGATAGCAAGAACAATGTCTACAATTCTTGCCCTTAGCCCAAGGGCTAGTATACACCTTGCTCGGATTGATCCCTCTTTTGTTACTAGGGGGAGAGGAGAATCAGGAATAGATTCAACTAGCAATAGGGAAACTGACAGGAGAAGCGCGAAAATCATTCATGAAGTGAATTAATTTCAAAAAGCAACGTTTCATCCCAGGAATGTTAAATACTTGTAGCCAAGGTCGAATCAAACAGTAGAAGATATAAGGTTGAATAATTAATCTCAGGTTATTCA
>NZ_JAMPKD010000026.1:0-95692 GCF_039961915.1 Trichocoleus sp. DQ-A2
GTCATCCCGTAAGGCATAGCGACGTGTCATGATAGCACTCCTGTTGTGTGACTTAATAGAATCCAGTTATCGATTTTAAGCCCGTTGCAGACCTAATTGATGACACGCCCTAGAGTACGATAACGGCTATAGCCGTCCTAAATAATTCGTGAATTATGAGACCTCAACTTCTTAGAGAAGCTGGGGATCTGAAGGGTGGCATCTCGCAAATCCAATAGAATTACTATGGATTTAATTAGCAGGAGATTTATAGGATAAATATCAAATTATTATTTTTATAATATTTATCTTTAGGTCATAAAAAATTCTGGTAAAATTTAATGGTTGCTCTAAATATTCAATGTTGTATATTTGTAGAATCAAAGCGCAGCAAAATACTAAAAAAATTAACAATAAAGTAATAGAAAATTTTAATCAGCGGCACTATTTATATTAGGGCAGAAATTTCATCTACAACTTTCAGCCGGTTCTTGCGGACAGCGTAAAGTAGCCGATCAATTGCTCGCTTGTCTTCTTCGCTGATTGCATCTTGCAACAGTGCAGCCATCAGCCCATATCGGTCAGCCAGGGTAATGCTACCAGTGTAGGTAGCTTGAGCAAATAGTTCAGCGATCGCAGAGTCGAGAGGGCAGATTTGAACAGGCATCTTACGGACATTAACTCGATACTTCTAATATCACGCTTTTGTCTGGTTTACTAAGTGATTAACCACTGTAAAAAATGTGACGATACCCTAGATAATCATGCGATCGCCGGTCTAAGTAAAGGTGATGAGCAGCTAATTGCTGAGTGATATAAATCACACAACTAGCCCTGCGACGGAGACTGCTCTGGGTGCGATTCTACTTTGGGCTGAACCACAACCGAAAGATACTCGCGGTAACGACAAATCTTGTCGCCACGAACATCGAAAGCGATCGCCCCTCGGTTCTGATAAGGCTTCCCCCGCAGATGCCCTTGAGAGCGAATCTCGAACACAACGGTCGTCTCGTTACTGGTGACGCCATCTAGCGTCACCACCAGCTCATTGTTGAAAGCTTCAGACGCATACTCAAAGAAAGCAGCTGCCCGTGCTTTACCGACATTTTCCCCCTGATATTGCCCCACTGGAAACCAGAAGCTAAAGTCATCCGCAAGCATTTCCAAAAACGGTTCCCACTTGCCGGTTCCCATCCCCTGAATGAAGTGCCCAAATGCACGCTGGGCAGTTTCCATCGTGCTTTGTTGTGTTTGTGCCATGTTTGTAAGCTGCTGCAACTAAATCAATTGTGGCAAAAACAAGCGGAGAGAAGCCGTAGAAACCTCATCGGAACCGCAGGATGCCTGCTTGCACGCTTCGGATGCCGCTACCAGCTACTAGCACCCTCGATATATTGTCCCACCGATAATTAGTGCAGAGGAACTTTCAAAAATGCGGCAAAATTGAGATGCGAATCTTCGGAGACAAGCAGGGATGAATAGCAACCAAAATGAGGGGCAGGCTTCGATTCTGCCCTTACCTGAAGATAGTGACACAATGCGGATACGACCTTGGGGCACAGTCACTGTTTTAGAAGAAGGGCAACGCTACCGGATTAATCGCATTGAACTCAACCCAGGTCATCACATTAGTACCCAAATGCACTATCACCGCAGCGAACACTGGATCGTTGTATCTGGCACCGCCAAAGTGATTTGTGATGGTAAAGAGACAACCTTAATTCAAAAACAGTCAACCTACGTGCCGATGTCTACAGCTCATCGGGTTGAAAATCCAGGGTGTATTCCTCTAGTGATGATTGAAGTCCAAAATGGGGAATATCTGGGAGAGGATGACATCATCCGTTTCGACGACGCGGAAACCTAACATCGCAAAATCAAAGGATATCGTGGTTCTCACTTGAATCAAATACAAGAGCGAACCCCTAGCCTATTCCCTATAAGGGAAGGGGCTAGGGGTTTTATACAAACACAGAAAAATGTAAGGGAAGGGGTCTAGGAGGCTAGCTGTTTTTGCAACAAGTAGAAATACGCATCAAAACTTTATCAACATTCTGTCTTACTTCTTCATTCTTAATTCGTAATAAACGCAATCCTCTGGCTGACAAAATTTTGTCGCGTTCTGCATCATATTCAGCTTGTCGTTCGTGAATTTCTCCATCAATTTCTACGACCAATCCGACAGCGTGACAGTAGAAATCTACAATAAATCCATTAATAATCTGCTGGCGGCGGAAGTGGAAACCATTTAACCGATTAGCGCGAAGATATTGCCAAAGAATTTTTTCTTCGTCGGTCATTTGTTTGCGAAGTTCTTTGGCACGTTCCACTTTAGCTGAGGTTACATTTTGTCCAATAACAATATTGCGAGTTCCCTCTTTTCTCGGTGACGAGGGTTGATGAGGTGTTGGGTTATTCATCGACTAAGTATGAAGATATATTGGTATCTTTCATTGTGGTTGACCTCTCCCCCAACCCCTCTCCGAAGCGGAGAGGGGAGCCGGAAGCCCCCTTCCCTTGTAGGGAAGGGGGTTGGGGGTTAGGTTTTTTGGTGATAGGCGGAGGATGCGATCGCACTTTTGAAATCAAGATGCAATCGCATCTGCATCATCATTGACTTAGCGCACCAACATTAAATAAACATCTTCACAGTTTCATACACAAGGGTGGTGGAGTCAGCAATCTGCTGATTGTTCACTGTTATCAGAGCTGATAATTTTACTTTCTGAAGAATAATGTCACCCTCAAGCCCTGAAAAAATGTTCTTCCATTTCACCCCGTTGCTCTGATACTGCTCCAATTTAGCGATCTTATCCTTTGTTAATCCGCCCAATTTAACCGTGTAAGTTTTTTTCTTACACGGATACCTTGAAATACTACTACCGCTATTTATGGGAACCGTAATGGGCAAGTTTATCTCACCCTCCTGGATTTGGCTGAGATGGACACCATACCCTGGTAGACCAGGTATTTGAATGTATGACACGATTTAGTTCCTCTAGTTATTTGAATAATTGCATAGTAGCCCTGTCAAGGTGTTAACCAACAGGTTTTCGTGTTTTGAGCGAATTTGTCTGTATTGATTAGCAATAACCTGAGCTTATTGCTAATGAAATTAGCAACCTTGAAGATGTGCTTTCTGGTTCGCCATAGCTTATACTTGAGACCCTGGTGGTTTTTTTATACTGGCGATCGTCCGTCATCAGTCACTAGCGTAACGCACCAGTTTAAATTCCTATATATCCTCAATTCGGGGCATTTCTTCCGGCGCAATTAGGCAACCTTTACCTCAAAAACAAGTATTTGTGTAAGTTGAGACTGAAATTTTACGATGCTGCAATTTGCTCTCGTACCCAAGTCCTAAAAGCTTTCATTGTTTTATTCCTACCAGCAGCCTTTACCTGCCTCAAATACTGAGGAATCACCTCAATAAGCGGTAAATTAGGAAAAATCAGACTAAAATCTGACTCGATATACTTACCGTCTCGTATTATATTAATTTGTAACTTCCCTTTTTCAAATCGCCAAAGCTCAGGCACTCCTAATGCTTCATAAATACTCGGATGAGTGCGAGAAGTTATATCTATCTCTAAGGCTAAATCTGGAGGTAGGTCGATGGATAAGTCTAATTTTTCTTTTCCTCGTACTGCTGCTTCATTTTGAATATAAAAACAGTTATCGGGTTCTATCCCTTTCAGCATATCCCGGTTTTTAAAAGTAGTAGAACCAAGAGGATAAAAATCAATATCTAGTTCTTCTAAAATAATTTCAATAAAGTTGCTGATAAACAGTTTATTGGTTTCATGCTCTGACAAGGGTGTCATGATTTCTAATATTCCATTGTCATAGGCTACTCTTGACGCCCGATGTTCGCCTAACTCTTCTAAAATGGTTTCAAATTCTTGCCAGGTTATATCTTCTAGAAAAACTTTATGACCAGGCGGGATATTAAATCGCTTTAACTCCAACAGCATCTTTAAGCCTCATCTTCAATATTGGAAGTAGGGTGGTCAATGCCCACCCTACTTTAATTATCGACTAGCGCAACGCACCAGAGGGAATACCCAAAATATCCTCAATCTTAGGCATATCTTCCAAGGAAATTACGCGACCTTCATCCTCAAAATTAGCAATTTGGTCGAAGTTGAGATAGCGATACAAATCACCCGCAAAAGGATGAATTTTCTTCGCCACAATCTCCATGTATTCTTGCACTGTGGGAATGCGTCCTAACATCGCACAAACAGCAGCTAATTCAGCCGAACCGAGATAAACTCGCGCATCTTTACCCATGCGATTGTTGAAGTTGCGAGTGGAAGTAGAAAATACGGTTGTACCGTCATCTACACGCGCCTGATTTCCCATGCAGAGACTACATCCCGGCATCTCCGTACGCGCACCTGCGGCATCAAATACGCTATAAACACCTTCTTCTTTTAGTTGGTGTTCATCCATTCGGGTTGGGGGACAAATCCAGAGACGAGTTTTAACTGCTGCTTCGCCTTCCAACACTTTCGCAGTGGCGCGATAATGACCAATATTCGTCATGCAAGAACCGACGAATACTTCTTGTACGGGGTCATTCTGAACCTCGGACAGCAACTTAACATTATCTGGGTCATTGGGTGCGGCGACGATTGGTTCCTTGATTTTGTTCAAGTCAATCTCGATAATTTCCGCATATTCTGCATCTGAATCGGCTTCCATTAATACGGGATTTGCCAACCATTCTTCCATTTTTGCAACGCGGCGCATGATGGTACGGGCATCTTGATAACCCCGCGCTACCATATTTTTCATCAGCGCTACGTTGGAACGCAGATATTCAGAAACTGTCTCGATACTTAACTTAATTGTGCAGCCTGCACAAGAACGTTCAGCACTCGCATCGGTCAGTTCAAAAGCTTGCTCAACTTTTAAGTTTGGCAAGCCTTCAATTTCCATGATTCGCCCGGAGAAGATGTTTTTCTTGTTCTGCTTCTCTGCTGTTAGCAAACCTTTTTGAATTGCCACGTAGGGAATTGCGTTCACGATATCCCGCAGCGTCACACCCGGTTGCAACTCGCCTTTGAACCGCACTAAGACGGATTCTGGCATATCTAAAGGCATCACGCCCAAAGCTGCTGCAAAGGCAACTAAGCCGGAACCTGCGGGGAAGGAAATTCCCAAGGGGAAGCGGGTGTGGGAGTCGCCGCCCGTTCCTACGGTATCGGGTAGCAGCATCCGGTTTAGCCACGAATGGATAATGCCATCGCCGGGACGCAAGGCGACGCCGCTGCGAGAGGCAAAGAAATCGGGCAGTTCGTGGTGGGTTTTGATGTCAACTGGCTTCGGATAAGCGGCGGTGTGGCAGAAACTCTGCATCACCAAATCTGCGCTGAAACCGAGACAGGCGAGTTCTTTCAACTCGTCGCGGGTCATGGGTCCTGTTGTATCCTGAGAACCAACCGTTGTCATCAGCGGTTCGCAGGAAGTGCCGGGACGCACACCATTGAGACCGCAAGCTTTCCCGACCATCTTCTGCGCTAGAGTAAATCCTTTGCCGGTATCGATGGGGGGTCGAGGACGGATGAAGATTGGACTGGGTTCTACTAATCCGAGGGCAATTCTGGTTTTATCGGTGAGGGTACGTCCAATCAGGAGGGGAATACGTCCGCCTGCGCGTACTTCGTCGGTGATGGTGTCGGGTTTGAGGCTGAAGGTGGATATTACTTCGCCTGATTCGTTGGTAATTTCACCTTTGTAAGGATAAATGGTGATTACCATGCCGGTTTCCATCTGGGTAACATCGCACTGGATGGGCAATGCGCCTGCATCTTCGGCGGTGTTGAAGAAAATCGGCGCGATCGCACTCCCTAATACATATCCCCCAGCCCGTTTATTGGGTACGAAGGGTATATCGTGCCCGATGTGCCACAAAACGGAGTTAATCGCAGATTTCCGGGAGGAACCCGTTCCTACGACATCCCCTACATACGCTACGGGATGCCCTTTTTTCTTCAACTCGACAATCGTTTCCAAACTTCCCGGTTGCCGAGATTCCAGCATTGCCAAGGCGTGCAAGGGAATATCCGGGCGGGTTGTGGCATGGGTTGCGGGAGATAAATCGTCGGTGTTCGTCTCTCCGGGCACCTTGAAGACGGTGACGGTAATCGCTTCTGGCAAGGTGGGGCGACTGGTAAACCACTCCGCCGCCGCCCAAGCGTCAATGACTTGCTTGGCATAGGAATTCGTCTCGGACAATTCCAAGACATCGTGGAAGGCATCATACACCAGCATGATTTTGCTTAAAGCTGTTGCGGCGGCTGATGCCAATTCATCGTCAGATTTGAGTAAATCTATCAACGATTGCACGTTGTAGCCGCCTACCATTGTTCCCAGCAGTTCTACTGCATAGATGGGGGTAACTAAAGGGCTAATGGTTTCACCTTTGGCGACAGCGGTGAGAAAGCCAGCTTTCACGTAAGCAGCCGGATCGACGCCTGGAGGAATGCGATCGCGCAGCAATTCCAACAATGTCTCTTCTTCACCGGCTGGAGGATTTTTCAACAATTCGCACAATTGAGAAGTCTGCTGGGCATCCAGCGGCAGTGGTGGAATTCCGAGTGCCGCCCTTTCAGCGACGTGTTGACGATAAGATTCAAGCATTTTCAACTCTCCTAGTCTCAGCAAAATTTGGGGGCGGTAGCGCTTTTATCGCATCGCTTTTGTGTTCTCAATCGGGAGGATGCGATTCACACGCTTTTGCCCTCGATAGGTAGAAGTCAACACAAGGTATGGCGCTACTACTTAAGTCGCAGATCAACTTTATTAATTATTGTGAAAAAATGGAATAAAATTTGTAGGATTCGCTGCAACTACCCTTACCCGTAACGGTTGATCTGGCAGGATACATTCCCATAAAAAAAGGGCGATCGCTCTCTATCGCCCACGTAGCTTTATAAACCAGGAATCCGTCGTCTTCAGCTTTGAAGATTTCGTGCTTAGATAAGATTTTACACCTAAAGGGGGAGGAGTGCGCTCCTTCACTCTTTACGGTTGAGTCAGCAGTTACTGCTGACTCAACCGCAAGCACCGCCAGATATTCCGGAAACTCCTAGAGGCACAATGTCAGTTGCTTCGACTCTGCTTCTAGAAGGCGAATTAGATTTTCGTCACCTTTGGCTTTAGCGACTTGTATCCGATGTTCCAGGCTGCGGTGGATATTCGCTAAGTGACTTTTAGCGGCGTTATCCAACACTTTTCGCCGACTTGTATCGGTTGGCAATTTCCAATCGCCTAGAGGTGCCATCCCTTCGCATGAGATTTGCCTCTCTAGAGCATCCCTAGTCGTGCCGGTTTTGCCGATGAAGTAGGGGACTCCCCGATAGTTCAAGTTAACAATCGCATCGGGAACTGCAATATGTCTGGGATATGCAACGTTGTAAGTCTGTCCCCGATACTTCCCCACAATCTCGCTTTCGGTTACTTCCAGCGTGGGTGAAGTTTTTTCGTAGCTGACGCCGCGATAAGAGAGTTTCATAAGTTTCGCCTCCGATTGAGTTTCCTGAGTATTTGTGACTAAGCAAGGCACGCTGCTTCGCGATCGCGCTCTACTTTTATTCCCCAGAGCCACTGACGGCTATGAATACTCAGTCAGTGGTGAACTAGCTAATTTATTTCTGTATCTATTTTTACATTTTTCCTTTTAAAGTGTCAATTTTTAAGAGATTTTAAGAAAATCTTTT
The DNA here is from genome assembly GCF_039961915.1 of Trichocoleus sp. DQ-A2. Taxonomy (NCBI): domain Bacteria; kingdom Bacillati; phylum Cyanobacteriota; class Cyanophyceae; order Leptolyngbyales; family Trichocoleusaceae; genus Trichocoleus; species Trichocoleus sp. DQ-A2. The sequence goes on from NZ_JAMPKD010000026.1 coordinate 7,707, forward strand.
GAGCGATCGCCAGGAAGTCGTCCAACTTACTTCCTCGGCGGCTGAGGCTAACTGCTTGACCTGATTCAGTTGCTGGGAGAAGCGACAAGCCGCTGTACAAATCGGGAAACAATCAATGGTTAATCAACGACACTAAAAATATTCGATAATCTTCTATCGGAAGTATTAAACCTTATCTACCTCCTAGGAAGGATAAAGAAGTCTGTTTTAGTAGTGCCAAGAAAAATTATGAAACTCAAAAGCTTTTCCGCGTTACAGATTGTAATCAAAAGAACTGCCTTTCTAATCATTGCGGCTTTCGTGCTGGTTGTGGTTTTTGTGAATCGGGCGAATGCAAACGGGGCGGAGTTCCTGGTAAGTAACGGCAATAATTTCGATGTCAATGAAATTCAATTTAAGCGAGTTGAATATGTCGGGCAATGTCCGGGAACTGTGATGAATCCGGGCACCAGAAAAGCTCAGTTTGTTTCCAAATCAACTCCACCCGCACCGAAAAGAAAAGTGACAATCCGGAACGTGACTCAGGGTATGAAGAGTAATCCTTATCCCTACACGAGCAGAGGTTACAGCGAAGGGCAATATTCTCAAGGCGTTGATTTGAGTCTGGGAAATAGCCATCAAACTCGTACTTTTGCAGTTTTAGAAGGCGAAAATAAGTTTGAGTATGAAATTAAAGAAGGAGAAAGAATAATTGAACAAGGCACTTTTAGAGCGGAAGTTTCTGTAAAAGATGTTGGAGTTTTTCCCCGCGATACCATTTGTGAGGAAAAATTAGAATGTCGGGACGATGGAGACTGTTACGACAGAAACGGAAAGAAGAGAGGAAGTCGCCAAAGATGCTATACAACTAATACCTGCCATTGTCCTGACTAATAAAGCTTATGTGGCTGGCAAGTCATGGAGGAAATACAAGCGATCGCCTCGCCACTGGTAGATTGACGTTTCAACTCAATCCGTGATGAAAATAGGTATGCAGTTCGATAGATACACATTTGCCAGCACATGCAACAGATGTCTCTCCCTTTGAATCTACCTGGTATTGAGCTAGACGAGGTTGTTTGGTTTAAGGAAATCTTGCGATCGCTCGACGTCAGCCGTTGCCCAGCTTGGCCCGATCAATTTGGTAAATCTCTTCATAGATGGCTTACTCAACAAGGAGTTTCTCCCATTAGAACCCTGAGCTTGTTCTCTGGTGGTGGTGGGCTGGATATTGCCTTCCATGACGCCGGGTTTGATATTGTTGAGATGGTTGAGCTTGAAGCCAAATATGTACAGACATTAGAAAAGAACTCGATGCCAGGGAAATGGCTAGAAAATTCCAAACCAATTTGCACTGATATTAAAGAATTTATTCCTAGCCCCGATCTAAAAGTAGATTTCATCATCGGCGGTCCACCGTGTCAAACCTTCTCAGCAGCAGGTCGTCGAGCATCCGGGGTTGCCGGAACGAGCGATTCTCGCGGCACTCTTTTTCAGGAATATGTCCGTTTATTAAAGATGCTTCAGCCAAAAGGATTCCTGTATGAAAACGTCTATGGAATCACTGGAGCGCAAAAAGGAGAAGCTTGGAAAGAAATCCAAAATGCTTTTAAGGAAGCAGGCTATATAATTCATTTTCGCGTTCTTGATGCCGCTGATTATGGTGTCCCGCAACATCGAGAGCGTTTGTTTATTGTTGGAATTCGTGAAGGTAATTATCTATTTCCCTATCCAACTCATGGTCCAGATTCTCCCAATCAAGAACCTTTCTACTCAGCAGGAGAGGCAGTTGAAGGAGCTAATAAAACGCATGTAGACTTAGGTATTGGAGGGCGATACGGACACCTTCTTACAAATATACCACCTGGTCTAAATTACAGCTTTTATACAGAGGAAATGGGGCATCCAAACCCAGTGTTTAGCTGGCGATCAAAGTTCTCAGATTTTCTCTATAAAGCTGATCCTCAGATGCCGGTACGGACTATTAAAGCGCAAGGAGGACAATACACTGGTCCCTTTAGCTGGAAAAACCGTAGATTCACAGTTGCAGAACTGAAGCGGCTACAAACGATTCCTGACGATTATGAAATTGTTGGTAATCGTCAAGTCTGTATTGAACAGATTGGAAATTCTGTCCCGCCACAGCTTGGTCGGATCTTAGCTCTCAGTATCTTAGATCAAGTCATGGGCATTAATTTACCTTTTCCCATGCACTACTTGCTACAAACTAAACAACTGGCATTCAGACAGCGCAAGCGTCAGCTAACCGACGTATACGCTCAAAAGGCTAAAGTGGCGATCGCTAACTTACATATTGCTGGGCAAATTACCTCCCCATCCTCAAGAAAGTATGTAAATGATGAGCAAGCTGTGCGCTTTCTATCAACAGATTTTTCTTGGAATGAAGAAGAAACCCCTAACAGCATAAGAATTAATCTGCAATATCATCTAGATCCTTCTTCCTGGATAATTACAGCATCAAACAATCAAAAAAATAAAGATGACAATCAATATGTAATTGAAATATATCCAGCTTGGGATAACCAAGATTGGATTTTAAATACGGGGAAGGTTAAACTATGCGCTAAAAATTTAGATAAAGGTATATTTACAGCTTTATGGAAAGCGTTTGAAGAGAAACTTATTGAACTAACAGGCATGGCTGATTTAGTTCAACTTTCTGGGTATTACCAATACGCCGCCCGAATTACTGGAGTTATTAATTTTAATAGTAGTTTAAATATTGAGCCGTTTTGGCGTGTTGTTCAATGCATTGTTAGAGGAATAGGAGTGGCAACTCAATTACCAGCTCAAGGACTAGCTTGCCAATGGGGAGTTAATAAAGATGATGTGTTTTCTTACCTAGAATCTTTACGCAGCATGGGGTATGAAGTTAGGAACTACAACACCAATCCTCAAATCCCTAAAGGAGAATATTTAATTCCCTATGCGTTTCCAACACTGACGCCCAGAAGTGTACAACTCCGCAAAAACTTAAAATAAGGCAATGAGCGAACTACATCTGCGGGTATTCATTGACAAGAGTGAGCTAGTGCTACCTGATGGTACAACACAAGTTTTCTTAGAAGGAGGTATGAGCCAAGCAGCCAAGCTGAAATATCAAAAAATAGCGCTAGAACTCTCTCAGGGTTATCTAGAGAGGCAAATTATTCTCTGTAGAGATAATTTAGCTGCTCTTAACTTATCACAACTCAGTCAAACTCATATAGAGATTCTACATAAACTTGTAGAATCAGTAACCAGTGAAGTTGGAAGAGCGCTGGTAGGTTTGACAGTTCTACAGCTATGTGTAAAAGCTGTCGAGCCAATGCAAAGCATAAGGCTACATAAAGGTAGTGCAGGTACAAGAGATTTTTCCTGGCGTGATGGAATATCAATGCGATCCTTGGATAGGCAGTATATAACCCCAGTGCTACGTAAATACGAGCTGCTTAGGCTGAACGCAGATGGATTTATGATGACGCGCAGTTTAGCAGAAAATTATCCTTACTCACCCGTTTATAAAGCTAATCTCAGAGGCGCTCGTCAAGAATGGCTCAGTATTGTTGAAGGAATTGAGACTAACGAAATAAATCCCGAAGCAGCTCTGCATTACTTACTCTTGCAGCTGCTAAATCAGGCAAATTCTTTCATAAACTTATCTTCCCAAACAATAGAAAATCTCAACAATGTTTTTGAGCAAGCTGAAGAGGTGGATAGGGAATATATTACTAACATCATCTTGAGGCATATCAAGGAGTCTGATTATGCAGCACGAATTATGGAGATCAGTATGCATAGTCTTATGCAAGCAATGCAAGAATGTCAGGTTTTTCCAGATGGAGCATTGAAACCTCTATCACAGATGCGTTCAGCCAATAAGAAACACGGGAATATCGGTGATATTGAAATACTACAAGCTAGACAAATTATTGAATCGTGGGATGCAAAGTATGGAAAAGCTTACTTGCGAGATGAACTTGAAGAACTTGCAGATAAGCTTGCAGCACACTCAACTGTTGCCTTAGCTGGTTTTGTAACCAGTGTAGAACCTGAACGGCGACAAGAGATGTTATATTGATGTCAAGAAATAGAAGATTTATTTGGTATATCTATAGAAATACTGACCTTTAGAGAGTGGATTAAAAAACAATTTAATCGAGCAATGGAAGATGGTCTAGTGACAGAGCAAGAATTAGCTCGCGCCTGGATGACAGCATATACCGAATCATTGGCACAAAGACGCCGAGAGATTGCTCCAATTGATGAGCCTTGTCATCAGTGGCTTACCACTTTAAAAGAAATATTGGAAAACTTGTAAATATCTTACATAACAGTCTGAATAGTCAAGTTAGGATCTGGTTGCTTGTGGATATCGACTCAATTCTTCAACCGTTTCAGCGCTTTGGTGTTCATCTCGGTTTAGAGCGCATTCAAAAATTATTGGCAGACTTGGGCAACCCGCACCACAAAGTACCAGTGATTCATGTCGCTGGAACGAATGGTAAAGGCTCAGTTTGTGCTTACCTTTCCGCAGTGCTGACTGTAGCCGGTTATCGCGTGGGGCGGTATACTTCCCCTCATTTAGTTGATTGGAACGAGCGCATCTGTCTCAACGAACAGCCGATATCGCTAGAAACGCTAGAAAAATTGCTGCTACAAGTCCAAGCGGCTATCCAACCGGATGAGGAGTCACCCACGCAGTTTGAAGTCATCACCGCCGCCGCTTGGTTGTATTTTGCTCAAGCTCAGGTAGATGTGGCGGTGGTGGAAGTGGGTTTAGGAGGGCGTCTAGATGCGACGAATGTATGCCCTAACCCCCTGGTCACAATTATTACTTCTCTCAGTCGAGAACACTGGCAGAACCTTGGCCCTACTTTAGCGGATATTGCTAGAGAAAAAGCCGGTATCCTCAAGGCGGGATGTCCTGCTGTCGTGGGACAGTTGCCAGAGGAGGCGAGGGCGGTGGTACAGCAGCGGATTAGTGAGTTAGGGTGTCCGGTTGTTTGGGCTGAACCAGCGCTGGAGTTAGGAACCGCGAAGACGCAGACGCCAGGGGAAGAAAGAAGGGTGGAGTATCAGGGGATAAAGTATCCTTTGCCGTTATTGGGAGATTTTCAGCTAAATAATTCGGCGTTAGCGATCGCATCTTTCCAAATTCTTCAACAGCAAGGTTGGGAAATTTCAGAAGCAGCGATCGCTTCTGGTATGGCAAAAACTCAATGGATTGGGCGTCTTCAGTGGACAAGTTGGCAAAATCATCGGTTATTGATCGATGGTGCCCATAATCCAGCCGCCGCGATCGCGTTGCGTCAATATGTCGATACCTTAGAAAAATCACCAATCCATTGGGTGATGGGGATGCTTTCTACGAAAGATCATGCGGATATTTTTAGTGCATTACTTAGAAAGGGCGATCTCTTGTACTTAGTCCCCGTCCCGGATCATAGTTCCGCTGAGCCAGAAGATTTAGCTACCTTGGCTCAAAATATCTGCCCAGAATTAGCCGATTGTCGCACCTACCCGGATCTCACGGCTGGATTAGAAGCGGCGATTTCCCCAGAAAGTTTATTAGTTTTGTGCGGTTCACTTTATTTACTCGGTCATTTTCTGGAACAAAACCGCTCTGCTACATCCAGATAATATTTGTATTTTCAACGCAGAGGAACGCCAAGCTAAACGCAAAGTAACGCAGAGGAAGAATCCCTAGATTACTCAGCACTCGCCGCCAAGTTTTTGCCTAAAATGTCGTGCTGTACTTGCTCTGGGGTTTGGTTTCCGTTGACAGTCAACAACCGTTGGCGATGTTCGTAGTATTCCAGGATAGGAATCGTGCGTTCTTGGAATAATTCGAGGCGGCGTTGTACGATTTCTGGTTGATCGTCTGGACGCGATCGCTCTAAAGAACGGCTCATCAACACTGATTCTGGCACCTCTAGCCAAATTGCCCAATCTAGATGTTGTCCCAAATCTTCTAACAAAAAATCTAATTCCTCTGCTTGAAAAGCAGTACGCGGATAGCCATCTAACAGCCAACCACCCTTGATATCCGGCTGTTGGAGACGCTGGCGCATGAATTCGATCATCAGGGGATCGGGCACTAACTCACCCTTTTCTACATAGGATTGTGCTTGGACACCGAGGGGAGATTGGGATGCGATCGCTTGTCGCAAAATGTCGCCCGTGCAAATTCCAGGAATCCCCAGGTGACTGCATAGCAATGCAGTCTGCGTTCCCTTACCTGCCCCAGGCCCTCCTAGAATTATCAGTCTCACGGCACCTTGCTCCTGCTGTGATTGAATCAAGCATCGCCGGAAGCTGAACTTTGAGCCAGCTTTCAACCAAGCCTATGCTGGCTATTTTGCCATTGATCGGTCGCTCAGCGAGACTGACGAAGCCAAGAACTAATACAAGAACTAATACAGGATAGTCAGCACTTAACGGGCTTGACGGATAGATATATCTAGTGTTTGATTATGAGGCAAAATAAAAAAATACACTACATATCGTTTGCTAACCAAACTTTTCTGGGGCAAGCGATACGCGCGTCAAGATTCCTCACGATTAAACTTCGTCTTATGGTTGCCCAGCTAGAAACCCCAGCGCTTCATTCAGATCGTCGCCTGCTCCCCACTATTGAAGGACTGGTGCAAGTTTTTACCGGCGCTCACCGCAGCTTTTTTACCGGCGTGATCGCGCAAGCGCTGCGAATTGCCGGTCAAGGAACCTCAGTTTTAGTGATTCAGTTCCTCAAAGGCGGAATCAATCAGGGACACGAGCATCCCATGCGCTTAGGGCAAAATCTAGATTGGGTTCGCTGCGACTTACCCCGTTGCATTGATACCCCGCACCTCGATGAGGCGGAAACTCACTCTTTACTTGAGCTTTGGCAGCATACCCAAAAAGTAATCTCCGAAGGCAAATATTCCCTCGTCGTTCTGGATGAATTGAGCTTAGCGATTAACTTTGGCTTAATTCCCGAATCCGAGGTACTGGCGCTGCTTGAAAAACGCCCTGCTCATGTAGATATCATTTTGACCGGGCCAGAAATGCCCCAAGCGCTTCTGGATGTCGCCGACCAAATTACTGAAATACGTCGTAGTCACCGACCCTAAGGAATACACTTCACGTTATCCTAGTATTCCGGTTGGGATTACTTGTGAACCTGTGATTAAGAACGATATCTGGATTACCGAAATGGCTCAAAAGGGTATGATTTCGCCCTTTGAGCCTAAATTAGTTCGTCGTGTGGACGATTTACCTGTTATCTCATTTGGTCTGAGCAGCTTTGGTTACGATATCAGGCTCTCGCCTCTGGAATTCCGCATTTTTAGGCATATTCCCGGCACAGTCGTCGATCCCAAAAACTTTAATCCTGAAAATTTGGAGCAGACAAAACTCCATACCGATGCGAATGGTAGCTATTTCATTTTGCCCGCTCATACCTATGGATTAGGCGTGGCATTAGAAAGACTAGAAGTGCCTGAAAATATTACTGTATTGTGCATTGGAAAAAGTACATACGCACGATGCGGGATCATCTGCAATCTAACGCCTGCTGAGGCTGGTTGGAGAGGACATTTAACCCTAGAGGTTTCCAATTCATCAAATGCAGATTGCCGTATTTATCCCAATGAAGGAATTGTGCAACTGCTATTTTTTGAGGGTAAACCTTGCGAGGTGAGCTATGAATCTCGTCAGGGTAAATATCAAGATCAGCCGGAAAAAATTGTTATAGCACGGATATAAGGAAATACGCAGGTGAAATACTTTCGTGTTGAGGTAGTTGCTGCCACGCCAAATCCCCAACAAGTTATTTGGGCAGCAATGCATCAAGATTACTCCGAAGAGTTGGTTTGGAATAGTTGCGATCGCTGGCCTGATGAGGAGCGGAGCGGCGAACTGATTATTAAACATTTATTATCAGGCGATCGCGGACATTACGGCCCTCTAGAACATCCCCAGATTACTGTTAATGTGGGTTACTTCCCGCACTCAATGATGCAGCAACTCCGCACTCATCGCGTGGGCGTGAGCTTTGATGTACAATCCTTCCGTTATACCGGACAGAGAATTGTTGATGTAGTAGAGGGCAAATTAGATATAGAAGAAGCTTTCTATTTACGTCCAGTTGGTAACTATACAAACCGACAAGGGAAACGCTATTTGTATTCGGAGGAACAGCGTCAGGATGATTTGCAATGGTGCGAAGACGCCTGCAAACATTATAAAAAACGCATAGATGAAGGACTTTCAGAAGAGCACGCTAGAGGAATTATTCCTTTTGATGCCAGACAGCATTTTGTGCTGAGTTGTAATGTGCGATCGCTCATGCATCTTTTAGACTTGAGATGGAAAAAAGATGCTCAACTTGAAGCGCAAAAGTTTTGCGAATTGCTCTGGGTTCATTTTGAACAATGGACACCTGCGATCGCTCAATGGTATTTGGAAAACCGAGCAAAAAAGGCAAAATTAGCTCCATAGGTTGCCAAAATAAACTTTATATGGTTATGAAGACCATGACCGCCTGAAGTTAAAAAAGCCTTCTAAGAAGTCTTCCAATCGGGTATTTTTCCGAAGTCGTTGTCGGTGCCACTCGTTAGCAGTTTGCTGAATAATTTCTGATAAGGTGGGGGAAATCGTAGGCAGCTGACTGAGAGCATCCACTTTTATTTTCTGTCGCATAGCCAGCGCGATCGCTCCCATTAACTCAGCCGCTTCCATCCCTACTAGCGTTGCCCCTAGAATTTCTCCATTGCGACGCACCAGAATTTTACAAAATCCCGTGATTTCCCCTAATATCTGGGCTGCTGCTACTGCCTTGAAATATTGCCGCAACACTAAGACATCTTTACCGTACTGGCGTCTCGCTTGCGCCTCGGTTAAGCCAACCCGCGCCAGCATCGGTTCAGAAAAAACGCCTGTAGGAATGCCGCGATAGTCTAGTTTGAAAATGGGTGCAAACAAAGCATTTTTTAGGGCGATGCTGGCTTCGTACTGGGCGATATGGGCAGCTTGATAACCCCCAGTAACGTCACCACAAGCGTAGATACGGGGGTTCGTTGTTTGCAGTTTCTCGTTCAACTCCATCCCACGCCGGTTCATCTTGACGCCAACGCCTTCCAAGTTTAAACCTGTGACATTTGGTTGCGGTCGAGTACATAGCAAAATTTCATCGGATTCAATCGCTTTGTTGCCAGCGAGAACCCACTTTTTGTCGTCAATTCGTTTAACTTGCGTCACTTCTGTTTGAGTCAGGACGCGGACGCCCTCAATTTCTAGCTGTGCTTGCACCACTCTCGCCGCCTCTGGGTCTTCTTTCGGCAGAATGTGGGAACTGCGTACTACCAGGGTGACATCAGCGCCCAACCGAGATAAAGTCTGCGCCAGTTCGGTGCCAGATGCGCCACCGCCAATGACTACCCAGCAGGGGCGGGGAGATGCGTCTACAGGTAGCTGTTCGGGGGATATCTGCTGCCAAATATCTATCGGCGTTCGATAGCCAGTAGCTTCGAGTCCGTCAATTGCCGCAATCCCAGGACGAGAACCCGTGGCAATCAGGTAGGCACGCGATCGCAATCTCCGCCCGTTGACGACAAAAGCGAGGTAAGGTTTACGACAAAATTCACCCTCCCCAACAATGACATCAACGCCCAAAGAAGCCAAAATCGCTGGGGAATGTTGTTCTTCTAAAGTGGAGAGGACGCCATCCGCCCACTGGATTGCCTCAGTCAATCGCCCCCCTGGAACGGGTTGCTGTTCTGTAGAATCAGCCAGATCCCAGGGGACACCAAATCGATTGAAGTCACTTTGCGGGTGAATCACTCGCCTAACCTGAGTCAAAGCTTTGGTATAGAGAGACCCTAACTGTAAGGACGATTGCCAGCGTCTCTCAGAAGGTGGCTGGGGTTCGACTAAGGCGACGCGGGCTTGCAGGTTGGCAGCAGCAATTGCGGCATGACGCCCTGCCTCCGTGCCGCCTATTACGACTAAGTCGTACTCAACTGCCATGATTTGTTCTTTGTCAGTTGTTAATTGCTAATGTGTTGATTGCTAATGGCTAATCGGAAAAATGAACAATTAGCCATTAGCGATTAGCCATTACAAAATTGCCGCTAGACCGTCGATTAGGCGCTGGTTATCAACTTCAGAACGCACCGCGACTCGGAAGTAGCGATCGCCCAATTCTGGAAAGCTCAAGCAGTCACGAATCAGAATTTTACTCTGCTTGAGAAGTTTTTCCTGTACTTGTGAACTAGGTTGTTCTGACTCAACCAGCAAAAAGTTAGCAGCACCCAGTAGCGGTTGCAATCCCGGTATTTGCGCCAAACCTTGAAACAGGTGAGACTTTGCCGGTTCCAACCAATCCCAGGTTTGCTGTTGAAATTCTGTATCCTGTACCACAGCGACACCAGCGGCAGCGGCTAAGGTGTTGACGGGCCAAGGATCGCGCCACTGTTGCCAGCGCCGCAGGCGGTCTGGGTGAGCGATCGCATAACCTAAGCGCAGCCCTGGCAGACTGTAGAACTTGGTGAGCGATCGCAGAATTACCAAATTCGGGTACTCTTGCACCACTGGAATGAGGCTTTGCTGCTGGGAAGGCGGTAGAAAATCCATAAAGGCTTCGTCCATCACCACCAGCGCAAATTTCTCCAGATAAGGGATCAGAGTCTCTCTGAAAAACATCTGACCCGTGGGATTGTGCGGGTTATTCACCAGTAGACCAGTGGGATTTTGGATTTTGGATTTTGGATTTTGGATTGGGAATTCTAAATCCAAAATCGAAGCTCGAAAATCGGGAAGCGGGCACTCATGTACGTTGGCGCTAAACGTCCGGAGTGCCCGCCAGTAATCGCCGAATGCTGGTGTCACCAGACACGTTCCCGTCAGTTCTGATAAATCCCAACTTGCCCAGGTTAGTAACTCTGCCGAGCCGTTCCCAGGCAGAATCCAGTCTGGCGGGAGTTGGTGCAGCTGACCCAGAGACACCCGCAACTCGGCATAATCTGGGTCAGGATAGGCACGTAAGCGCTCTAGATGTGCCCCAATCGCCGCGAGTGCCGACTGGGGAGGCCCCAACGGGTTAATACTGGCAGAAAAATCAACAATGAGGTCGGGGGAACAGCCTGCCAGTGCAGCTGCCCAGGCTAAGTTACCCCCGTGAACAGGCCGAGTCAAGGATGATTGCCGCTTTGGATAAGTGGTTAATCTTCGGGCGCAACTTTTTCTTTAAACAACTTACCCGCAGAAAATGCAGGAACCTTCGTTGCGGGGATTTCCATTTTGTCCCCAGTTTTAGGATTGCGACCCTCGCGGGCTTTGCGTTCCCGCGATTCAAAAGAGCCGAATCCCACCAAAGTCACCTTATCGCCAGAAGAAACAGCTTCCATGATAGCTTCCAAGGCAGCCGTCAAAACAGCATCTGCTTGCTTCTTAGTGACAGAAGCCTTGTCTGCCACTGCATCAACCAATTCACCTTTATTCATGTTTAGTCACTCCAAATGGTTTGTACGGGCGTGATTATGACTAGCTCTAAAGTCCCAATCGGGGCTTTAGACACGAGCCTTTGAGGGCAATTTAGCCTCAAAAAAGCTGAAACTCTCGCTGTCTCGAAGTTTCACTGCATTATTCTAAAGTCTGCGTGCTGGATATGGATCGTCGAAAGCTTTAAGTTATGTAGATTTGAAGAGTTTTTTGATTAATTTTTCGGCAACGGGCACTTTTTAAGAGTTGCACAACCTAGTTTCCTAGGCAAAAACTCCGTTTAGGGCACAAATAAGCCCCCTGTCGGAAGTCGAACAGGGGGAAGTTGTGTTTTGTCTCTTCAAGGCTCAAGCCCTACCAGTTACTTACGCGCTTTACTTCTGCTCCAATATCTGACGCGCATTTTGTCCTGGGGTGTAGCTGTAGCCAAAAGCGGAACGCGACGAGTCATCGATAATCTGAGGCGTCAGCAACACGATTACCTCTTGCCGTTGATTCACCTTGTTGGTACTTCTAAACAAGGCACCTAGAAGCGGAATATCGCCCAAAATTGGCACTTTGGATACGGTCGTTCGCTCTGAATCTTGAATAATCCCCGACAGAATCAGCGTCTGACCATCTCGCAGGCGAAGTTGTCCAGAGTTCAGGTTACGCACCGTCAGCAAAGCGATTTGGTTAACATCATCACCAACGACTATATTTTGCTGACCGCCAATCGCAGTTACGGTGGGATTTACCGCTAAAGTGACGAAACCATTATCGTCAATCCGCTCGACTCTGATATTGAGGATTAAACCTGCCTGTTTAATTTCTGCGGTGACGGTTGTATTCGTCGTATTTTCAGTTGTTTCCGTTTCCCGCCGAATATTACCCACAACCTCTTGAGTCAAGTTGACGGTAGCCGACTGTCCTTCCTGAACAACTAGAGTCGGGTCAGTCAAAATCTTGGCATTGCCGCTTTGAATCTGCGCCCGCAATGAGGATAAGAACCGGCTGGGGAACTGCAATAGGGAAGGGAGAGCTGCCGTAACCGTCCCAACGGTTCCTGCTGTTGCAGTTGATGTTACCCTTCCAGTAGCGGGGTCAACGGTTTGAGTAATGATATTGTCTGTAGCTGGAGTAACGGTGATGAAACCACCCTGTAGCGGATTATTTAAGTTCACAAAAGGTCTAGGAAAAAGCCCAGCGCCTGCATTTTGCACCCTTTGAACACCATTTGGACCCACTATGATGGTACCGGGTGAAGTTCCCGGAATGCTTACGGGATTGTTTGGATCGAGGAAAACATTGGCTCCGCTAAAGGGATTCTGGATAATAGGTGGGCTAACTTGACTCGTAGTCACCTGCTGGTTTGTCGGGGGTCTGACACCGCCGTAATTAAAGGCTGCTGCTCCCTGGTCAACACTGAAGAAGCTATCCCCGATCCCGAAGGAGAAGCTAGTGTTAAAGTCCTTGGTGTTCAATAGGTTGACATCAACGACCTTGACATTCACTGCCACTTGGCGACGGCGGGCATCTAACTGGGTCAAGAGGTTTGTCGCAATTTCAACTTTGCGAGGAGAACCAACCAGGGTGATGGCATTGAGTCGCTCGTCGGCTGATACTGCTAACCCTTTGAGTAGTAAGGGGGCATTTCCCTCAGTAGCTCTCAGTGCTAAAATGCTTGGCGTTCTGATTTCTACGGTTCGAGCGGCGGCTCCCTCTCCAATGGTCTGAATTTGAATTTGCTCTGTAGGGATTTGCGTCTCTGCCCCTTGGGTCGTCAAGAAGTTCGCTGCTGCCGTCACAGGGACTTGATTGAGTCGCAGGCTGCGCGTGATGATATTTCGAGCATCGTCAGGCAGTCTGGCACCCACAAAAATTGTTCGTCCAACTCGGTTGGCTTCTAAGCCGCTCAGCTGAAGGACGTAGTTGAAGACATCTTGAACTGGCTCATTTTCGATATCCAGGGAAATCGTAGGTCCCCCCTCGGTAGCACCACCTGGGCCAGGAGCGGCTGCTGGTTGCCCCGGAGTCCCGCCTGCTGCCGCGCCTCCCGTAAAGGCAAGGTTGAGACCAGCCGAACGGGCAAGTAGCCCTAAAACTTCTCGGACGGGAGCATCCCGCAACACTAAGCGGGGTACGCGCTCAGCTGTACCGAGATCGATGACAGCGGGGGCAGCATTGGTGTTGGAGGTAGTAATATCGCCGACTGGGGGCGCGATCGCTCTCGGCAAGAAAGGCGGTGCTGGACTGACGGGTTGCACTGTCCCCGCCGCTGGAGCCGGAACTCCGTCAATGGTAATGCGCGGGTTTGGCACCAGAACATCTGGGTTTGGTGGGTTGATGACTGGTTGAGGCTGAACCTCTGGTAGACCGGGCGCAGGAGTTATGCCACTGGGTGCTGGAACCTGAGGGATTTGACCGGGTGGCGTTTGGGGGAATACACCGCCCGGAACTGGCGTTTGAGCGAGTCGGGTTGGAGTCGGTGGTGTCTGTGCCGTTGGTGCAGGTGCAGTAGGAGAAAAATTAACAGGTGCTTGGGAGGAGAGCGTCGGCGGTGTTGCTTCAGTCGGCGGTGCAACAGAGTTAACGTTTAAGGTGATTCCCCCTTCCTTGTTCTGGCTAATCTGCCCGGTCGGTTTGCTGTTAGCTGCGCTGACTGTTACTCGGACACTATTGTCCTCCCGCTGGCTCACGACGATTGACTCAATGCCAGGAGCCGGATTTTCCTGACGGAAGCTGTCTCCCTCAGGTAAGCTCAGTCGGGCATTCAGCACATCTGCCGTTAACTCATTGCCACGGCTGAGTGTGAACATCTGAGGGCGTAGGACAGTGTCCTTGCCGGAGCGATCGCCCTCAGATGTCTTTAGCATCACTTCAACACCATTATCCGTGGGATTGAGTTGCACAGCGGTTACTTGCGTGGCAGCTGCTAAGACCCGTTGTGTTCCGGGTAGAACCAGTGCTGAACCGAGCAAGATTCCACCCAATATTGATAGCTGTTTCACCGTTTCCTCCTCACACAAAAGCAATTTTTGCACCTGAACAGCTTTCAGGTCGAATTCTCGACACCTACTTGCTGTCTCCTACTGGGGTGGTTGAGCTGCCGCTGCTGCTGCCGCTGCTGCTGCCGCCGCCTCTTTCGCTTCCTGCTCCGATAATGGCAGCAGCACCTCTAACCTAAAAGAGGTGTTAATCAAGGTTCGCTCTTTTGGTTTGCCAGTGGGGACAATTTGACCCTGCCGGTTTACCGTAATTTTCTGACTGGTCGCCGCGTCCTTTAAATCTGATTTCAAGTCTTTTACTACTAGCAGTTGCTGGAGTCGCTCTAGACTTCTCAGAATGGATTGGGTTTGTCCGTAGTCGCCTTCAAAGCTTACATTGTATACCTTACGTTTGAGCTTACCATTGACTTCCGGCCCTAAAGATCCATCAGTAATAATGTCACTACTGCTAGCATCAGCGGCATCGTTTCTTCTTGGCTCATACTTGGTCAATTTACCCTGTCTTGCCTTAACAAAACGATTGATATCTAGCATTAAGGTATCCAGGGTTTTGGAGCTACCAAACATGGAAAGGACAGCAGCTCTTTGCTGTTTTGCCTTGCCTAGGTTTACTTTCGCCGCATCAATTTTTTGCTGGAGTTGTGCCTGTTGTTGAATTTGCTGCTCGGTGTTTTCTACATCAGTTTGCAGTTGTTGATAAGAAGTCCACGCAGGCAACAACAGGTTAGCGACCAAATAAGCTGCTCCTGCTAAACCCAACACTGCCAGCAAGGCACCGCTAACTGTTGGCGTGAAAGTAATACCAAAGGCACTGGGATAGGCAGCTTCATCTTGGCCTTCATCGGATGGTATAAAGTCTTGACTTACCGTCATTTTTGCAGCGCTCCTGTGTTCTGAAGGTTTCTAAGCCGAGTCGCTAATCCCACTGCACCTTTGCGCTCCCACTCTCTAAGTAACTGGGAAGCCGGGGCATCGCTCAGGCTCGTTTTAATGGTGTATTCCACCACTTTTGGCAATTTAATTTCTACTCTAGCGTTGGAATTTCCTTGATCCTGGGGCTGTTGCACCTGAGTTTGATTGTCTTTCAACTCAGCCGCCACAATTTGGGTATCTTCGCTATCGAATAACTTAGATCGCTGTAGCGTTAGCAAAAAGTCGTTCACTTCATCAAAGGAGCGAGCGTACCCTTTGATTGACACGTTAGAACTCGGAGGGGCAGCGGCAGCAGTGGGGCTAGGGGCTGCTGTGGTGGTAGCCGGATCTGGCGCGGTTTGCTCAATGCTGGTGATTTGCAGACCGGGTGGCACGCGATCGCGTATATCCTGCAAAATCGCTGACCACGGAGCCAATTGATTGAACACGCTGGCGAGTGCCTGCGTTTCTCCTTTCACTGCCTGAGTTTCGTTGTTGATTGCTTGAATTTGCTGCTCTTTGGCTTTGCCTTCATTGAGCCGCTGTTCCAATTGAGCTTTTTTGGCGGTCAATTGTTCGGTTTGGTTTTGCAGCAACAACCACAACGCCCCAACTCCTGCTGGCAACAGCAGACCGACTGCCAATCCCGCCAACAGCGGCGTCATGTTTTTATTCCCAGAGGGAGCTTTGGCACCAGGGACATCGCGGCGGATGATGTCCGGGCGATCCTTAAGAAAATTAATATCTAGGCTATACATCGCTTTAAACCTCTCGTAGTCCTAATCCCAATACCACTCCCAATCCCGGTCTTTGCACTGGTGAAATTTCCTCTATCACCTCCAAGGAAAGGGCCGCAACTGGGTCTACTTGTGTCGTTGGCAAGCTCAACCGTTGCGTGAAGAATTCATCCAGTTGTCCAATTCCTCCTCCTGGCCCAGCGAGTAGCAGCTGCGCCACTTCTAAATTTTCGCTCTGATTTAGATAAAAATCGATAGAACGACGCAGTTCGTCGGCAAGCTCTCCCAATACTCTAACCAAAGCCGCCATACCGGGATTGATCCCTGTTGCACCTGTGCGGACATTATCGACGGGGGTGTTGGGAATTGTCATCCCTTGCAGGATTTCAGTGTTTCTCGATGTCGGTAAATTCATCGCCCGATTGAGGGCACTCTGTAGTTGATACGTCCCAATCGGCACGGTGCGCGAAAATTGTGGCACCCCATCTACGATGATGGCAATCTCGGTGCTGTCGAACTCAATATCTACCAAAACGGCAGCTTCTTGAGGACCAAATTGCCGCAACTGCTCTCGAATCGTCCGAATCAGAGAAAAACTGCTAATCTCTAACACATCGATTTTTAATCCAGCTTCCCGGAAGGTTTCGATATAGGTATCTGTCACATCCTTGCGGGTGGCAACTAGCAGCACCTGCACCTTCTCGATTCCATCCTCATCGGTGAAAAATCCCAGCTTCTGGTAGTCTACATCTGCTTCTTCCCGTGGAAAAGGCAAGTAGAGACCGGCTTCGTGATCCAACACCATTTCCCGCAACTCTTTGTCATCAAGTTCCGCAGGCACTGGGATAACGCGCACCACGGCTTCGCGACCCGATACGGCAGTGGCGACGTTCTGGACTTTTATCTTACTTTCAGCGATCGCTTCCTTAATCAGTTCTGCTAAAGCTGGGGCATCGATAATCTTGCCTTCTTGAAAAACCCCTTCCGGAACTTCTTTCGAGGACAGCATTGTTAATTTGAATCCTTGCCCCTGCTTGCGTAGCTGAGCAATATTAATTCGTTCAGGGGCAATTTCTATACCAATTCCTTTGGTACGTTTCGATAATAATCCTTTAAATCGGGTGAACATATCTTTAGGTTTGCTGAGGGGAGCAGCCATAGAAACTTTAGTTAGGTAAGAGAGATTGCGTATAGGGAAATAGAGACAGATTCATGGTACCCAATCTAGCTGACAAACACATCGGTAGAGACAAAAATACACCCTGATAGATTCCGTACCATTAGATATACCTCATCAGGTAGGATGAGTTACTGCTAGCTGGGTTACTGCTAGCGCTGAAAGTGGAATTGCAATTTACATGATCCGTAGGAAAACCTGGAGACGATTGGGCATCTGTACCCTATTGGGGTTCATTTTCAGCTGGGTTATCAGCTGTAGCCCTGGATCTGCCCCATCCGGAAAAGGGGAAATTGAGTTCTGGACGATGCAGCTGCAACCGCAGTTTACTGAGTATTTCAACAAACTGATTGCCAACTTTGAAGCCGAAAATACCGGCGTCAAAGTCCGCTGGGTAGATGTACCCTGGAGTGCGATGGAAAGCAAAATCCTGACGGCGGTTTCGGCAAAAACAGCACCCGATGTCGCGAACCTCAATCCGGACTTTGCCTCTCAGTTGGCGTCGCGCAATGCTTGGTTGAATTTAGATACTAAAGTTCCCCAGGCGGTGCGTCAGCAATATCTACCTAATATATGGAAGGCTAGCACGCTCAGCGACCAAAGTTTTGGACTTCCCTGGTATTTAACGACGCGGGTGACGATTTACAACCAGGATTTGTTTAAAGCTGCTGGGGTAAGCAAACCTCCGGCGACTTATGCCGAACTGGCACAAGTTGCTCAACAAATTAAGGAAAAAACTGGCAAGTATGCGTTTTTTGCAACCCTAGTTCCAGAAGATTCGGCTGAGGTGCTGGAATCGATGGTGCAGATGGGGGTTCAATTGGTGGATGCCAATGGAGAGGCGGCTTTTAATACACCCGCCGGGAAAGCGGCGTTTCAGTATTGGGTAGACCTTTACCAGAAGAAGCTGTTGCCCCAGGAGGTATTGACACAAGGGCATCGACGTGCAGTTGAACTGTACCAAGCAGGTGAGACGGCGCTGCTAGCAACGGGCGCAGAGTTTATGGCGACGATTGAGAAGAACGCCCCAGCGATCGCGCAAGTCTCCGCTGCGGCACCCCAGATTACCGGCGAAACGGGTAAAAAGAATGTAGCGGTGATGAATCTGGTGATTCCCCGCGACACTCCAAATCCGGATGACGCCCTCAAATTTGCTTTATTTGTCACCAACGATCAAAATCAGCTGGCTTTTGCTAAGGCGGCGAACGTGTTGCCGTCTACAGTTCAGGCAGTGCAAGAGTACCAAAGCCAGATAGCCAGTAATCCGAAGGTATCGCCAGTAGAACAAGCTCGCGTCATTAGTGCCAGCCAATTGACATCGGCAGAGGTTTTAGTCCCGGCGATGAAGGATCTCAACAAGTTGCAGAAGGCAATTTATGAGAATTTGCAAGCAGCAATGTTAGGGGAAAAGACGGTAGACAAAGCAGTTGGAGATGCAGCTTTAGCGTGGAATCAACGCTAGGGATTCACGCTAAAGCTGCCAGACCTAACTCCCAACCCCTTTCCGGAATCGGGAAGGGGAGCAATATTCAAGAGAAATATTCAAAACCCCTCTCCGTTTTGGAGAGGGGTTTGGGGAGAGGTTTGGGGAGGTACTTTTTTCTCTAGATGGGGAGTTATCACACGATTGCAGCAGTATTAGAGCTTGATGTGACTTCACGGGGCAACTCTAGGCGGAAAGTTGAACCCTCTCCCGGCTGACTTTCCACCTGTATTTTCCCATCCATCATGCGAACCAATCGGTCAGTAATGGCAAGTCCTAAACCTGTACCCCCATGAGTGCGCGTCAGGCTTTGACTGAGTTGTCGAAATTCTTGAAAAATTTGCTGAATTTCCGACTCCTCGATCCCAATGCCCGTATCTTTGACAGCGATCGCAATTTGGTCGGGTGTCGGTTCGCAAGCATCCACAGTAATGCTACCCGAATCGGTAAACTTAATCGCATTGGAAAGAAGATTAACCAACACCTGCCGCACGCGATTACTGTCATTCACAACACAAGGATTATCAAGACTAACGTGAATATGCACTTCCAAATGCTTCTGCTGAGCCAAGCTCTGGAGTTCTTCCACCGTTTGCGTGACTAGCTCGACTAAGTCAAATTCTTCCAAATTTAATTCCAGCTTTCCCGCCTCTAGCTTAGAGAAGTCCAGAATATCCTCAATCAGTTTGAGTAGGTGTTTGCCACTATTAAAAATGCGCTCCAGCATATGTATTTGGCTTTGGCCCAGCTGATGCTGAGCTTGGCGCATCAGCAATTGCGAAAAGCCTAGAATCGCATTCATCGGAGTCCGCAGTTCGTGGGACATCAGCGCCAAAAACTGCGACTTCAGCCGGACTTCTTCTTGAAGGCGCAAATTTTGTAAATGATAATAGCGAATTTTCTCCTCCGCTTGCTTGCGGGCGGTGATATCACGTAGCATCCAGCGCAGGGAAGACCCCTTACCTTGCTTATCTGGGACGCTGGCGACAGTCAGCGCAGCATTAAAGAGTTTGCCTTGACGCGATTTTAGTCGCACCTCCCACTCCTGAACTAAGCCTAATTTTGGCACCTGAGTCAGTTGGGAACGAAAGGCTCGACGAGCTTCTTCAGGCACAAATATGATTAGCGGTTTGCCCACTAGGTAAGTGGGCAAGATACCGAGAAGCTCAGCGGCGGCGCGGTTGGCTTCCCGAATCGTTCCAGCCGCATCTGTTACCAGGTAGCCGTCTGGAGCAAACTCGAATAGGTCTAGGTAGCGCTGGCGTTCCGATTCCAATGCTCCCCTCGCCCCTAACAACTCCTCATTCTGCTGGCGCAGTTCTTCTTCGGCTACGTGTAATTCTTCCAAAGCGGTTTTTAATTCTTCCAGCGATCCCGCTAGCAGCTGTGGCTGTTGCTGAGGCGATTCGGTGACACGCTGCTGTAACGCCGCTGCGCGTTGGCGTGCCGTCTCTATTTTCTCGGTAAACCGCTCTCCTTTTAGGTGAAAAGTCATGAAATTCTTGATTACTATCTTTTTTTAAACTTTTGTTAAGCTCTTGAATCACCCATTTTGCTTTTTGAGCAATTTGGAAATCAGATTAGCTGTAAGCGCCCTAAGCAACTAGACAAATCACACAAAGTTTTTAGCTTTTGGCAGCAAGTGCCGTTGAACTTAACTTTAATGAATAAATTCCCGTAAAACACAAGGTGTGCAAAATCTTAGTAAAGACACTATGTACATACTTTGAGTTAACTGTAAGAAATTTATGTGTAAATCCTCTTTAAGGCTGATAAGTTAGGTGAAATCCATAAGCCGTAACCAGAGCTTTATCCACATACCTTTCCGTTCCTTCTCGAAACCAAACAAACCTGATCCCCCAGCCTTCTGCCCACTTCACGGTAAGCGTTGCCTGGTTGGAAGAAGAAAAAGATAAAATATTTTAGCTTTTTTTAGGGAGAAAGCGGCTAACTTTAACTTTTTTTATATTATCGGATCGAGGTTTGGAAAGCGGTTAGTTTTATACCAGTACGGTTGATTTTTTACACATACTTAGAAAAAATATTCCAAAACAGACTGTAGCTTTGAGATTTTTATAATATTGGCATAGCGCTGTGCAATTCTTGCATTAACACAATCACCCCCTGAATATCTTTTTTTAAAATAAATAGAGGCATACAGGTGACTTTACACTGAATTGTCCTCCCACGCCGGTTGATAGCATCTAGTATTTCTTCGTGGTATTCCAAGTCCCCGGTTAAACAGCTTTGAATCGGCTGTCTAAGCTGCTCTACCGGCAAGCCAATCTTTAAATTTAGAAAGGGCTGTCCCTGGACTTCATCGCTACGCAGTCCCCACAAATCTTCAGCTTGAGGATTCCAGATTTGGATGTTCAGTTCTTGGTTTAATACGACAATGCCGCCCGGTAGGCTGGTAAAAATAGATTTGAGAAAGGCGTTGGCTTGGTTAACCTGGTTGCTGGACAGCCGCAGTTTTTCTGTTGTTAGGCGTAGCTCTTCGTTACTTGTATCTAATTGTTCTGATTTTATTTGTAAATCTTCGTTACGCGCCTCTAAGCTATCAGCAGTGGTCTTAGTTTGGGCGATCGCGCTTTGCAGGTGTTCGTTGACGACAAGCCAGTCGTGGTTTTTATTCTCTAAGGCGCGATCGCTCTTGGCTAATGCTTCGACAGTCGCTCGCAGTTGCTCATTGAGAAGTTGTAGCCTCTGTTTAGAGTATTGCACCTGGAACTGTCGAGATTGGTTCATGTCTTGGCGATCGCTCTCCATCGCTGCCAAACGCTCGTTGGATTGAGATAGCTCCTCGTGCGCCACCAGCAAGTCTTCCAAGACAAAGCAAAAGTCCTCAAACGCTGCCGTCGCCAACACGATTTGCTGCAAGATTAATGCCTGTAGGGGCGATGAATCAATGGCTAATAAATATTTGTGCAGGATTGCCAAGTGTTGTTGTAGAAGGATTATCTGCTGGGAAAACTTGTCCTCATTCATTCAGGAACTCCTTCTTGCTCCTCCATGAATAAAAGCACTTCTCGAATCTCTCCCTCCTTCCCTAACAAAGGTTTACAAGAGACTTTACACTCAATTGCCTTGCCGCGTCGGTTAGTGGCATTGAGGATAATTTCTTGTAAATCGTTCTCCCCAGCTAGACAGTTGCGAATCGGCTGTTTGAGTTGCTCTACTGGCAAGCCAATATCTAAATTTAGAAAGTGTTGTCCTTGGATTTCATCGCTTCCCAGTCCCCACAACTCCTCAGCTTTGCGATCCCAACGCTGGATATGCATATCTCGCCCGACTACGACGATGCCGCCCCGAAGAGTGCCTAAAATCGACTCTAAAAAGGCGTTTGCGTCGTTGAGTTCTTCGCTGCGGCGGTGCATTTCATCGTTAAGAGCCTGCAATTCCTCATTCGTGGATTGTAGCTCTTCGTTCATGGTTTCTAGCTCTTCGTTAGAGGATTGGAGTTCCTCATTTGTCGTCTCTAACTCTTCGTTAGAGGATTGGAGTTCCTCGTTCGTCGTTTCCAACTCTTCATTCGTAGACTGGAGTTCCTCATAAGCCATTTCCAGTTCTTGGTTGGATTGTTGCAGATCGTCCTGTAGCCGTTTGTAGCGGCTGACATCAATGAAGGAAATACTGATGCCTAAAAGATTGTTGGATACCTCTACGAGCGGTACCACCAGCACGTCTAGAGTAATCGTTTCGCCTTTCGGAGTTTGCCACGGCACATCCCTGACAGTAATCTGTCGGCGCTCCGCATAGGCTTGATCGATACAAGAGCGTAATTCCAGGGGACGATAAGAAATTTCTAAATCTTGCAAGGGGCGACCCAGATCCTTCGGACTCAAGGGAAACATTGCCCTAGCACGTTCGTTCACCAGCACTAAAAAGCCATTGACATCTATCACTATCTGGGATGTCGGGCTGCTGTCGAAGGCGACTT
The DNA here is from genome assembly GCF_039961915.1 of Trichocoleus sp. DQ-A2. NCBI lineage: Bacteria > Bacillati > Cyanobacteriota > Cyanophyceae > Leptolyngbyales > Trichocoleusaceae > Trichocoleus > Trichocoleus sp. DQ-A2. The sequence continues at coordinate 30,406 of NZ_JAMPKD010000026.1, forward strand.
CCCGAATGCGGACATGAGTGGCTAGATTGTTCACTGCCTCCTCGCTGCCAGACTGAGCCATAAGCAACAACCGTTCGCGTATTCCTATTTTATGGGCTTTGGTAAAGATACGCCGCTTCAAATCCACAGGTGTGAAAGTGTGGCTGTGGCTGAGCAACATCTCCGCCTTCCCTAAAAAGATAAAGCCACTGTCATTCAGGGCAAAGTGAAAGCGGGAGAGGATTTTAGATTGAGTTTCGGCATTGAAATACATCAAAGTGTTGCGACACACCAGTAAGTCAATGCGGGAGATGGGAGCATCAATCGTCAAGTTGTGACGCCCAAAAATCACCGAGCGACGCAGATCCTTGCGAAAGTTATAGCCGCGAGCGCATTCCTCGAAGTACTTCTCTACCATTTCCGGAGCCAGATCCGCGACATCCTTCGCTGAATAGGTCGCTTGGCGGGCTAGATTGAGGGCTTCCTCGTCTAACTCGGTGGCATAAATTTTCACCCGTTCTTTGAACTGTTCTACTCCCAGCGCTTCAGCGAACGCCATCGCGATAGTATAAGCTTCTTCTCCAGAGGCACAGCCAGCACTCCAGATGCGGATCGGTTCGTTGATTTGTTTGCGGGCGGCAATGGTGGGAACGATTTCTTCAATAATGTAATCCCAGGCTGAGCGATCGCGGAAGAAGGCAGTTACATTAATCAACAACGTGTTAAACAGGTGAATAAATTCTTCTGGATATACTTCTAGGTAATCCATATAATCGTTGTAGCTTTCCAGTCCTACTATCTGCATCCTTTTCAGGACGCGACGCATCAGAGAGGAACGTTTGTAGCCAGTAAAATCAAAGCCACGGCTGCCTTTAAGATACTCTAGCAGCGCTTCAAATTCAGGGTTGAGGATTGAGCGATCCATAAGTAGTTGTTAGTTATACCAGTTTTCCATAAGTGCAATACGGTTTTGACCTCGCTTCCATTCCTCTAGAAGAATCTGAGAGAAGCTTTGAATTGTCCGCCCACAACCGCGTTGGGAAGAGGGTTAGCGCTTAGGTTTTCTCTGTATATCTTACCCGATCGAAAATGACTATAATAGCTACTCGCTTAATCGAATATTTTTTTACACAACATCAATTTAGTATATTAGCGTAATTAAATCTCACGCTTTGGGAGTGGTAGAAAGGTTAGTTGTCAATCGCAGCAAGCTGAGGACTTAATGACTACTGAGGATTGCCGATTCCCAGTCTTCAACAAAGTTACATTGATTGCTCACAATTTGATTAGCGATTCGTGGTAAATCACTAGCTTTTTGCCCTATTTTTATTAGCAAACTCTATCTATAAATGATTAAAGTTGGTGACAACAATTTGCCATTTGCAATTAGCTATTTACCAGATTCACCAAAGTAGCAGCAATTTCATTTAAGGGGAGTATCCAATCGACTGCTCCAGTTTCAATTGCGGCTCCCGGCATCCCAAAATACTGCGAAGATTCCCGATCTTGCGCGATCGCGATTCCGCCCATTTGTTTAATCGCTCTGATGCCGGTTGCACCATCCTTACCCGTCCCGGTGAGGACAACCGCGATCGCTCGTTCTTTAAAACTCGCCGCGATTGATTCAAAGAGTAGATCAGCGGAGGGACGGACAAAATGCACCAGTTTCGTCTGGGTGAGGGAGAGAGTGGCGTCTGGGTCGATCAGCAGGTGATGATTCGGCGGCGCGATATAGATTGTCCCCGGACGCATTTGCTCTCTTGGTTCTGCCTGCTTGACGGGTAGAGACGTGCGACGATTCAGGATTTCTGCGAGTAGGCTGGGGTGTTTGGGGTCTAGGTGCTGGACGATGGCGATCGCTGCCGGAAAGTCTTTTGGCAAGCCAGAAATCAACTCGGTGATGGCTTTTATCCCACCGGCAGACGCTGCCACTGCCACGATGGGAAAGGTAATCAAAGGGTGAGAATTTTCTTCGGTTTCTGGGTTCGATCCTGCTTTTCTCCAATTCCCCTTTTCTACCTGCTTCCCATTTTCCGGGTGTACCTCGGTATCTTTCTCTTTGTCCCCATTGCCATTTAAAAGCAGTTGCCGGATGATGGTAGCGTTGTGCTGAGCTTCGTGCGCCTGCTCTTCAAAGCGTTTGGCTGACCGAGTTTGGTTGCGATCGCGTGCCCCTTGATGCATCCGACGGGACAAAGCGGCACGTTCTTCTAGTGCCCTAAACGCATTCCACAGTGCCGTCTCTAGTGCCTCAGATTGCTCTGCCAGCAGAGTCTCGCCGGAATAGGCGTGACCCGTGCGGCAGCGGAACCGAAGCAACTGACCGTCGTGCAGTTCCCACAGGGCACCCCCGCAATCTGGACAGCCGAAGCCGGAGGGCGTTCCGGGTCTGTCATCTTTGTGTATGGAAGCCATATTTAATTCTGCGCTCTCGGATTCCATTTCCATCTCATCAGTTACAGGCTCTTTTTCCTCGGCTGCCACTGACTCTTGAGCCAAGCTTACCAGGGTAGGAGCGATCGCTGACAAAGGCAAAATATAATCGACTTCTACGTTCTCGATAGCGCTACGGGGCATTCCGGGAAACAAGGCGTCGTTGGGATCTTGAACCACTGCGACACCGCCTCGCTGCTTCACCGCTGCGAGTCCCGCCGTCCCGTCGTCAAGATTGCCCGATAGCACCACACCCACCACTCGCCGTCCATAGAACTGGGCTGCCGTGCGAAATAGGGGATCGATGGCGGGTCTGTGACCGTTCTCCTTAGGACCACGAGCCAGGTGGATGTATCCGCGTTTAACTAATAAATGGTAATTGGGGGGTGCCACATAAATCCGCCCATATTGAATCGCCTCGCCGTCCTTGGGATGAGATGCTTTCAAAGAGCCGCAGCGATTCAGGATACTTGGCATGGCGCTGGTGCTGTGGGCAGGGAAGTGTATGACGACAAAGATTGCAGCTGGCAAATCCGGCGGCAAAGCCTTGACCAGTTGAGTCAGCGCTTCTACCCCGCCGGCAGAGGCACCGAGGACGATAATATCGTGACCAGACATTTATTTTCTCAATGCAGCGGATGAATTAAATTACCCAATCAAGCGAAGACCGAATTCTCAAAACTCTTTTCAATCGAACAAGTAGCTGAATCATCGCCGCAGACGCTTCGAGATCCTGTATTGGTTACTTTAGGCTAACATCTGTCACTCGTCATCAATCCTCGGCATGAAAGCGCTTACTGAGTGTAGAGCAATTCTATTTGAATTGTGAGGGTGTAGGGCACCCTTGATTGAGAACTGCCTCGACACAACTGATTCGATGAAAACAAGCTAAATACTGACTCGGCGGGGAAATTTTACATTGAAGGTAGATCCGTGACCTAAATGACTTTCCACTGATATTTTTCCATGCATTAATTGCACTAATGAGTGAGTGATGGCAAGCCCTAAACCCGTACCCGGATATTTTTTGGCGAGGGACTGATCGACTTGCCGAAATTCTTCAAAAATATGCTTTAAGTTTTCCTCAGCAATTCCAATTCCGGTATCTTGAACGCTAAGTAACACTTGATCCGGGGAAATTTCTTGTACTTTGATGCACACACTTCCGGTGTCAGTGAATTTAATCGCATTGGAGAGAAGATTTACCAAAATCTGCCGCAGCCGAGCGCTATCATTCAATATCTGAGGGTTTTGTAAATTTGCCTCGACTTGCAGCTCCAAATGCTTTTCTGAAGCAAGCGATCGCAATTCTTCTGCGGTTGTTCTCACTAGCACTGGCAGATTAAATTCTTCCAGTTTGAGTTCCAATCTTCCGGCTTCAATTTTTGAGAGGTCAAGGATGTCATTAATCAGCGTTAGCAGGTGTTTCCCATTGCTGAGGATGCGATCTACCATGTCCAATTGTTGCGGGCTAAGCTGATTTTGCCGCTGGCGCAACAGCAGTTGAGAAAAGCCGATCACGGCATTCATCGGCGTCCGCAGTTCGTGGGACATGGTGGCGAGAAACTGCGATTTCAACCGCGCTGCTTCCATCAATTGCAGATTCTGAAGTTGAATTTGCGTGGAAAGATTTTCGAGTTCCTTGTTTTGCTGAGCCAGGATTTCGTTTTGTAAAGCTAAGCGTTCCTCTCGTTCTTCTAAAGCATTGATCAGACGGGCATTATTAATCGCGATCGCGGCTTGTTCTCCCACCGCCGCCAGCAGATATCGGTCTTCTTCGTCAAACGCATGAGAATTTTCCCAATTACCGATTGCCAGCACGCCCAACCGTCCCGCTTGCGCGGACTCAATCGCCACCACATAAAGTGAAGCTGGCAACTCTGAGGGCTTTACGGTGTCGGATGTCGAGTGGAGGAAAGCGGCTTGTTCCCCTTCGATAAGCTGAGAAATCCCAGTCAAAAACACCTGAGAAAGCAATCCTTCCCCCGAACTAAAACCATCTTCCAGGCGCAATTTTTCCGTACCGATTCCCGCCGTCACCGTCAAGACCAGGCGATTGCACTGGGGGTTTTGCAGCATGATAAAGCAAAACTGGGCACCCGCGATCGCATCGCAAACCGCTTGAACCATCACCCGTAACAAACCGGGTAAGTCACTCAGGCGCTGGTTCAGTAAATTTGTCAGCTGCTGGAGTGTCCGGAGTTGTTGCTGTTGTTCTCCCAGAATAATGATCGCCTTGCGTAAGTTCTCAGTCGCCGCTTGCGCTTCCCGGTATAATTTTCCATTTTCGACCGATAAGGCAGCACGACGGGCAAGTTCCTCTGCCAGAGCCAAGTCCATCGCATCGTAGCGGCGTTTCTCTTGAGTGGACACCAAGGAAATTGCCCCCAACGTGCGATCGCGCACCAACAGGGGCACCACCATGTAAGACTGAAAGCCCAGCTCCCGAACGATTTGCAGATGTTCGGCATTGCGGGTCGCAGCTACGAGCATTTCGTCGTCAATTTCAACGGCAAATTTTGGTTTGCCCGTGCGTAATACAATGCTTGCGGGGTGTTCTCCATCCGGGTCGGGGGGGAACAGATGCAGCACCTCTTGCACCAACTTCTCTGGAGAGGGGTTTGCATAAGCCGTCCCCATCCGATGAATTGAGCCGTCCGCTGCCAGAATATCTACTATGCACACGTCGGCTAAGTGGGGCACTGCCAATTGAGCCAGATTCTCCAGGGTTGTTTTGTAATCTAGAGAAGCTGAAAGGACAGCACTCGCTTCTGCCAGAAATCGCTGGTTTTCTAATGCCCGCTTACGCTCTGTAATATCGCTAATAATTCCAGACATCCGGAAAGGCTTGCCGTTCCCATCTCGCTGCGCTTTGCCTCTGGCAATGCAGTAACGATAATGCCCAGAAGCGTGCAACAGCTTAAATTCCACATTACATTCAACTTGATGCTCCAGGTGATCGCGGATGCTCTGGACGATGCGATATCGATCTTCTGGATGCAAAAGTTGGCATAATGCCTGGTAATTGCCGACAAATTCTTCACGGGACAAGCCGCTGATTTCAAAACAGCGGTCATTCCAATAAACTGTATTGGTGGTGATATCCCAGTCCCAAATTCCGTCGTTCGATCCCTCTAGAACAAATCGATAGCGTTCTTCGCTTTCTTTGAGTAATTGGTTGGCTTCTGATGCCTGTCTTTCCGCTCGATAGAGGCGAAGCGCATTGTGCAGGCTGCGAGAGAGACTTTCTGGAGAAACTTTGCCTTTAGAAATATAGTCGGATGCTCCGGCTTTCATCAGTTCGACGGCAGTTTGTTCGTCTCCCTGACCCGTCAAGACGACCAAGGGGATTTTAAAACCAGACGAGCGGATATTTTGAACGAGGGTGAGTCCATCCCCGTCAGGCAAGCGATAGTCGAGGAAGACACAGTCAAAATGGTCGCTGTGTAAAGTAGCGATCGCTCCTTGGCAGTCGCTGGTTTCTACTAATTCCATTTGCACGCCAGCCGTTTTGAGCGACCGGCGAACCGCCATCCGGTCTACTTCATCATCATCGACTACCAGGATTTTTAACTTTTCTTCCATAACCATTCAAGGACGGAATTCGTAAAAAGCTTTGAGTTTTAAATTTTAAGTTTTGAATTAAAGAATTCTCTTGTAACTCATCACTCATCACTCATCACTCATCACTCTTACAATCCATTACCCATTCTCCAAAATTAGGGCATTTCACTAAGCATCCAATATTGATTGAGCGTTGCCACTACCTCCACGAATTTAGCAAATGTTACGGGTTTGACAATATAACCCGCTACATTGAGATTGTAGGCTTCCACCTTGTCTTTATCTTCATTGGAAGTCGTTAGTACAATCACTGGAATTGCTTTGAGTTCTGGGTCTGCCCGCAATTCACGCAAAAATTCAATTCCACCCATTTTGGGCATATTCAAGTCGAGTAAGACCAGCCGCCGCTCTCGCGGAACCTTTGTTGAATCGTCAGTCCCCCGCAACATAGCTAGTGCTTCTAGCCCGTTATTGGCAACATAGAAGGGATTTTGAATATTATTTTTTTTGAATGCCCGTTTTACGGTCATCACATCAACTTCGTCGTCATCAACTAGCAAAAGGTTTGTCATCTTATCTACCATGATTTAAAAAACGATTGATTATTATTTTTTTATTCATTTTTTTATTAGTGATATCCATATCTAGACAAAAAGCGAATTGTTACTACTGGGTTGTTTGGGCCAGGTAAAGTAGAAAGTTGACCCTTGATTGACTTGAGATTCTAGGCGAATGGTTCCTCCTTTGTTTTCGATGATTTTCTTAACGATGGCGAGTCCCACGCCGGTGTTTTCTACCTTATCTCGTGCCTCCAGAGTTTGAAACATGACAAAAATTTTTTCATGATATTCAGGAGCGATCCCACACCCATCATCTGCCACGGCAAATTCATAGAATGTTTCTTTATCTTGTACTGATATAGTCGCGCTTCCATCCAACCGAGGGTGGTGTTTGAAGCAATTGCTGAGCAGATTTGCAAACACTTGTTCTAAGGGCAAGCGCTCGGTGTGGAAGGTAGGCATTCCGGGCTGGATGGTGATAGCGAACGTGGGTGGAGGTGCAAGCGTGTTGATAACTTCTGCCAGTAAGGTGTCAACGTCCACAATATCTACAAAGGTCTTGACCCGCCCCACACGAGAATACTGCAAAAGACCGTTGATTAGAGCTTCCATCCGATGAACGCGCCCCCGCAGTAGATTCATATTCTCCTGGGTTTCCGGATTTAGAAAGTCGAGTAGGTCTTCTTCAATCCAAGTGGAGAGGTTAGCGATCGCTCTCAGAGGTGCTTTGAGATCGTGGGAAACAATATAAGCGAAGTGGTCGAGTTCGGCGTTGCGTTTTTCTAAAGCGGCGTTAGTTTTAGTGAGGATGTTACTCAGACGGGCTAATTCCGCCGCGCGATCGCGCAAAGCTTCTTCGGCAAATTTTCGCTCAGTAATGTCAATACACGAGCCAATATAACCCGCAAAACTTCCATCCGCCAAAAATCGTGGCGTTCCGGTATCTAAAACCCAGCGATACTGCCCATCTGCCCGCAACAGACGGTACTCCATTTGGAAATTTTTTTGGACATGAGAAGCCGCCCGATAAGTATCCAAACAGCGCGGCAAATCCTCTGGATGCACGCCTTCTGCCCAACCTTTGTCGAGTTCTTCCTCCAAGGTTCGCCCTCGGAAGCTCAGCCAACGCTGATTGAAGAAATGACATCGCCCATCCCGATCTGCCACCCATAACAAGACGGGGGCACTATCTGCCATCGTGCGGAAGCGTTCTTCGCTCTCCCGCAATGCCGCCTCCGTTCGCTGACGCTCTGCGAGTTCTTGTTGCAGCGTTTTAAACAGACCCGCGTTGTCAACAGCTAAAGCGGCGCGACGGGCAAGTTCGCAGGCAAAGGTCAGGTCAGCCTGACCGTAGCGACGACCCGACTCGGCTGAGGTAAAGGTAATTGCCCCCAAGGTGCGTCCGCGAGCTACCAGGGGCACCACCATTGCCGATGTAAAGCCTATCTGTCTCAAGATTTCTAGGTGTTCGGGATCGCGAGCCGCCTCTACCAGGAGGGAGTCGGGAATCTCCGCGTATAACTCCGCCTGACCCGTGCGTAAAACGTTGGGGAGACCATAAGCTTCATCGGGATCGGGCGGGTAGCGCTCCTGCAATTGGTAAGCCCAATCGACCTTCGATGGGTCTTGATGGACAACTGCCAGTCGGCGAATTGTTTGATTTTCGTCGAGCATATCGATAGAACACCAGTCAGCTAGCTGGGGAACTGCTAGATGAGCCAGGGTTTCTAAGGTAGTTTGATAGTCAAGGGAGCTAGTCAGGAGGGTCGTCGCTTCACCCAAAAAGTGCTGTTGTTCGTTAATTCGCTGGCGTAGCGTAGCGTGCCGATGGCTTTCGCTGATGTCCGTACCCACCCCAATCGTGCGTATCGCCTTGCCGGTTTCGTCGCACAAAACCTGACCTTTTCCAGAGATCCAGTGGATGCTACTGTCAGGCCAAACGATGCGAAATTCAAGCTCAAAATCAGTCTTCTGCTCGACTGACTGAGCGATCGCCTTTTTCAAGGAATCCCGATCCTCTGGATGCACGACTTCTAGGAAGGCGGCAAACGTACCGGCAAAAGTTCCGGGAAGTAAACCGTGCATGCGTTCTAGAGTCTCTGACCACGTCAGCTCCCCGGTGAGGATATTCCAGTCCCAGATCCCCATCCGTCCTGCGTCCAGGGACAATCGCAGTCGCTCCTCGCTCGTATGTAGCGCTGCTTGCGTTTGCTGCCGACTGGTAACATCCAGAACCAGAGATAACACTGACATCAAGCGACCCGATTCATCTAGCAAAGCAGAGTTGTACCACTCGCAGTAGACAATCGAGCCATCTTTTGTATAGTTACGGTTTTGGGACACGCTGCGCCCTTCGCTGCCTTTGAGCAACCGTCCGATCTCATCATTGACTGCTGCTACATCTTCAGGGTAGATAAATTGCCATTCCTGAGGATGTTTACCCGTTACTTCGGCGCTTCCCCATCCGAAGAGCGCTTCAGCTTCCCGCGACCACCTCGCCACTCGAAAGTTGCTGTCCCACTCGATGAGCGCTAAGGGTGAGTTTTCTAGATGGAAATTGAGTTTGTGCAGTTCATCTCCCGATGCCGTTGGAGTTGGCTGTAAGAAGCCGCGATCGCTGAGCATTTCCTCCCAGGAGCGATCGCGGCTTCGGTCTGGCGTTTTTAGAGACATCTGAGGATAATTGCTAACAGCACTACTCAGCCTCGTTTCCAAAACGGAATTTTCGCTTGGGCTTCCCGCCTCTGAGTACTTTTTTACATTGGCGAAAGCCGCTAAAACAGCGCTCCACAGACCGAGTTTCGTGCCACCGTACCAGATGCCCACCAATATGGCAGCAAAAAGTATTAGAAAAGGAGTTTCTTTTCCACCAGTTAGAATGTTTAGAATCAGTTTAATTAGCAGTGCTAGTGTCACCGCTAATAGAGCGATACCGTAACGCATTACCTGGAAGCCTACCCCTGGCAAAAGTTTCATCCTTCTAAACACAAATTGCCATAAAACCACTTTCTCAGGCATCAACCACTAGGAAGGTAATCGATTGCCTAGGGTTTTCCGCTGTGTTTAGTCGGATTGCATCCAGTATTATAGAACTCGCTCCAGAAAGTCCGCGCAATTGAGTTGGAGTGGCGATCGCGTGTCTTCGGAGCGAGGCATTAGCCTCGCGCTGGCTTGTCAATTCGCGCCAGAGTTTTTGTAGTTGCTTTTTAGTAGAATCAACCCTGACGTAGCATCAGCCATAGGGACGATTATAGAGATTCGGCATCTACAATTTGCACCGTTACTCTATCGAATCTAAATTAAGGAATCCTTACTAAAGGCTTGAATTTAAAAAAAAGTTTAAGTTTTAACGAAAGTAAAAAAGTAAGTTTTAGTACCAATCGAAGATTTAAAACTCGCATTAGATGCAGACCAAAAGTTTTTGAATTGGTACTTTTGTACGCCTAAGCAAGGATGGTTTTGTTTATCGCGGTTCTCTCTTGAGTGCAAGAAGGAACCTCACCCCCAGCCCCTCGACCTTCACGGAGAGGGGAGAAGATTGAACGCCTCTGGGATGTTTAGACGCGCTTTCAACCGCCAGCTTAAGACGGGTGCCTGAGATGAGTTTAGGTACTCAGAACCGATTTCGACCAGGTAAAGCGAAAGGTTGCTCCTTTGCCTGCTTGAGATTCTACCCAGATGGTTCCTCCTTGGGTTTCAACAATTTTTTTGACCAGGGTTAGACCGATGCCCGTGTTTTCGACGATATCGCGAGCTTGTAAAGTCTCAAAGATGGCAAAAACTTTCTCGTGATATTCGGAGGCAATTCCTGGCCCGTTATCTGCCACGGCAAACTCATAAAAGTTGCTTTGGTCTTGAACCGATATTGTCACTTGTCCCTCTGCTTGGGAGTTGTGTTTAATCGCGTTGCTAATCAGATTGGCAAACACCTGTTGTAGGGGCAAGCGTTCGGTGCGTAGGGTAGGCATTCCAGGGCTTACGACAATGGTAAAAGCCGGTGGCGGTGCGAGGGTGTCAATGACCTCTGCGAGAAGTTTTTCCACATCCACCCATTCCACAGACGCCTTGATTCGTCCTACGCGGGAATATTGAAGGACACCATTGATTAGCGCTTCCATACGATGGACGCGCGATCGCATTAAGTCTAAATTGTGCCTAGTTTCTTCAGTCAGGTGGTCGGAGATGTCTTCTTCAATCCAAGTGGAGAGATTAGCGATCGCTCTGAGCGGTGCTTTGAGGTCGTGGGAGACAATATAGGCAAACTGATCGAGTTCTTGGTTGCGTTTCTCTAGAGCAATATTGGTTTGGGCAAGGATGGCGCTTAAGCGGGCTAATTCCCCTGCACGCGATCGCAAATCTTCTTCTGCTTGTTTGCGTTCGGTGATGTCGCTGTTGATTTCCAGGGTCGCTAAGGGTTCGCCCTCATCGTCTGTCTGCAATGTCCATCGGCTAGAAACCCGAATCTGCGTACCATCGCGCTTGGTGTCGAGCAGTTCACCTTTCCAGTAACCGTCGTGAAGAAACATTTCGTCGATTTCTTCGATATTAGGGGGAAATTCGGTTCTCAAGAGTTCGTGGGCGTATTGACCGAGGGCTTCTTTCTTTGTCCAACCGTACAGCCGTTCTGCCCCCAGATTCCAATAAGTAATCCGATCGTCGCGATCGCGCACTAAAATCGCGTCATTTGCCAGATCCAGCAATGTCGCTTGTTTTCGCAGCATTTCCTCAGCTTGCTGGCGATCCGTAATGTCCCGCATAATCCCAATCAGCAAGCGCTGATTGTAAGAATGTATCTCGCTAAACGCTAACTCCATTGGAAACGTGGTGCCATTCTTGCGGCGTCCTACCGTTTCTTGCAGTTGCCGCATTTTGACTGGGTTGTTGCCCACAAAGTGGTTGAGCGCCTGGATGCTATCACCGCTGAAGGGCTGCGCCACCAAGAGTTTCAGGTTTTTGCCAATCGCTTCGGCGGGTTCGTACCCAAACATCAAGGTAGCAGCTTGATTAAAAGACTCAATATGACCTTGATCGTTGATAGTGATAATCCCATCTACCACATTGTCTAAAATGGCACGGATGCGAATGTTACTTTCGCGCAAACCCGTTTGTTGTCCTGCCAGTTCCCGGTCGAGCTGATCGAACAGATACACCGCTGCTAGCGATCCCAGAAGACCGAGTGTTGCTGTGGCGCTGAGTACGCCAATGGTAATTCGCTGCTGATGCTTTAAGTCTCGGCTGCGCTGGTCAAGCAAACGAGCTTCCTCGGCGGAGAACAGGGCAATTTGCCGACGAATGGCATCCATCGTGGTTTTGGCTTGAGGCTCCAATCGGAAACTGCCAGCATTTCCCTGCTTGACGACTTTTATCCGAGCCACATTCTGGTTCATTATGCTGACTTTTTGCCGTACCAGCGTTTGAAGCTGCTGGACTCGTTGCAGCTGTTGCGGCTTATCTTTGACGGAATTATCCAGTTCTTTGAGGAATTGAGGAATGCTTGCGATCGCTGCGTTATAAGGTTCCAGATATTCCGGGCGATAAGTTAAGGCATAACCCCGAACCCCTGTCTCGGCATCCACTATCGCTGTGAGCAAGCGATTGGCTTGTAATAGCACCTTCTGCGTTTTGTCAACATAATTTTGCGCCGTTGCAGTACTGCGTTGCAGCCCAGCAAATACCACCACCGACGTTAAAAGACACATGATCGGGATGGCGATGATCAAGGCACCCCGCCGACGCACGGGAAGATCGGACCAAAGAAGGTGTAGGTATTGAGTTCCAGAAGGAGCCATTGCAAGCTTTGACTTTTAGCTTAAGCTTTTAGCTTAACGAACTTGGGTGCTGTCCCAGTGAAAGTGTAGATTGTGGCTGATAACGAATGGGTGGCTACTGATGAAGAAAGCGATCGCCTAACTTTTCCAAGCCCAAAGCCGACGCAATCTGGTTCTGTAACAGGTACAGTCCTGGGATCGGGGTGTAACTGAACAAGCTGTCTATGTCCGCTGCTTCGACTCTGGGCGGTTTGGCAAAGAGATTCCTTTAAAGAATTCTCCAGCCCGGATGATTCTCATGCTGCCAACCCGGTATACTCATACCAGCGGTAGTTGAACTCTGGGCTGCTCGTGCTGCCATTGGCAAGTAAAAATCTGAGATTCTGCTGTCTGCCACGTCTGCTGATGTTGAGCAAGGCATTTTCCCAGTTCAGCCACCTGACTCAACCAGAAAAACCGAATTGTGCGCTCCAGCAGAAAGGTAAAATCCAGATGGTTAGTGCTTTGTTGCAGTTATCGATTGTACACTCGTACTAAAATTGACCAATTGCCAAACTGTCCCTTTTAAAAAACTGCTGCGCTCAAGCTTTGGTTTATGGTTAAGTTTGCCATGTGCCCGCCAGTAAAAATATCACCTCAAACAGATGAGGAGGGTATAAATTACTAATACTAGAACACGCAAAGAATGGCAGTAGATTGACGACTGCAAACTCTTTAGGAAATCTTTATTTTTAGAAAGTCCATAGAATTGCAAAGTGTGGAAGAGAAGATGAGTCAAATTCGCGTCGCTTTAATTGAAGACCACGACCTGACTAGGGTCGGCATCCGGACAGCGCTGCAACAGCGCGGGGAAATTGAATTTGTGGGTGAAGCCGCTAATGCCACTGAAGGTCTGAAATTACTGGAAACGACCAAGCCAGATGTGGCGATTGTCGATATTGGCCTGCCCGATATGGACGGAATTGAATTGACGAGGACGTTTAGGGAATGGCAGGCGGCTTCGGAAGATGGGGGTCATACCAAGATACTGGTGTTGACTTTACAGGATGACGAAGAAGCGGTATTGGCGGCATTTGCAGCCGGTGCAGATTCCTACTGCATGAAAAATATTAGTTTTGATAAGTTGCTCGAAGCGTTGCAAGTGACGCACGAAGGCAACGGCTGGATTGACCCAGCAATCGCCCGGATTGTCTTGCAGCAGACTCGATCGAGTCAGACAGGACTGGATCAAGCTGCTATATCCAAAACGGTGATTATCAATGCCACTGAACCGGAATACAGCCAGCTAATTGAAGCTTATCCGCTGACGGAACGGGAATTAGAAGTTTTGCAACTGATTGTTGAAGGATGCAGCAATGCAGCGATCGCGGAAAAGCTCTACATCACTGTCGGAACTGTCAAAACCCACGTCCGGAATATTTTGAACAAGCTGTGTGCCGATGACCGCACCCAAGCGGCGGTGCGTGCTCTACGCTCTGGCTTAGTCGGATAAATACCTTTGCCTGTGGAGAATCGGGCGCTCGGTATGAGTTGACTTCTGCTTGGCTTGACATCGGTGAACCTTCTGTAGCTGCCACAACCTGGCAGCTATGCTCGCCTCTATATCCTGGCAGCGGTATTTAACCCGTAGTCAGTTGGTCGAGTAACAAACCTTAGTCAATGGGCGTCTCAGAATGCCCTCAAAGCTGTTATTCTATCGAATCATCAATCAGCAGCATCACAAGAAATTAAAAGCGAGAACCGGATTTTGCTCCGGGAAGGCGATATGAAGGCAAGGGATGAGCGGTGAAAATCCCCTCAAGCTGTCGATGATCTAATTAAGCGGGAAGCGGAGTGTGCCGATGAGTCAGGCAGAAGGGAGCAAACTCAAACTGATGGTGGTTGATGATGAGCATGACAACCTAGATTTACTTTATCGGACATTTCGGCGAGATTTTCGCGTCTTCAAAGCCGACAGTGCCTTCAGCGCCATTCAAGTTTTGGACACGGAAGGGGAAATGGCTGTGATTATTTCTGACCAGCGCATGCCCCAAATGAATGGAACCGAATTTTTAAGTAAAACAGTTGAGCGCTTTCCCGATACCATTCGGATTCTCCTAACCGGCTACACGGATGTCGAAGATTTAGTCGATGCGATTAACTCCGGTCAGGTGTTCAAGTACATCACCAAACCCTGGAACCCGGAGAACCTAAAAGCAGTAGTTCAACAAGCCGCGGAAACTTACCGCGTGCTGAAGCAAAGGACGAACGAACTACGCCGCGCCTTGCGCCGAGAAGAACTCTTGAATGCGGTGACAACGGCAATTCGGGAGTCGCTAGATTACCAGAGTATGCTGCAAACCGTTGCCAATACCATTGGGCAAGCTTTTGAGGCGAGTTATTGCGTTCTGCGACCCGTAGAGAGCGATCGCTTGACCAGCGAAATTTTTTTCTATCCAACTCCAAATGAGCCGAGCGAGGATACAGAAACCCCAGTACCGGAACGCGACTCAGACTCCTTACTACAAGCAGCCCTGGAAAGTCGCAAGATCCAACTTGCCCAAGGCGATCAAGAGGGAAGGCGTTCCACTCAGTTAGGAGTGCCGCTGATCTTCCAGCAGCAGGTGTTAGCGGTTCTCTGCCTCTATCAAGAAAATAGCGATCGCCTCTGGGCACCCGACGAAGTTCAGCTGATAGAAGGCGTCGCCGAACAAGCCGCTTTGGCGCTTTCTCAGGCGAAACTCTACCAGCGCACGCAGCAGCAGGCTCAGCAAATGCGTGCCGAACTAGAAGTCGCTCGTCAAATTCAAAATAACCTCCTCCGCCAAAGTTGGCCTGAAGTAGAAGGGATGCAGGTGCAAGCCTGCTGCGTCGCCGCTAGAGAAGTCGGGGGTGATTTTTTTGAAGTGTACGTCCATCCCCAAGGGGATGTTTGGCTGGCAGTGGGAGATGTCTCTGGGAAAGGCGTCCCAGCCGCTCTATTTATGGCAAGTGCAATTTCTATTCTGCGTCGGGAACTCGCTCAGGAAATTTCTCCGGAGCCAGATGTCGTCATGCGGAATCTTAACAGCATTATGTCCAACGATCTCGTCAGCACCAACTGCTTTATCACGATGGTGCTGGCTCGTTATACCCCAGCCACTCAAGAGCTGGTATATGCCAACGCCGGTCACATCTATCCCTTAGTCTGGTCTAATCGGGAAGTCGTGCAACAAAGAGCGGCACCTACTTCAGACTCGGCACTGGAACCAAATTTTCTCAAGACTCGCGGTATCCCTTTGGGAATTTTACCCATCTGGAAAGCCAAGCAGGGACAACTGACGTTAAATTCAGGTGAAATTCTGCTACTGACGAGTGACGGGATTACCGAGGCGACTGTCACCCAAGAAAGTAGCCTTCGACATACTGCTTCGGAGATCGCGCCGACGGCAGAAGTTACCACTGGCAGCTTTGAAGGTACGAGTAGTATGCTGACACAAGATGGGCTTTGGAAACTTGTATGCCTTGAGCCAGTACCTTTCGATTTGAATAACTTACTCGCGCGGATTCGAGAACACACCAATAACGTTCAGGAAGACGACCAAACTATACTCTCTCTGGAGGTTCTTTAAGTACATGAAAACGGAGCTGCACATACCAAGTGATTTGAAGTTTTTAACAATTGTTGAAAGCTGGCTACTGGGATGTTTGGAAGTCGAACTGACCGACTCGGTGGATTGGCCTCGTCAATCGAATCGCTTGCGATTGGCTTTGGTGGAAGCATACTCGAATGTGGTGCGTCATGCTCATAAGGAGCAACCAAATTTGCCCGTGCTAATTCGCCTAGAACTAAAAAATCGGGATATTGCTCTCGAAATTTGGGATCACGGTCAGGGATTTGACTTATCAACTTATCTCCCGCCCACCCCGAATGATAAACAGGAAAGCGGCTATGGGTGGCTGATTATGAATAGGTTAATGGATCGAGTAGAGTATCGCTTACAAGTAAACGGTCGTAACTGTTTGAAGTTAGAAGCGAGTTTGCCAGAAGCGACAAAAGCATAGCATCGTGGGATTGATGGTTTTTTATGCCATCAGGGTGCCCAAAAAATAGACAAAATTAGGAACCAAAGAGAGCTTTTAACCGGGTATTTTCTGACCTCATGAGCTGGATAGCCTGAGGTTTTTTAATAGGAACCAGCACATCGATCTAGGCGAGCCGGGTCAATGGAGTGGCATCGCCTCTTTTTGTTAAAAAAAGTAAAGCGAATAGCGATCGTTTTACAGGAAATCTATAAGTTTCACAAAGAAGAGTTGACTTATAAAATGACTCGATCCCAGGTTTAGCCTGGGATCGAGGTAAAAATCCTTATCTAAGCGCGTAATCAACGGCGTAAGTTCAGTAACTCTTGGGGAGATGCTAATAGTTTGATCCGGGTAAAAATAATTTGACGCTGTGGATTGAGGATAAATATCCAGGAGACATTGACGCCAAAAACGGGAGTTTGTACCTTACCACCAACCTGAATCTGCGTGTTGCCGTCTTCTAGGGTTTCGGAAATTCCTTCACGGGGGGAGAGAGTCATGCCCTTGGCTTCTGCTTGCAGGTAAGATGCGATCGCATCAGGTCCCACAATCGGCGACTCAAATGGGGGATTCATTTCCCCATCCTCTGCAAATAAAGCAGCAGTTGCCTCAAAGTCGCCTGCATTCATCGTTTCAAAATAGCGCAGCATGACAGGCTCTGTTATTCCTGCAATTGTCAGCTCGGTGGTGGATTCAGATTTGGAAGTTAAAACTAGATCGTCAGCTGGTGTCATGGCATTTCCTACAAACCACACCGATCAGTATTAAACAAAACAGCAGGTTCGCACCTGCGCTTCTGGAGGGATTGTTCAGAACTTTCCTGCTTTTGCATCTGTGTTGCTGCGGTTTCAACCGCTAGGTGCAAAACCGAAATCCGAGAAACTATAATGATTCGAGTCAGATGCGATCGCCATCAAACCTTGTGAAAGTACCCATCAGTAGTCGCGAAGTGAAGCAAAAAGCCTTTGAGTTGGGATTCCACAAGGCAGGAATCGCGGCTGTAGATGGGGCAGAAGTGAAAGTACAGCGGTTGCAGGCATGGCTGGCACAAGGCTATCAGGCGGACATGGAATGGATGGCGAATCCTAAGCGGCAAGATATCCATCTAGTCATGCCAGAAGTACGATCGCTGATTTGTGTTACCCTCAACTATTACACGCCTCACCAGCGTCCCGAAGGTAAGGAATACGCCAAAATCTCCCGCTATGGCTGGGGACGGGATTATCACAAGATCCTGCATAAAAAGCTGAAAGCACTCACCGCTTGGCTGCAAGAGCAGGGCGAGGGCATCTCTGCGCGTTACTATGCTGATACTGGCCCCGTGCAAGATAAAGTTTGGGCACAGCAAGCTGGAATTGGCTGGATTGCCAAGAATGGAAATTTGATTACGCGCGAGTATGGTTCTTGGGTATTTTTAGGGGAAGTCTTGACCAACCTCGACTTAACGCCTGACTTGCCCCATACTGAACACTGTGGCACTTGCACTCGTTGTATAGATGCTTGTCCCACGGGTGCAATTACCCAGCCCTTTGTTGTAGACGCCAATCGGTGCATCGCTTACCACACAATTGAGAATCGGGCAGAAAAATTACCAGATGCGCTAAGCGAAGCGATGCCGTTAGCAAAGCGGAACAAAGCGTCAGCGACTGCATCTCCTCTGCAAGGCTGGGTTGCAGGTTGCGATATCTGCCAAGATGTTTGTCCGTGGAATCAGCGTTTTGCTCAGCCTACGGATGTTGAAGAGTTTCAGCCGTATTCTGGAAATGTAGCTCCCCTTCTAACCGAATTAGCGGAAATTTCCGATGAAGAGTGGGATCGTCGGTTTCCCGCCTCAGCGCTGCGGCGGATAAAACCGGAGATGTTGCGGCGTAATGCTAGGGCAAATTTGGAAGCAAAAGCATCACCCGACGCCTGAAATCGGACGAACAAGTAGGCACTACACTTGACAAAATTTATCCCAAGTTGAGATATACCCAAAACAATGACCGTAAAAGTCATAATCTTTGATTTCGATGGCACAATCGCTGATAGCCTTGATGCCGTCGTGAATATTACTAATCGTTTAGCCGTAGAATTCGGGCATCAGCCAGTCAGTCTAGAAGATATCGAAAAGATTAAAAATTTAAGTTCTAGCCAAATTATTAAATTTTCTGGGGTTTCTATCTTTAAGTTACCCTTTCTACTGAGGAAAGTTAGAACAAGATTACATAATCAGGTTCAAGATTTAAAACCTTTTCCAGGTATTAAAGAAACTTTTACAGAGTTGAAAAATCTGGGGTACCGATTAGGGATTATAACATCTAATTCCAAGGAAAATGTTTCGATTTTTTTGAAGCAGAATGATTTTATAGACTTATTTGATTTTATTTATTCAGCCCCAACGATTTTTGGAAAACACAAAGTAATTAATAGTTTTTCTAAAAAACAAGATATGCAAATTAATGAGATGGTTTATGTTGGAGATGAAACAAGAGATATCGAAGCGGCAAGAAAGAGCCGGATAAAAGTAATTTCAGTTAGTTGGGGTTTTAATTCAAAAGAAGTTTTAGCTAAACATCACCCAGATTTTTTGATTGACAAACCTAGCGAACTATTAGAAGTGATAGGAAGCTTACAAAAACAGCCAGTGTAAAGATGGAAGCCGCTTTCTAAAGTTAATTGAAAGAATACGCGATCGTGCTGCCATAGCTCAGATAACTACTGACTAGCCTATGACTTTACAGATAGCTTTGAGAACTTGTAGTAATTGGGTTAAACGTTCAGAATCAATCAAGTTCAACTCTGGCATTAGCAGATAAGTCGGGGGATTTCCCCGCTGAATATACACTAATTGATATCGCAGCCCGTTTGTCGTTAGTCCCCAAACGGATGTTTGATGTTCTAAACTTTTATGGGCATAGGTAAGGAGTTGAGGAAGACCCGTGAAAGCTTCAACCTGACTGTTTTTAGCTTCAATGACCAAAACCCAAAAAGATACGTTAGCTGTTGTCTGGTGAGTTTTCTTGACGGCTAAAATATCCAACCGTCCTGTAATGATGGTGTCTTCATCTGTGATATTGATATCTGCGATACCCTCTTCCAAGCTAATGTGGATAGGGTAGCGGTAAAAGCCAGCTAATCGCAGTAACGGAGCAACGCTAAGAAGCTTTACCTGTCCTTCCAGCACTTTTCCTGCTGTTAAATAGTGGCGAAAGTCATCCCAAATTTGTAATAGTTCTTGCTGTTCAAACTCTGTTAGAGGTTCTAAAGATAACAACGGTGTGAAAGAACCATTGTACTGCTCCTGAAAGTTTAAAAGACGATGAACATCATCTAGAGATAAATTGCGGGCGTTGAGAGTTGTCATGGGGTTATGTGAATTTTGGATTTTGGATTGAATGAGTTCGGTTGTTAGGGGTAAAAATTATTTTCTGAGTTTATGCCTATAGCGGGGGAAGATGCTCTTTTGGTAAGTGGTAGATGAGCGAATAGTACCCAACAGCTTATTGTCGAAAAAAGTCTTGCTAAATCGCAAAAATCCAACTAACGCGAGGGAATTGCGATGCCAGTCTGTGGATCGAAGAAATGAATTTTCTCTGGCATCAGCGATAACCACAAGCGATCGCCAATTCGCACCGCTTTGTCTGGTGGAATGCGTACCTGTAAGGGATATGCGATCGCTGACTCTAGGAGAGTGGCAGATAAATAAGTTTCGTTGCCTAGTGCTTCCACCAAATCTACTCGCACCTGGAGATTTTTGGGGGCAGGAACGCCAACGATCAAGTGTTCGGGACGGATGCCTAAAGTCAGGGATTGCCCATCGTATTTTTGCAGTGCTGACGCCCAAACATCGGGGAGAGTGAGCCGAAATTGAGAATGGGTAATGAGGAGAGGTGCTTTCACTTGCACCGGCAAAAAGTTCATCGGTGGCGAACCAATGAATTCGGCGACAAAACGGTTGGCTGGCTGGTTGTAAAGTTCCAACGGTGCAGCGATTTGCTGGATTTTTCCGTGATTCATCACCGCGATGCGATCGCCCATTGTCATCGCTTCTGTTTGGTCGTGAGTAACGTAAATGGTTGTCGTGCCAAGCTGTCGCTGCAATTTAACAATTTGGGCGCGAGTTTCTGCCCGAAGTTTGGCATCTAAGTTTGAGAGGGGTTCATCCATCAAAAATACTTGAGGATTGCGAGCGATCGCTCGTCCCAATGCGACTCGCTGCTTTTGCCCCCCCGATAGTTGTTTTGGCAACCTGTTTAGGAGCGGCTCAATTTGCAACAATTGAGCCACTGTCCGCACCTGCTCGTTAATCGCTTTCTCGCGTTCGGGTATGTAGCGAAGATGCTTGGGAAGCGATCGCGTCATTTCCACCAACAGATTTTCCGCCCAGATGGGCAAAGAGGACTGTGGACTGAGTGAAGCATTCCCCTCCTCTGCGCCCCCATTTTCCTGCTTCCCCGCGCCTTTGTGCCCCGTGCGCCGCAGTCCAAAGGCAATGTTGTCATACACCGTCATGTGGGGATAGAGGGCATAATTTTGAAACACCATTGCGATGTCTCGTTCCTTTGGCGGCAAATCGTTCACGAGAGTGTCCCCCACCCGGATATTGCCCCCCGTTAATTCTTCCAGTCCCGCAATCAGCCGCAACAGGGTACTTTTGCCACAGCCTGAAGGGCCTACCAACACCATAAACTCGCCATCTTGCACCGTCAGGTTAATCCGTCGCAAGACATTTGTTGCTCCAGACGGAGACGAAGGTTTGTCATCTACAACCAGCGACCCCTCATCGACTGGCGTCAGCAGAGGTTCAGGAGCGATCGCTGCGACGACTTCCCCTTGACGACCGGAAAAGCTTTTGTAAACGTTTTCTATAACAACTTGTGCCACGGCTATTAATACCCACTACTGAATCTATTTTCAATCACTTACTCGCAGCACAGAACTCTTAGGAAAATCGGAGAACCAAAGCAGTAGGGAATCTTGTGGCGGAAAAGAATTAATGGCTTTGAGTTCGGGATTCATCGTTCTCAATAAATCCCGAACGCCGAACTACGAACAAAGGACGACAGTAATAATTTTTTCGTCCGGGTTTAATTCCAGGATGCGATCGCCTGTTCCATCTTTCCCTCGCAACTGCACTGAATTTACTGGCATTCGCACCACTCGCTGGGCGCTTGTCAGAAGGACGATCTGAGACTTTGCTGGAGCCGCGACCATCGCTGCCAAAGCATCTGTTTTGCTGGTAAAATGCAGTGCCTGAGTGCCAAGGTCGCCAAGATTTGCCAGTCGGATTGTACTCATCGGCAGGCGTTTGGCATACCCCAACTGGGAAACGATTAAAATATTCTCATCATCCCCCAGCGTTAAGGCTCCTACCAGTTGCTCGGAACGCCGCAGCCGCATTGCCTGCACCCCCATCGTCGTGCGTCCCATCAAGGGTAGATGATCGTCGTTGACTTGAAGCCGCAGCAAACGTCCGCCCCCAGTCGCCAAAACGAGCTGTTCGCCGGTTTTAGCCAGATTGACGTACTTTAACCGATCGTCTTCTTTCAGTTTCATGAGCGTGATGCCGCGACTGGTAAGGTTAGCCAGTTCTACCAGAGGCAGGCGCTTGATTCTCCCCTGTTCGCTAAGCAAAATTAGATCGGCACTTTGCGGATTTTCAGGCAGAAAAAAGTTGGAGACAATCGTTTCTGCCGCAGTTTGAGCTGAGTTGGACAGCAAGCCGATTAGCGGCGTTCCCCGCGATTGCTTCCCGGTTGGCGGAATCTCACCCACCTTGACGGGGTAAGCTTTGCCGCCGCTGCTGAGTACGACTAACTCGGCTTGGGTGCTAGTCACCTGAGTTTTGACGATAAAATCATCTGGACGACTGCTGCTATCGCCTTTTCCAGACGCGGATTTATTTCCATTTTTAGGGATGCGCCGGACATATCCGCGCTGGGTAAACTCCAAAACTGCCTCTTCTTCTAAGTGTTCAGGAGTCAGGAGTGCGGCTTGAGTAGATTTGGCTTCTGACTTGTGACTTTTGTCTTTTGAGTCGGGTTTTTTCTCTGTTGGCTGAGTCTTTAATTCTTTCGCTTCAGTTAGGATCTTGCTACGGCGCGGATCGGTGAATTTGCGTTTGAGCGATCGCAAATCTTTTTTCAAGGCTTTCAGGAGTTCGCGGCGATCGCTTAGCAACAGTTGCAACAGATGAATTCTCTCTGACAACTCGTTAAACTCACCTTGTAAGTTTTGCCGTTCCAAGCCAGTGAGGCGTCGCAAGGGCATTGACAAAATAGCATCCGCCTGAACCTCACTGATATTCAACCGTTCTTGTAGCCTTAACTTGGCGGTGCTGCCATCGGCAGCATTCCGGAGAATTTCAATCACTGCATCCAACTCGGCTAAAGATGCCAGCAACCCTTCCACAATGTGAATGCGTCTTTCTGCCTCACCCAATTCGTAGGTATATTGCCGCGTCAGCGTCTGTTCTCGGAACTTGAGAAATTCCTCTAACAGCTGGCGCAACGTGAGCTGACGCGGCTGCCCATCTACCAATGCCAACAGGATCGCGCCAAAATTGGTACACAGCGCTGTTTGTCTATAGAGTTGATCGAGGACATGGTGAGGATTGGTGTCTCGTTTCAATTCCACCACCACGCGCATTCCTTCGCGATCGCTTTCATCCCGCAGATCCGCGATGCCTTCGATTCGACCCTGATTGACCAGTTCCGCTACCTTCTCAATCCAACCCGCCTTATTCACCTGAAAAGGCAATTCCGTCACCACAATTGCCGTCCGCTTGTGCCGTCCCCGAGTTGCCGCAATTTCCTCAATCTGGGCGACTCCCCGCACGGTGATGCTACCGCGACCCGTGCTGTAAGCTTCCCGAATTCCCTCTGTCCCGACAATTTCGCCCCCCGTCGGGAAATCTGGCCCCGGAACTAGCTTCCATAGCTTCCCGTCTGGGAGATCGGGTTGATCGATTAGGGCAATTAAACCATCCACGACCTCACCCAAGTTGTGCGGCGGCACATTCGTTGCCATGCCGACGGCAATTCCGGCGCACCCGTTGAGTAATAACACCGGCAGCTGAGCTGGCAGTACGGTTGGTTCTTGTTGGGAATTGTCAAAGTTGCCGATGAAATCAACTGTGGCTTCGCCAATTTCACTCAGAAGCGCTTCATGACTAATTGCAGCCAGTCGCGTTTCCGTGTAACGCATCGCCGCAGGTGGGTCATTATCCACCGAGCCAAAGTTACCATGACCGCCGAGGAGGGGATAGCGGCTGGAAAATTCTTGCACCAGACGCACTAAGGCGTCATAAACCGCCTGGTCGCCATGTGGGTGATATTTGCCCAAAACATCCCCAACCACCCTCGCACACTTGCGGTAGGGGCGGTCTGGCGTCAGTCCGAGTTCGTGCATGGCATACAAAATCCGCCGATGCACCGGCTTTAAACCGTCGCGGACATCGGGTAATGCACGCCCGACGATCACACTCATGGCATATTCAAGGTAAGACCGTTGCATCTCCGCGTGTAAAGGCGTGGGGATGATCTGTCCGGTTGCCAAAAGGTTCAGTTGTTTCGCCATGAGTTTTATTCCCTAGTTCCTGAAAACGTAAAATTTTTTTGCATCTTGAGGTTGATGACCGATCGCGTCACAAATGGCAACGTGACAAAGAACCTTTCACAGTAGTATGGAACCGCAGCTATGACCACGACTCTTCCAAAGAGCGCCATTGAAAGGAAAAACTCGATGAAAACCGTTTTGATTGTAGAAGACGATCCGATTAATGCTCGGGTTTTTTCTAAGATTCTGAGCAAGCGGGGCGGTTTGGCAGTTAAGCATACCGAAAACGTGGAAGAGGTGATGCAAATTGCCCAATCCGGTGAGGCTGACATTATTTTGATGGATGTTTCCCTGGCCCATAGTGTTTACCAGGGTAAGTCGGTTGATGGCATAAAAATCACGCAGATGTTGAAGGCTGACCCGCAAACTGCTAGTTTGCCTATTATCCTGGTTACGGCTCATGCGATGGAGGGCGATCGCGAAAATTTCCTCAAACAGAGTGGTGCCGATGCCTATATTTCTAAACCAGTTGTCGATCATCAACTGTTTGTGGATCAAATCAAGGCATTGTTGCCACAATAATACTTTTATGTTCCAAGGGTAGGGCGGGCATTGACCGCCCTGAGTTGTAAAATTCAATGTCTTCCATTTGGAGTGTGAAGGCGCTCTTGTGGCTTTTTACCTTTCAGCCTTTGCCCTCTTCTGTTGCCACCAGTTTAGTACATTTGTATTATTTAAGGAATCCTGGTGGATGGTTTCTTTAGTTCGCGTGACTCGCATCCCCCGACAACTCTGGCAAAGTGACATGAGGGACGTGGCATTAATCCCACAAACTGGGATTTAAACGGTTGCGGACGTTGGGTAAGGCACGTCCGGCGATCGCGCTCATGGCATATTTAATGGCGTATTCAAAATATGATGGTTGCATCTTTGCGTGTAATCCTGTAGGGACAAACCGTCCGGTCGAAGGTCGGTTCAGTTTTTTTATCATAAGTTTTATTTCCTATTTATTAACAGCAATAAAAAATTTGCATCTTGCAATTGATGGCAAATTAAGCGATAAATTTTAAGGTGACAAAGAAATTTTCATAATCGTATTGAAACAAAAAACAATGACGACGACCCTAGAAAAAAACGCTGTTGAAGGGAAAAATTCGATGAAAACCGTTTTGATTGTAGAAGACGATCCGATTAATGTTCGGGTTTTCTCTAAAATCCTGACAAAGCGAGCCGGTTTGCAAGTGAAACATACTGAAAATGTAGAAGAAGTAATCCAAATTGCCCAAGCTAGGGAGGTTGACATTATTTTGATGGATGTTTCCTTAACAAACAGTTTTTACCAGGGTAAATCGGTTGATGGCATAAAAATTACCCAACTATTAAAAGCTAACCCGCAAACTGCCGCTCTACCGATTATTCTGGTGACAGCTAATGCGATGGAAGGCGATCGCGAAAATTTCCTCCAGCAAAGTGGTGCCGACGAATACATTTCTAAACCAGTTGTCGATCATCAACTGTTTGTGGAGCAAATCATGGCACTGATACCACAAAAGTAGTTTTGATGTTGATACGGTAGTGCAAACTTCATGCAGGCGTGTTGCAAAGCTCTTATTTCAAAACTCTTTGTGACGGCTGTGCCCAAAACTTCGGCTCGCAGGTCTTGTATTCAGTTAGGTAAAACCTAGTTTAGTACACTTGTATTCTTTCAGAAATAGTAGAGGCAGAAATAGTAGAGGGGTAGCATTTTTGCGGCTGCCCAATCGTTTCTCATGTTAGAGTGCGATCGCGTAACGTCTAGGCTTTCTTCGCTGTTTCTCCTGAATGCCTTAATGATGCAACCTTTATTGGCATTGCTGCAAGCAGTTAGCGCGAGTAATACCGACTCGCGCCTACGTCTAGGTGAGATGATGCTGAATCAATTAAAAATTTTGACTTAATAAGGAGTCAAACTCCGCCTGTAATGCCTTTATATCGGCAACTCTGGCGACTAACAAATTCTCTTTGCCAGCATCCTTAAGACGCTTATTCCAATATTGGATATTTTCAGAATTATTCAGCCAAAAGTCTACCATCGTATGCAGAATCTCTTCTAAATTCCAGCCTCGCTTGGGTGGAACCGCTTCGACGGATTCCAGAAAAGCATCCAGCGTGCATTTAGGACTTCCTAGGTATTCGGCTCTGTGTGGATCTGTTTGAATAATTTCCTGTTGATGGTTAAAGAAATAAAGAATG
Source organism: Trichocoleus sp. DQ-A2 (assembly GCF_039961915.1). Lineage (NCBI taxonomy): Bacteria > Bacillati > Cyanobacteriota > Cyanophyceae > Leptolyngbyales > Trichocoleusaceae > Trichocoleus > Trichocoleus sp. DQ-A2. The sequence goes on from NZ_JAMPKD010000026.1 coordinate 56,525, forward strand.
GGAGATACCCCTAAAATTTCAAAGGTATAGTTCATCGCAGTCTCCTCAAAATTCTCTTTCTTGCTGAATCCTACCAATTGTTAAAGAATAGTATGGTTACATTGCTAACATCTTTGGCATCCGGCTTAAGTAAATTTATACAATGTTTGATAAGCGAGAAATATCCGCCAGAAGAAGTGTGCAGCCTGAACTGAGGAGTATGCCCTTCGGTAAAATTTACATCAGAATGACCGATTCAAAAAACAGGAATGATATTTTTAACAAATTTTTTTAATTGGATTACAAATTTTAAAGGAGAACTGGCGGCACTCAGTGCCGCCTTTTTATGGGCGATCGCTTCGCTGGTTTACAGCCGCTTGGGACGGCAAATCCCACCCCTAGAACTGAATTTGTTTAAAGGGATAATTGCGATCGCGTTCCTTGTCCTCACCCTACTTTTGCAAGGACAGCTACTACCTGAAATCAACCCCACTGCACTAACATTGCTGCTACTCAGTGGTGTCCTCGGCATTGGATTGGGAGATACGGCTTATTTTGCAGCCATCAACTGCCTGGGTGCAAGGCGTACCTTGATATTAGAAACCCTAGCACCCCCCTTAACAGCCGTGTTAGCGCTAGTCTTTTTACAAGAACAACTGACGGCTGCTGCTTGGTGCGGCATTTTATTAACCATTTTGGGCGTCGTCTGGGTGGTGACGGAACGAGTGCCTAATTCCACCGCTGAAAGCAAGCATCTGACGATGCGGGGAATTAGTTGGGGTTTACTGGCAGCAGTAGCACAGGCAACAGGTGCCGTCCTCTCGCGGACAGCCCTCATCCAATCGAGTATCAGCCCCTTGTGGAGTACCTTGGTGCGCTTGGGGGCAGGGGTTCTGGTGCTACTGCTGTGGAAGTTGCTGGGACAGCGTCAAGTCAACGGCTGGCTTAAACCGTTGCAGTCTTGGCGCATTGTAGGAGTCATTGCCATAACCGCTTTTTTCAGCACCTATCTCGGCATCTGGTTGCAACAAATTTCTCTGAAATTCGCCCCCGCAGGAATTGCCCAAACCCTAAGTTCTACTAGCCCTTTGTTTGTCTTGCCTCTAGCGGTTTGGATGGGTGATGTTGTCAGTTTTCGAGCTATTTTAGGCGTTTTAGTTGCCTTGGGCGGTGTCGCAGTGTTATTTAGCCTTCGGTAGCGATTTGGTGGGGAAGTGCCTTGAACAGAAAATTGCGATCGCACTATTACACCAGTAGTTTTAGAAAGGGAGATTGCTTAATTAATAAAGTTTGAGGCTATGCTTAACCCCTAAAAACATAGCGCCTACTTCAGAAGTAGACGCTCTCAAGAGAGGACTTTTTAACCCAGTTCTATCACTTTGTCAGAAGCCGCAATAATTTGCGATCGGCAGTAGATAGACTAAATTGTTGTATTTTCCCGATCCATCTGGCGCTCAATCGTTTCGATCGCAGCGTTAAGTCCCGCCAATCTTGCCTCTAGATCGTTTCGCATCCATTTCAGGAACCGAAGTCTGCGTTCCTGATAATCTCTACCGGAAACTGGTTGAGATCCCCAACAGGTACTACCCCAAAACGGAAACATAGCGTTCATCCTTAATGTAAGTCTACTTTCATCTTGACCAAATTTTTTGGCAGTAAGGTGGCTGAGAGTGCAGTGATTACCGTATCTCCAACAAAAAGAGCGCCTTTGTGATTTGCGATCGCGCTCTCTCCTTAACTTCAATTAAACCGCTGCTTTAGCCGCAAAGCGTCCTGTATTCCGGATAGCATCTAGAAATGCATAGACGGCTGGAGTATGAAGGGCATTTGCGAGAACCGCTACCCCAATTACTCGCTCTAGAGGTGCTGGCAGGCTGCACACGCGCACCCCAGTGGGTACAGGTTCGGCAGCCAGACGAGGGAGAATTGCTGCCCCTAAACCCTGCTCCACCATGCTGACGATAGTTGAATCTTCTTTGATTTCATAAGCAATGTTGAGCGGGTATTCTGCGATTACCAAGTATTTGCGAATCCACTCATTGCAGGGAATGCCGGAACTAATAATCAAAGGATATGTGGCTAACTGCTTCCAAGTAACTTTGGCACTACTTAAATTAGTTGTAGGCGGGAGTAGGAGAACGTAATCATCTCGTAAGATTTCCCAAGTTTCAAATTCATTACCAGCAGGTAAGTAGATAAAGCCAATATCGGCATAACCTGCACGTAAAGCGTCTCCTACCCGCGAGTAGTCATCACCATCAACGATGCTTACGGTGATATTCGGGAAGCAAGCGCGAAATCGAGCGATCGCTGTCGGGAGTATATGAGTCGCTACACTCCGAAAACAGGCAACCCGCACGTTTCCACCCTGTAAGCCTTTTTCTAAATTGGCTTCCTTCTCCATTGCTTCCAAAAGCTGTAGCAATTTACGAGCATGAGCCGTAACCCTCTCTCCAACTGGGGTGAGACGCGCTCCATAACGCCCGCGAGCCAGCAAGACGACTCCCAATTCTTCTTCAAAACTTGCGATCGCATGACTGATTGCTGACTGCGATACCTCCAACTGCAAGGCGGCTTCGCTGAAGTTGCCGTAGTCTGCCACTGCGACTAAAGCACGAATCTGGGAAAGCTTCATCCGGCTTTTATTGATTTCATTCATGGCGGTTATGCAAGCGGTGTATGCATTGTCGCAAACGCAGTCAAATCATTTCTTCTTTTTTATATATGAATTTTATTCATACTAGCTATACAAATATTGCTTTGTCTATCAAATAACCAAAAGTTACATTGAATTTGTCAGCGAATTTAGGTTGTGCAATCTAGATTTATTGGTTGAATTAGTCGGGATTTTACAAGTTATTCTCTAGTTCCACATCACCCATTCAGGTGATTCTACTGGAGGAAGTAAACTTCTAATCTTCAACTTTACTCTGTAATTAACCTTCATCAGTTGCGGCGGAATCAATATTGATAACTGCTGCAAGCAAATAAGTTTGTCTACCTTACTTTTTTGCAGCACAATCTGAAATTTATTCTATTTTGAAGCGGGAGAAATTTATTATGGAAACTTCTGAGAATTGTTTTGATAAAAAAAGATTAGAAACTATTTACACCCAAAAGGAACAGAAGCCTGTTCAGGAGATTAAAGTATCTTCTATTCTAAATAGTGTTTGGCAGCATTTAGTTAAATTCTTGACTCAAGAGCCAGAGATAAAAGTTTGGAAGAAGTCCGACCGCTTTGGAAATATCTGGTGGGAAGCTTACGATCCTTTCAGCGGTAGCTCTGCAATTTTTGGATGTGAAGTTGATATGCTGGGATGGATTGAAACAAGATACCACGGGAACAATAAGTCAATGTTTTAAAGAAAAGCAAAACATTGGAATCCGGGGACTTTTATCTTCCAGCTAGATTTTCTGGGGAAGCGCTTTTAAAGCGAAACAAAAAGAGTAACACACCAGGAAAATATTCTCAACGTATTGCACAACCCCTAGCTAATGCTGGGGGTTTTTGGTGGAAGAGAGCGCTCCCTCTCACTCCAACTAAATTTATTTCTGGCGGTTATGAATCGTCTTCAATTCCCATCGTCAAATCTAGAGTCGCACGAGCAACAGCGGCGTGTTCTTCTGCAATATCGGGAGGAGGAGTGGTGATATTTTCGTTTTGACCTTCGACTAGCAGCTTAGGTTTATCGTCCTCTTCCGGTTTCAGAGTAGAGTTATCTAGATTAGCTTGCTCATTTTGGGGAGTCAGTTTCTCATCTGTCATAAGCGTTCTTTTTGCGAAGTATCTTCGATTTCCTTATCGCTTAACCGCTAAGGTCAATCCATCTGCTATGGGGACGAGACTGATAGAAACTCGTTCGTCGCGGTGCAATTTTTCGTTCAAAGCTCGGATATTCTGGGTACTGTTATCCCGATCTTGAGGAGCGGCAACTCGTCCACTCCACAAGACATTATCGATGGCAATTAAACCACCGGGACGCACCAGCTGGAGCGATCGCTCATAATACCCGTCATAATTACTCTTATCAGCATCGATGAACGCAAAATCAAACGTTTGTGCCTCCCCCTGTGCCAATAGCCGATCCAGTGTTTCCAGCGCCGGTGCGATTCGCAGATCGATCTTGTCCGCCACCCCAGCTTCCTGCCAATAGCGCCGCGCTACCGAGGTAAACTCTTCACTGACATCGCAAGCAATAATCTTGCCGTCTGGGGGAAGTGCCAAAGCCACGCACAAAGAACTGTAGCCAGTAAATACGCCCACTTCCAGGGTTTTCTTTGCCCCAATTAGCTGAACCAACAGCGCCATAAATTGCCCTTGTTCTGGGGAAATCTGCATCCTGGCGTAGGGATGATTTGCCGTTTCTTCCCGCAGACGGCGAAGAATCTCTGGTTCTCGCAAGGATGAAGAAAGTAGGTAATCGTAAAGCTGGTCATCTAACCCTAGGGCCTTTTTTGACATGATGGATTTAGAACTCGAAGAACGCACACAGCCTATCCTATCGTTCTGGTTGTGATACGTAGGAAATAGAGGAGAAGTTAAACGCCATGCTGCGAATTATTTTGACAGTGATTTTGCTGGGACTGCTGACAGCTTGCGGCATTGGTGTACCCGCACCAGGTGGTCAACTGGTACAGAAAGCGATCGCGCTTCAAGTCAGCCAAACCCAAAAGCAGCTGAGTCAGCAGTTATTCCAGCAACCCTCTAGCTTTGAAATCGCTCAAATACGAGTGACTCACGAGGAACCTTTGTTGATTCAAAAGTTACCTGCCTACCACATCCAAGGCACCTACAACTTTACCCTGCAACGTCCTAACCATCAGGTAACTCAACAACAAAACCACTTTGATATCTACTTGCAACGCCAAATCGAAGGTAAAACATGGCGTCTGGCAATCCCTCAATCTACTAGCACAAACACTGAACCGACTTGGCGCACTTGGTTGATTCAATAAACTGATTTTGAGCCATCAATATTTAATAAATTTCTGTTTATCCGGTCCCATCGTTTTCTGCAATAACAAAAAAACCAAATGCTTCAATTAACGCTTCCATACAGCCTGTACTGCCATAGGGCTAGGCGTAAGAGTAAAATTCAAGCCTAGCTTTATCCGCAGAAATCATCCGACAGGCAGTTAGTTGGTACTCACCATCTTTGAAGGCATAAATCATAGACTCAAAATCCCACGGAGTTCCTAGGCTAGGGTCAGTCCACCTCTGTTCCACAGGAGTGGCAAACCAGCGACGGTAATGTTCAACCCGTTCGTCTTCAGTAGGCCACCAAAAATGGGATAATGCTTCATCATCAAAAAAGGTCAGCCAATCTTTGTCATCGCGCCATAAATTTGCATCTTTGTCTTTCTTAATCTCATAAAAAACTCGACAAAGGGCATCGAATCGGTCCCGCTTATTTACTTGAAACTTCACAAATTCACCAATCTCATCCTTCATTTTCTTTCCTTCGCGTTCTTTGCGTCTTCGCGGTTAAAAAATCCAACTCATGTGAAAGTTGCCAAACTATCACAAACCGCTCTATTACCGCAGCTATCTCCAGCCACGATTGAGGCAATTCCTTCAGGCAGAGATGACTGAGATGTATTTCAACTTTATTGGTTTCAGCGTGGGATTAGTGGTTTTAGTGCTGGTCGCTTTTGGTGTAGTGCAAGGCTTAAATGTACCAGCAGGTAATTTTATCGATTGGGTAATTGGTGCGGCGAGTTTTTGGTGGCTGCTGGTGATTGTGACAGTTCCGTGGAATATCCACTTTGACGCGAAAGAAGTCATCGCAGAAGCAGCACTGTCAACCGAAAAGGGAATTGCGATTGATGAGAAACAAGTTAAGTATGCCAAAGCGCTCGCAAATCGGTCATTTTGGGTAGCGATCGCGCTCCATTTTCTCTCTGCTGCCGGTCTTTATACGCTAGCTGTAACCGGCATCAGTGCCGTTGGATACGTCAGTTCCGGTGCCGCTTTACTATTAACGGCTTTGCGTCCCGCCGTGCGAACCTACGAATATTTAGCCGCCCGGTTGTCGATGATTCGCCAAGAATTTCAGTATCCCCGCCAAGATATTTGGGAACTGCGTAGCCGCTTTGATAATTTAGAGTATGCCGTCAGGCAATTAGAAGCGCAAATGAATCCTGAAGATCCATATTCTTTTGTCGCCACTCAACAGCGGTCAGGCGATGAAACTCGCAAAGAATTAGCCCGCGTGAATACCACAATCGAAGAACTGCGAGCCACAAACCAAGCCGATCACGAGCGCTTATCCAGAGAAGCGAAAAATGCGATCGCTCAACTCAGCGCAGATGGGCAATTTCTCGACCACGTCCGCGAAATTATCCGCTTTTTCAAAACCGCCTAATCAGATGAGAGGGAGAGGGCTGAGGACTGAGGACTGAGGGCTGAGGGCTGAGGGCTAAGGGTGAGGACTGAGAAGGGGGAGAGGTTTGAGGGCGAGTAGAAGCACGCGAGATATGAAACAGTAAGAGAGTTGAAGTTAACTTATTGCGCCCAAGGCTAAAGTGTTGAATCTGGAGTTCTGTTGTCTCTCCCTTATACCTTGTTAATACCTGTCCCTTGTTAATACCTCAGCCCTCAGCTCCTCATTCACGCCCCTATCTAGGGGTTTTTTGTGAACTGGAGCCTCTCCCCTCCTCAGCCCTCAGTCCTCAGCCCTCAGTCCTCAGTCCTCTCCCCTCTCCCCTCTCCCCTACTCAGTCCTTACAAGAATCCCGCTGACTCATACAGCCTTCTGAGAGTTGCCTCAATCTTAGTCCCGTACTGCGGATCTGCTGCCCACCGTCCGCTCAACTGAGAAATCAGCGGCGCGACGCCCCGCGTCACAAAGCGAAAGCGCGGATCGACCAGTTCCTGCACCAAAGGCTCTAAACTCGCGTAAGCTTTCAAGTGTTGGATATGGGCGCGGACGCCTATTCTGGCGCTGGGGAAGGTCGCACTCTCAGAAGCTCCGCCGATCGATCCCAAAGCGGCAAAATTATTTTGGCTGGGCTTAATGTCACCCCCAAAGCGCAAAAAGCCGGTTTCTACACACATTTGACAGAAGGCAATGTCATAGTTGACGCCCTCAATTGTGGCTTCTTCCCGGTAAAGTTTGGGTAAGTCGGGAAACTGGGCGAGGGCGTTCTCGTTATTGGCTTTGAGGAACATAATCATCTGTACCTCAGAGGTATTTCCATATCCCATAATCCGATCTAGTTGACCGGGACAGATGGGTAAAATGGAGCGCAAAGACAGGGTGCGGGTGGCGCTATCCCAACCAACCGAGATATTAAAAGGTCGAAGTTCAATGGCTTTGACATAGACGACACCTCGGTAGGACACGCGGCGGACTGAGGTGTTATTTGTCAAGTCAATTGCGAGCCTGTCCACTAGGTCAATAGGGATGTAGGCGTTGCTATTGATGAGAACACCCTTCTCCCCATAGACCTGGTTATTAATGTTGATATTGATGGAAGGATAGGTGGGGGAAGTGCCAGGATCGGGGGTGGGAGTACCGCCTCGGCTCCAAGATGCCAATCCGTCTGCAATTCCTAGCGCGATGTCGCGGCGGCGATTCTGAATTAAGAATCGGTCATCTGGGTTAGTGAGATAGCCAACTTCCATCAGCAGGGAGGGAATAAAAGTGTCGCGGCAGAAGCTCAAACGTCCAACGCCAGTGGCAGTGTCTGGCTTGACTCCCCGGCTGGGCAGTTGGGGAACGCGGCGCAACAGCGCCAAAAGTAGCAGTTCGGCATTCTGCTTGCGTTCCTCGTTGCTGGAAATGTAGAAGACCGTAGCGCCACGAGTCGCCGGGTTAGAATAGGCATCGGCATGGATTTCTAGCGCCACGTCGCCGCTCCGAGAGCGGGCGTTGATCCAGGAAATCGACTGCGTTGAGTTCTGATCGTCTGGGACAGAAAGAACTTCAAAACCCCGCGATCGCAGTTCGGGTACAATCTGGTCGCGCAGCAGAATCATCTCTTGAGCCTCTGTGGTGCCACCTGCTTGCCCTCCTGGCTCTCCAGCACCATGACCGGCTGAAATAAAAATTCGTCCCATCTTGAAGGATTCCCCCAGCGCTAAAAGTAATCTATATTAATCAACCACGATAAGGATTTCCGGGTGCTACGGCTAGTCCAACTTAACGCTTCCTGTGTGAGAACAGCGAATAAATTGTTCCAGACACATATATTAATGGGTACTAAGAAGAAGAAACTGTAAGATTTTCGGTATGGTAGAGCTGGAAATCATCAATTCATCCCTATAGATGAACAAAATCGTTGAAGTCTTACCAGATAAAACGGCGCTGATTGAGCGATCGCTCCAAGTGTGCGTTGAGCAAATTCACGCCGCAATCGAACAGCGATCGCTCTGTACTATCGCCTTGTCCGGTGGCAGCACCCCCAAGCCGCTGTATGAAGCGATCGCGACCCAAAATCTGCCTTGGGATAAAATTCACATATTTTGGGGCGACGAACGCTACGTGCCGCCAGACCATCCCGATAGTAACCAAGGGATGGCGCGGAGTGCATGGCTGGATAAAGTAAATATCCCAGCCGCCAACATCCACCCCATGCCAACCGATGAAGCCGATCCATCTGTTGCAGCGGATAAGCACGAACAACATATCAGGGAGTTTTTTCAAGTTCAACCCGGTGAATTTCCAGCGTTCGATCTCATTTTGTTAGGGATAGGAGACGACGGACACACAGCTTCTCTGTTTCCCCACACAGAAGCATTGAATGTACGCGATCGCCTGATTACCGTCGGCAACAAAGATGGGCAACCCCGGATCACCTTCACGGCACCCCTAATTAACCATGCTCGGTGTGTCATATTTGTGGTTGCCGGTGCGAGTAAACGACCTGCTCTCGCTCAGGTTTTTGCTCCTACCGCTGACGACCAAACCTATCCCAGTCGGTTAATCCAGCCCCAAGGCGAACTTTGGTGGCTTTTTGATGAGGCTGCCGGTCTTGAATTAAGCCGGTCTTGAACTAGCCGGTCTTAAACTAAAAAGTTAAGACGCCTCGCCATTCAGACTATATTTGAATTTCCACCTTCCACTCCCATCTCTAGGAGGGATACAGCCTGCAAGGAGGTTTTATGATTGTCTGCCCGAATTGCAATCACCAAAATCCTGATGGAGCAGCCCAGTGTGAGGCTTGCTACACCCCCTTACCCGCCACCACCGCTTGTCCCAACTGTGGCGCACCCGTCCAAACCGACGCTACCTTCTGCGGTCAGTGTGGTTCTAACCTGCGACCGAGCAGTCCAGGTGAGGTAGGGGCATCGACAGGACTAGACCCGTTCCCCGGCGTACCGGACTTAATGGCACCCGATCCGCTGGTGGCACCCGATCCTTTAGTGGCTAGCCCTCAATCATCAATGCCCAGCTCTAGCCCGGATGTACCCGCTCCGGTGGCACCCGTTCCAGCTACAGTGGTCAGTCAGCCACCCGCACAGGAGCAAGCAAGCGTTACCCCCCCGGCGGCTTCTAGCAGCACTCCACCCTCGTCCGCAGCAACTTCTGGTAGCTCAAAAACGCAGCTACAGCAGCAGAATGCCCGTTTGCTGCACGTCCAAACGGATACGATGATTGAATTGCCAGCACAACTGTCGGTGATTCACATCGGCAAGCCAAACGACCAGATTCCACCTGATATTGATGTTTCAGGATTCCCCAATTCCGAGATTGTTTCTCGGATTCATGCGGATATCCGTGTGGAGGGAGACGCCTTCTACATAGAAGACGTTGGGAGTGCGAATGGCACCTACATTAACCATAACCCCCTGCCTAGCGGCAATCGGCACCGTTTAAGAACCGGCGATCGCATTGGCCTAGGCAAAGGCGACAAGATGACCTTCTTGTTCCAACTCTCTTAATCCCAGAGGCTGTTCGATGCGATCGCAAAGCCTGAAAAGCCTGCTGCATCGCCTCTTGGGGTGAGGGGTCATGGCAATTGCAGACTGTTTTTTTAAGTGATAGGCTTGAGGGAAACAATTCGGCATCGGACTCAGGTTTATGTAAATTCCACAGTTATATAAACCTGTGATGGGAGAAATTGGGAATCCCGGCGAATCAATTCGGGGGATACACCGACTTGACCCCCTCATGATACGATGCCATTGGTAACACCCGTGGGTGCCTTGGAACTAAAAACGCGAAACCCAGGTGGAACGAGGTCAAAAGGGTTTACAATTCCATCTGCCCACGTTCTACCCATTCGCGGTCTGACTCCAGTCATTGGGGGATTCATTTCAATTCATTGAATGGAGGAAGTCACGTCAGTTGACAGTGTTACGAGTCCCAAGCCTAGAGACGGAAATCTTTAGAATATGTAACATCGGTGATTACCCTGACCCTGCTGCATCCTATCCAATCTATACCAGTTCAGAATTGGACTTTTGAACCCGAATCAGTAGTAATTCGGATTGGACGGTCAACCGAGAATGATGTCATTCTTTACAGTGCGGTTGTTTCTCGACACCACGTCGAGATTCGGCGTAGTGGTTCCGATTGGGAAGTTGTTAGTTTAGGTGCCAACGGCACCTATCTCGATGGAAAACGCATCGACCAAGTGCCGGTGGTCGATGGGATGATTATTCGCCTCGCCAGCTCCGGCCCCCAAATTCAAATTCGGATTGGCTCGGCAGAAACTAAGGCAAGGCTAAATACGGTTACAGGTAAGCAATCGGTCACTCGAAAGTCTGAAGAGAAATCCAGAGATAGAGAGACTTTCATAGATGCCCGTTCGCTTGAACCAGATGAAAAGAATCAACCAAACGTGAAGCTGGTTGCTGCTTTGGAAAATCTTGGTAAATCTAAAAAATTACCCTAGGGTTGCCAAGATTTTGTCCTGGGTCTTTACCATCGCAATTCAAGGGTTGTGTGGAATATATCCGTAGGGGCATGGCAATTAAAAAGCCCCTACTTAATGGGCGCGGTTAAAACGTAGAGCCGCGATATCTTCCACTCAACTTAAGAAACGCTATAAACGGTATTGAGCTAGCAATAAGCGAAAATACCAGTAAAATGCCTATCTCACCATAATGCTATCTCTCAGACAGCAACGGATTGCCGATCTGGAGATAGCATTGATTTTGGCTTGAATTGAAATGGGGGCAGAGGGACTTGAACCCTCACGACCTTTTACGGTCAACGGATTTTCATTCTCTCGCAGCTTTCGCTACTGTCTTTTACGACTTTGAGAATTGGACTCTCCCTTTACCCTCGGCTTGACGTTAGGGTAGCTCCCGTCGAGTCTCTGCACCTTCCAAAGAGTTTTGAAGTTTGGTTTTTGAGTTTTGAGTTTTAAATTCACTCAGTCCTCAGTCCTCAATCTTCAAGCACTGGCTTTGGCTTGGCTCAGGATTGCCATGTCTGTTGCCAGATTTAGGTTTCCCTGAATTTGAGAGCCGTCACTTGACAGATTTCTCCATCAAGGCTCAGTTTTCTAAGTCCGTAGCGTCTGCCATTCCGCCATGCCCCCCCGATGGGGAGAAGTGTCGTTACGTATCTTCTACAAAACTAACTTCATTGTCTATTGCACCATTAAATGGGGACTTTATGCAACTATTCCTTTAGTAGTCTCACTAATTAAGCGGCTGATTCCAGCAAACGGTAAAATATGGACAGTTCGTCGGGTGTCTAAACGGATAGTTCTCTGTTGGGAGACTTTTTGTGTTGATGTCCGCGCCGGGACGCCGGTACTCGCGCTCGTTCTTCTACCGCCAGAAAAAATTATGATGGTTGCGATATTGTATCTAGTTTTGAGTGGAGCCTACCTGGTAGTGATTCCCTTCGCCCTGTATGCCTACCTGCAACAGCGTTGGTATGTGGCTAGCTCCTTTGAACGGAGTTTCATGTATTTCCTGGTTTTCTTTTTCTTCCCAGGTTTGTTGCTCCTCAGCCCATTTTTGAATTTTCGACCCAAGCGGCGGCAAGTTCAGAGTTAAAGTTTGTCGTTGGGTAAGCGCTAAATGCGACGAATTGACATCATTGGAATTGGCATCGGCGTCTTTGCCGCCGGTGGAATTGTGTATTTGCTGTTGCTGGTGGCTGGGCTAGATAGCCTGGAAGCGGGGATTTGGAGTCAAGTTTTCCTAGTGGGCGGGTTGGTTGGCTGGCTGCTGACCTACCTGTTCCGAGTCGGAACGAAACGGATGACCTATAACCAGCAGCTCAAAGACTATGAAGAAGCCGTTTTACAAAAGCGACTGGAAGAATTGACGCCAGAAGAACTGGCTCAGCTGCAAGCTGAAATCGAACGGGAAAACAAATTAAAAAAATAGCTGATAGCCGTTAGCGGTCAGGTGTGTAGGGGCACGGTAATGCTGTGCCCGTATAAGAGCCTGTAGTTTCTTGTTTGCCCCTGACTGCTGATCCGTGAATTGCTAACGCCCGAAGTGCCACTGACCACTGACCACTGATTTTTGACAAATGACTTCAATTTCCGAGTGCTTTGAGTCTCTCGCGCGTCGCTCTGAATGTGCCTTAATTCCCTTTATCACAGCGGGAGATCCGGATCTGGAGACCACGGCTAAGGCGTTAAAAGTTCTTGATGCCGCCGGTGCTGACATGATTGAACTGGGCGTTCCCTATTCAGATCCGTTGGCAGATGGACCTACGATTCAAGCTGCCGCGACTCGCGCCTTGCAACGGGGAACCCGCTTGGAACAGGTAATAGAGATGGTATCCGGGGTTAGCAAAGAGGTGCGATCGCCTATCGTCCTATTTACCTACTACAACCCGATTCTAAACCGAGGCATTGAAACGTTCTTCAAGCAGATTGCGAATGCTGGGGTGCGGGGATTGGTCGTGCCAGATTTGCCATTGGAGGAGTCTTCCAACCTGCTGGAAACTGCTGCCAGTATGGGAATTGATGTAATTTTATTGGTCGCGCCTACCAGTTCTCCAGAGCGAATAGAAGCGATCGCGCGTCAGTCTCAGGGATTCATTTACTTGGTGAGTGTCACTGGCGTAACGGGAATGCGCTCTGGACTGGACTCGCGGGTGCAAGATATCCTCAAGCAGATCCGAAGCGTTACGGATAAGCCCATTGGCATTGGGTTTGGCATCTCCGAGCCAGAACACGCCCGTCAGGTGAAAGACTGGGGGGCAGATGCTGCAATTGTCGGGAGTGCCTTGGTGAAACGTTTGGCAGAAGGAACACCCGAACAGGGACTCGATGCGATCGCTGAGTTTTGCCGGAGTTTGAAAACGGCGATTACAACCTAACCCCGTTTGTCAAGTAGTGAGTTTTAAGTGATGAGTTTTTTAATTCAAAACTCATCACTTAAAATTTTTGTCCGCCCAATTACCGATTAAATAACTAATCGCCACCCCTGATTTTGGCGAGTAACATGGGCGCGATCTCGGTGACGGGCAAAACATACTGTGCTGCACCGAGGGCGATCGCTTCTTTTGGCATTCCAAACACCACACAGCTTTTCTCATCTTGGGCAATGGTAATGCCACCGGCACGAGCGATCGCTTCCATCCCTTCCGCACCGTCTCTACCCATCCCAGTCAACAATATCCCCACCGCTCCTTGACCGTAGAAACTCGCCACCGACTTAAAAGTAACCGTGACAGAGGGGCGATGTCCCCCCACTGGCGGGGCGGCAGAATGACAAAATCTGCCTTGAGTATCCAATTCTAAATGCAGCCGTTCCGGTGGAAAATAAATCGTTCCCGCTTTTGGTATTTCCCCAGCACGGGCAATTTTGACGGGCAAACGACATTCCAACCCTAACCAATCCACCATTCCCTGCAAAAACCCCTCGCTGATGTGTTGAATACAAATCACTGGGAGGGGGAAATTCGCTGGCAGATGGATAAGAATGTTGTATAAAGCTTGCGGCCCTCCAGTAGACGCGCCAATTGCCACGATTTTGGATTTTTGATGGGGGATTTTAGATGGGGAATTTATCGTCGAAAATTTAAAATCCAAAACTGGCTTCTTCCGATACTGGGTAAAGACACTCACGCCAGACAGGATTTTAATCTTGCCGATTAACTCCTGTTTTACTAACTCATAATCCGATCCCGCACCACCACGAGGCTTGGGAAAAATATCCACTGCCCCCGCCTCTAAAAGCCGGAAAACATTTTGCTTATCCTCTTCCTGTACCGAAGTGCTAATCACCAGAATCGGACGAGGATAAGTTGCCATAACCTCAGAGATAAATTCCAGACCGTCCATCTGTGGCATATGTAGGTCTGTGCAAATCACCTGTGGCGAACAAGAAGGAATCAATGCCAATGCTTCCCGACCCGTTTGAGCCATTCCCACCACTTCAATTTCTGGTGAGGATGACAGAATCCGTTTCAGCACTGCCATTGCAATCGCAGAATCGTCTACTAATAAAACTCGAATTGGCATTTTGTTCATTGCTAATTGCTAATTATTCAAAAGCCATTAGCGATTAGCGATTAACTACACAAGTCTTCTTAAGGTTTCTAATAATATTTCTTGGTTAAAAGTGCCTTTGGTAATGTAAGCATTCGCACCAGCTTCTGCACCTCTGCGTTTATCTTCATCTGAAGCCAGAGATGTCACCAGAATGATTGGAATTTCATTATATTCCTTATTCTGGCGAATCTTTGCAGCAAAACCCAGACCGTCCAAATTCGGCATTTGCACATCGGAAATCACTGCATCAAAAGAACGAGTTTTAAGTTTGTTGAAACCGTCCAATCCGTCCACTGCTGTTACCACTTCATAACCCGCACCTTCCAGAATGCGTTTTTCTTGAGTGCGAATGGCAATGGAATCTTCTGTCAACAAGATTACGGGTTTTCTGGTCTCTTCTGTAATGGGTGCAAACGATTTTCCAAGCGGGTTTCGTTTTCGCACAGATTTAATTAAATCTGAAGGATTTAGAATCATGCAAACTTCCCCGGTACCGAGGATAGTTGCGCCAACTACATTGCGAACTCGCTTAAGTAATTTACTTTGAGATTTGAGTACCACATCCTGTTGATCTACCCAGCCATCAACGAATAGTCCCAGTTGGTCATCTCCCACTTTCAAAATAATGCAGGGCAGTTGTTCTAAATCGGTAGAAGTCGTTCGTTGTCCGTTGCTACTGGCGACTGGAAATTCCAGCAAATCTGCCAGTCGCGCGACGGAAACCGGGTGTCCATTCACAACGATGGTTTCTCTGCCTTCAATCGTAAAAATTTGATTCTGGGAAATCAACCGCATTGTTTGCACAAACTCCACTGGAAGGGCGTAAGCTTTTCCGCTCACTTCCACAATCAGTACCGGCGCGGTTGCCAGGGTCGTGCCTAAACAGAGCCGAAGCGTGCAGCCTTTTCCAGGTGTTGATTCAACCTCAATGCTGCCTTTGAGACGTTCTACATTGGTGCGAACCACGTCTAACCCTACGCCTCTGCCTGAAACCTCGGTCACAAAAGTCCGCGTTGAGAAACCAGGGGCAAAAATCAACGAGTGAATTTGAGCCGGTGTCATGGCTGCAAGTTCTTCTTCCCGGCAGAGTCCGCGTTTGAGAGCTGTCTGCTTAATCTTTTCGATGTCTAATCCTTGCCCATCATCCTTAATGGCGATCGCAATATTTGTGGCAGTTTGGTAGCTTTTGATCTGAATAGTAGCGGTACGCGGCTTTCCCTGCGCTTCCCGCTCTGCTGGTGTCTCAATACCATGATCGACGCAGTTGCGAAGGATATGCATCAAGGGGTCTTTCATTTCTTCCAAGATGCGCTTGTCCGCTTTGGTTTCGCCGCCTTCAATGACCAGATTGACTTCTTTATTTTGCTGTCTGGCTAAATCCCGTACCATCCGGGGAAATAACTGAAAAATGGTGGATAGGGGCAACAGGCGGAGAGTGCGAATGCCTTCTTCCAAGTCACCGGCAATGGTGTCCAGTCTGGCGGTATCTTCATAGATGGCATCTCTTAACTGGTTGATCAGAACTCCCAGGCGCTCATCGAAGTCCTGTAGAGGCTGGCTTCCCCCGTTCATACTGTAGGAGTGTCCCCCCAACGGCGCTGTAGAGATGGGGTCTCTCCGCCCGTTCTGAGGGGAAGCAGTGAAACTTACCGCTTGCCTGTCACCTGTTATCTTTTCTTTGTGTAGGCTCAGGGCTGAAGTTTTCTGCACGCTTAGACGGCTCGACTCCTCCCATAGCGTCACGATTTCCTCAATTTCAGCGAGTCGATGGGCAATGCGGATTTTGGTAACGGTGAGTTCGCCTGCTTGGGTCAGCAATGCATCAAGATTGCGGGTTTCGACGCGAATCGTTTCAATGCGGTAGGGTTCGCCGAGGGCAACGGGGGGGGAGTTTGGGTGTTGAGAGCCGTTGTGCGAAAAGTTGGGTGGACTGTCCTTACTGTTGGGAGCATCAGGGGCAGGTTTGACACCCACCTCCACTGGTGTGAGGGATGCGGGTGTTTGGAGAAATGTTGTCTGTAATACTTCTATGTTGGCGGATGTTTCGGGCAGTTCGGAAGTTATATCCGGGGAAAGGGTTTCTTGCTCAATTGCTTCCTCATGTTCTGGCTGAACTGCTTCCTCATGTTCTGGCTGAACGCCTTCTTGGTCTAAATAATTCTGATTATTCTGATTCGCTGGAGTTGTAAATTCAGCTCCCATCATGTGGGCGAGGACGAGAAAGGTGTTGATACCTGTGGGTTCCCCGGTGACGGCTTCGCAGACCAGTTTGCGAATGGCATCTAAGCCTTGATAGAGGCGATCGCATATTGCAGATACCAGTTGTGTCTCGCCACGTTTGACACCTCCCAAAATATGTTCCAGCTGATGGGTGAGAGTTTCCACATCGCGCACGCCCAGCATTCGAGCATCACCTTTGAGACTGTGGGCTTCCCGCAATAATTCTTCTAGTCGAGCTTCGTCGTTGGGGTACTTTTCTAAATGCAGCAACCCATCATCAAGTTTCTGCAAATGTTCTTCGCTGGCAATTTTGAATAAATCTCGGAGTTCGTCGTCTTCTATCATCATGGTTAACTGAGAAGCTTTTAGCTTTCGATTCTTAGTTTTAGAGATAATTAGCCGTAATTTTTTGGGATATTTTTAAGCGAATATAGCAATCCTGATTGAATAGTGAAATTTTCTTTTGTTAACGAACCGCGTTGGCGGAGCCTGTGCCTTAGCGCTTAGACGCTCTAGCAAAGCAAGGGGAAGCTTAGGACGCCAAGTAAGAGAGAAAAAGGAGCAGATAATTTTACGACTTTTGCACGGATTGCTATAGGATTCGCTACACCACTGACTTGAGGTTCAGAGCCGCTTCATTCAATCTTTGGATGCCGATTTTAGTTTGAGTAATGCCACTGGCATTTTCTTTAGCTGCGACATTAAGGCTGCTCATTGCATCAACGACTTGTTGAATCGCGATCGCTTGTTGTTTGGCAGAAAGCGAAATTTGTTGACTGTTTATGGCGATATTTTCGATGGCATCAGCCACGCCGGTGAATGCTTGTGCTGTGCCCTGAGCAGTTTTCACCCCAGCTTCCACCGTTTTCGTCCCTTCATCCGTCACCATCACCGTGACATTGATCGCGTTTTGAATATCGCTAACCAGGACGTTAATCTTTCCGGCAGATTTCTTACTTTGTTCTGCCAGTTTGCGAATTTCTGCCGCCACCACCGCAAAGCCTTTGCCGTGTTCGCCTGCTCGAACAGCTTCAACGGCTGCATTCAGTGCCAGCATATTCGTTTGGTTGGCTAAGTCACTCACCAAGCCAGAGATATTACCGATTTGATTCGTTTGCTCGGATAGACGGAGAATTTGAGAAGCGATCGCTCCCACTCTATCCTTGAGCAGTGCCATTTCCTCCAAAGTTCGCCCGACGGCTTGGCTTCCACCCTCCGTCAGCGACAGCACTTGCCGCGATCCAGTTGCTGCTGCCTCGGCTTGCTCTGCTGATTGCTGGGATGAAGCACCCAACTCATCCATCGTGATCGTGGTTTGATTTACAGACGCCGCTTGTTGAGCTGCCGTGCGTTCTTGTTGCTCTACCGTGGCAGCGATTTCTGATGAAGAAGTGACAATCGTGTTGACAATGCCAGATATTTTGGCACCGAGCGGCTTAGCAATCGTGATGCTGAAGAAAACACCAAAAATAATCGCAGTCAGGGGGCCAAGAATCATCCCAACAAACACCCAAAAAGAGGTTTGAGCCACATCTGTTTCTGCTACCTTCTGGGCTGCTTCCCCAAAGTTCTGGTTGTATTCCACAACTGCTAGCACCGATTCTGTGGCTGTGTTAAATGAGTTTAGTTCTTCATTTGCTGCCAGTTCGCTAAGTTCGTCCAGCAGGGCATCCGCCGCTTTTGCCCGTGCAAATTCTGGTGAAGTCTGCCTCTCCTGACTTACAAGCTCAGCCAGCCGATTCGCAGGATCTAAGACGCCCAGTTTGGCAAATTGTTGATAAATACCCAGGAATCTTTCATGGTCTTGCTGCCACCTTTTCCAGTCCCCAAGAAATTTTTGATAGAGCTTTTTTTCGTCGGCAGTCTGTGAAACTGACTCATATTGTTTAAACCCTTCATCAATCTGCGCTTTAGCATTTTTAATTCTATTCAATTCAAACTGGCGATTTTCGGTTTTCAAAAATGTATTGAGTAGCGCTCGTTCCGATGACTGGATTTGGGTCTGTCCTTCATTGATTTTCCACAATCCAGTTACGCTAGGCAAAGTATTATTCCCCAGTGTATTAATATGGTCGCCCAGCCGAGTAGCTCCGCTCCAACCTACGAGAGCAACCACTAATACAATTAGACCCATTAGTAAAAATGAGCCGATTAATCGAGATTGTAAAGATAAACTTTTAAACATCAGACTTATCCTGCATTATTAAATTCGACGATTGGGTAAAGATTGAAGTCAGCTTTGTTTAGATTTTGTCGCTAAGTTTGATTTTGCTCGTACTAGTATTTTTTTGTTTCCTCAGTCAAGCCACCATAACTTGCTGGATAGCGATCGCTCAGGGCGATGCAAGGAGTGAGAGACAGTTAGTAACTTAAAACACTGTAGCTAATTTACCCTTTTTCTGACTTTTCGTTTTTAAATTTAATATACCTAGAGGATTAGTATAAATACTGGTGATAAATTCTTCTTAGGGCAGGTTCTCCTAAAAAATTGAATTGCCAAAGAGAGGATTGTTTAGGAAATGTAAAATTTCTTAGTTAAACCTGCGCCTAACATCTCTATAATCCACCAAGAAAATACTCTTTGGAATTTTTTTAAAAATCTATACATACTTAGTTCTGTGTTAGAACGGCTCTTATTATTAATCCCTCTTCCGCTCTAGGAGTGTTAAGAGTTTAAAAAACTTAAAATATAGAAATGATATTTATTCACGCTGCTAACCAGCCGCATACAGATTAACCAAATGACTGCCTCGAATCTCAACGCAGCTTTGTTGAGGTTTTAAGTGCCAATCGGTTGAGTAATGCCGCCGGTGTCTTTGGCTTGCTGATTGGGAGCCTTCAGCGCTCCAACAACCTGTTAGATAGCGGCTTTCGCTCTTCTCAGCATCGCTGCCCCTTCTAATGTTAGCGATGCCGCCTGGGTTGCTTTCTCAACCAGCATTAAAGCTTTCTGGGCAATGGAATTTAACAACTAATCACACTTCTTCATCAACCATCAACCCTGCTTGCATCAGGATTTTGGGTAGATCTAAAATAGCTATCATCTTTTCGCCGTAAGCAACCGTTCCTCGGAGGTATTCTTCCTTAACAGAACGGGCTGCGGCAGGTACTGGCATCATCTCCGACAGGTGCAAATACATTACATCCAATACCTCATCAACTATCAAACCAGCCACTAGATCGTCGATGCAAGCAACCATCGCCTTTGCTGTATTCTCTAAATTACCCAATGGTAAATTTAATACCCCACGAATATCGATTAATGTCAAAATCTCACCCCGCAAATTCATATTGCCGACAATATAAGCTGGGCAACAAGGAATCGGAGTAACTTTGCGAATATCAGTAAATTCGCGCACGTTCCCCAAATCCACCCCAAAATATTCACCATTTAAATTAATCACTGCCATCGGGCGGCTTCCCGTAAAATCTTGGTTCTCCGCTTGTCGCCTTAAATTTTCTGCCCGTTCCTGGAAAATCGCTATTTCTTCTGAGGTTTTATTGGAGAAAAATAGGCATCTCTCTTTGTGAGAACCAAAGGCACTATCAGCTTTTGTTTCTGGATTTAGCGATGTTTTTCCTGTAATTAATGTTTCAATTTGTTCTGTAGATTGGAGAAGCTTTTCCGGGTTTAGTAACATCACGATATCTGCCTCTAAATTGGCAATCCCCGTAACAAAATGGGGTTGATTCGCGATTTTTCGTTTATAGGAAAAATCTGCCGCGATCGCATTAGTGTAAATCTTCTGCACGTCATGAACTTCATTGACAATAATGCCAAATCTAAATCCCTGACATACCAGAACAATTACACTATCCGTAAGGCGATATTCTGGGAATCCGTACCCCAGGCGAAAATGAAGATCCATAACTGGTAAGATTTCACCCCGGAGATTAAGCACTCCTACCATTTCAGGAGGTGCTTCTACGATTGGCGTTAACTCTGGGAGAAAGAAAATCTCTTGTACTGAAAATGCTTCTACTCCATAAAGGGAAGCATTCAAGCTGAAAATAATATATTGTTTATATTCCATAGAGATTATAACTGTGGTTGTAACATTTTTTGGATGTGTACGATCAATTCTCCAACGGTCATTTTTTCTTGGGATTCAACTATCGATTCTTGAGGTAATTTTTTTAAAATTTCTAAAGCAACTGTTCGCATTTTTAAAGCTCTAGAAAGATTTCCTTCTAGTTCGTAAATGCCGCTAATTTCCAGATATGCCGAGATAGATGAAGGCACTAAGTAAATAATTTTTTTTAATAAACTTTTAGCTTCTTCAACATCCCCCCGTTCTTCCGCAATATGGGCGAGTAGGTATAAAGGTTTTTCAGAAAGAGAATCGATTTTAAGTGCTAGTTGGCAGTAGTGAACTGCCTTGTCATATTCACCTAAGTTGGCATATATTTGAGCCATCAGATAGTAAGAGTCAAAGTTTTTGGGTGCCAAAGCGATCGCTTGCTCTGTTTTTTGAATTGCTGAGGGATAATACTTCTGTTTAAAAAGGGTTTTAGCTTCACAGAGAAATGCCTGAAAGCTTGAATTATTCGCCGATTTCTCGCTGATTTCAAGATTGGATAAGCGTTTGCATTCATTGACTTCGTTACTAATTTTGTCTTTTATTGGCACCAGAGAGTAATTTTTAGAAACTAAGTGTGCTAGTTCTATTTTCACCTTATTTGCTGCTAGGGAAGATGGGCAAAGTATTGGTTCTTCAGTGTCAGAATAAACTTTTGCTTTCTTCTTTGAAAGCTTCCCTCCAAACGTCTCCTTAGGGCGTTGATAGATCGTTGATTCGGGAAACGACTCCGTGTGAAATAAGCTGATATCTATCCCCTGAAGTTCAGCATGAGCCGTCAAAAGATATCCTTCTGGTTGTAAAGTATTGTAAAATTTATTGACAACAAGTGAAATAGCAGGTTTATCAAAATAAACAAAGACATTTCGACAAAGAATTAAATCAATATTTTGAACATCTAACAATAAATTAGGAAAGGGCGTTTTAACTAAATTGACAGTTTTGAAATTAACTATGTTTTGAATGTTGTTGTTAATTCTCCATTCCGTCCCATGTGGCTCAAAGTAGCAGCTTTGTAGTTTCTGGTCTAACAATCGAAATGACCAAGAACTATAAACTCCTTGTTTTGCTTTATTGATAGACTCTTGATTGATATCTGTTCCTAAAATATAGAGATTCCAGCTTTCCCAATCTGGAATGAGTTCGGTGAGGAGAATAGCTAGAGAATAAGGTTCTTCGCCAGTTGAGCATCCCGCGCTCCAAATCCGCAGAGTTTTTGTTTGTTTCTTAGCGGCTATCAATCGCGGTAAAATTTGATGTCTTAATAAAGAAAACTGACCTCTGTCTCGAAAAAAGTAACTTTCGCCAATTGTTAACAAATTCGCTAGTTCTTGCCATTCGCCCTGACTTTGATAAGTATCGATTTCTAATAATTGGTAATAAGCCTCAGGAAGATAGATAGAAATGACGTTCATCCGGAAGCAAATTTTTTCACATAAAGCTTCTCGCTCTTGCGGACGAATCTGTAAGCCTGTATGAGTCCCGATGAGTTGTATAAAACGCTGTATGAGAGCTTCATTAAATTGTCTTTGAAATGACACGGAATCTCCTTCTCATTAAACTTCCCTGGTAGGACGAGTAAATAGCTTACTGAATACAAGAGGGCGATCGCTTTAGCGGCAGATGCATTCCTCGGCAAGGGCAACGCTTAGTTGTGTTGAGTAGTTACAGGCAAGGAATCATAGGAATTTCAATCCAAAACTCTGCTCCCTGTCCTGGTTCTGACACGCACTTGAGCATTCCGCCATGTTTCTCCACCACAATTTGGTAGCTAATGGATAGCCCCAAACCAGTTCCCTTGCCGACTGGCTTGGTGGTAAAGAAGGGGTCAAACAGACGCTTGATAACGTTCTCTGGCATTCCTGGGCCATTGTCTCGAATCCGAATCACAACGACTTGGTTCTTGGTCATTGGTAATGGATCTTCGGTGATTGGCGTCAGCGACGTGTTAGGGCTTCCAGTCTCTTCCTCATTACCCGTTAGACGATTACGGATTTCGGTGGCGATAGTAATTTTCCTTGGTTCGGGTTGGCTGTCGAGGGCATCAATCGCATTGCTGAGAATGTTCATGAACACTTGATTGAGCTGACCGGCGTAGCAATCGACTAAGGGAAGATTGCCGTACTCCTTCAAGACTTGAATCCCGCCGTAAGCGCCATTGGGTTTCAGACGGCTATGGAGAATGAGCAAACTATTGTCGATTCCCTCGTGGATATCGACCGGCTTCATTTCAGCTTCATCCAGACGAGAGAAGTTCCGCAGTGACAAGACAATCTGACGGATGCGGTCAGCGCCCATTTGCATGGAAGATAGCATTTTGGGCAAGTCATCAATGATGAAGTCTAAATCAATCTCTTCTTCTTGCGCTTGAATTGCGGGAACGGGATTGGTGTAGTGCTGTTGATAGAGGTGTACGAGATCGAGTAGGTCTTGAATGTAGTCGCTGGTGTGGCTGAGGTTGCCGGTGATGAAATTGACTGGGTTGTTGATTTCGTGGGCGATACCGGCGACCATTTGACCCAAGCTGGACATTTTTTCGGTCTGAATCAGCTGAGATTGAGCTTGTTTGAGATTGTGCAATGCTTGCTCTAGTTGTTGCGTCTGGGTTTGCGCGGCACGGGCGGCGGCACGGCTTTGGGCGTAGAGTTCGGCTTGGTCAATGGCGATCGCTAGCTGATCCACGACGCCTTGCAGTAGCTCAATTTCGCTGTCAAGCCAGGGACGGGATCCACTGCTATGACTACAGACAATCGCGCCTAAATGACCGGCGTGGGTTTTCAAAGGTAGCAGCAGCACCGAACGAACGCCCAAATTGCTCAGTAGAGGTACGATTTGCATTTCTCCATCCTCGGCATTTAGGCTGCGATCGCTTGTCAGATCGTCAACCCGCAAAGTCTGAAGTTTGCGGATTTTGTCGCTTAGGGGATCGAGTTTTTCTGGGGGACACTCGGAGAGCAAACTCGGTCTACTCCCGTCTGTTGTCGCTTCGTGAGTTACGGTCAGACTCGCCTGATTGGACTGCGCCCAGCACCACAAATACTGACATTGGTCAACTTGCAACAAACCGCGAATCTCATTGACGGCGGTTCCCAGGATGGTATCCAGATCGAGGGAATCTCGAATCTGGCTTGCTAATCGGAACAGCAAGGCTTCCCGACGTGCTGAGAGGGCTTCTTTCGCCCAAGACCGATCGATGGCGATCGCGATCGCGTTGACGACCCACCCTAAGACTTGATGAGCGGCTTCGCTAAAACGTTGGCTGCTGCATACAGCCATGACGCCCACCAGTCGCTCTTCGACAATCAGGGGATAGGTTGCTAAATAGCTTTCGGGAATTCGCAAACAGCTTTCAGCGACAACATCATCGTACAAGCGGGCTTCCAACCCGCCCCCAGACCGATAATTACTATCCTGAGTCAGGTAGGGTTGACGAGTTTGAGCGACGAACCCGACGAGGGTACCGTCTAGAACCTGGTGACGCTGAGCCAACAAATCTTGCCAATACAATTCGCTCTCTCGATCAACCCTTGTCGTTGCTTGCAATTCCAAACGGTTAAGTTTTTGGTTAAATGTCCAGATACAAGCAAAAGTTGCATCAAGATGCTGCACCATTGCTTCCGTACAGTGATTGAGGCTTTCCGCTAAAGAGCCAGATGCACCCAAGGCAGTACCGATTTCTGCTTCTAGGGTCGAGAGGCGCGATCGCTCCATCAGTGCTGCTTCTGACTGTTTGCGACCTGTAACATCCCGGAAATAAACCGATAGACCATCTTGATAGGGATAGCCCCGCACTTCAAACCACGACTCCAGCGGCTCGTAGAACACCTCAAAGTGAACCGTTACTTGATTGGCAACTGCCCGCTGGTACTCCTGATAAAAATTAGAAGTGACTGCTTCTGGAAACTCATCCCAAATACACTGATTAATCAACTCATCTTTGCTTCTAAACAAAAGCTGCTCTGCCCGCGAGTTCAAATAGGTGAATCGCCACTCGGTATCTAAAGTAAAGAAAGCATCGGTAATACTTTCCAAAATGTTCCGAGTGCGGTTCTCGCTGTTGACAGCCGCCTCGCGTGCCGCCTGTTCCCTCGCCAAAAGCTGGATGCGCTCCTCCTCTTGCCGCTTGCGCTCGTCGATATCCGTGTTCGTCCCAAACCAACTGACGATCCTGCCTTCGTTATCATGCACGGGTACCGCCCGTCCCAAGTGCCAGCGATAGTTTCCCTCAGCCGAATTCAGCAGGCGAAATTCAACTTCGTAAGGCTCTCCCGTAAAGAGAGAATGACTCCAGCGGGCAATACACCCCGGCACATCCTCCGGATGCAGCACATCTTGCCATCCCCAGCCCACCATTTCCTCGAAGGTGCGTTTGAAATATTCTAGAACGCGCTGGTTCACATAATCGAGTGCGCCATCTGGCTGTGCCGTCCATACCTGTTGCGGAATCACTTCAGCTAAAGCGCGAAAGCGCTGTTCGCTCTGCCGTCGTAATTCTTCTGCCCTTTTGCGCTCAGTGATGTCTTGACAGATTGCTACATATTCAACGGGTTTTCCATCGGAATTTAAGACGGGCACAATGGTGGTATCTACCCAGTAACAAGTTCCGTCTTTGGCTCGATTTCTGATTTCGCCATGCCAGACGCTGCAACTACTGATGGTTGCCCACATCTGCTGAAAAAATTCCTTGGGGTGATAGTCAGAATTGATGATGCGGTGATTTTGTCCGAGCAGTTCCTCTTTGGAGTATTGAGAAATTTCGCAGAATTTATCGTTTACATAGTTAATCTTTCCGATCGAGTCAGTGACTGCCACGATTGAAGATTGAGCGAGTGCAAACTTGATGTCTGCCACTTCTTTGAGGGATTCAGACAGTGCAAATTCAGCTCGCTGACGCTCTTGTTGTGCATGAGCGTCTTTGATGGTAATCATCAAGTATCCGGCAATATCAGTTAAGGTGGCTAGCTCATGTTCGCTCCATTTGTATGGTTGCGGCGAGTCAAAGCACAGCAAGCCTACTAACTGGTCGGAATACGGAAACGGTACGTCAAGCATAGACTGAGTTTGGACTGCCAGCAGGACATCAGTGAGAGGTGCTAGCCGGAAGTCTTGGGTAACATCGTTACAGATGAATGATTCGCCCATCTGCAAGGCATTGAGATATTCCGGAGCCGCAGTGAGGTCAACCACCGCTCCTGAGAGTTTCGGCATTCCTAGCGGCTCGATGGAGGAAATTACTGTCAAGATACCTTGGTGATTAATCGTTGAGTAAGCTATTCGCAGATAAGGGAAATATTCGCTAATTTGTTTGAGCGTGCGCTCAATTATTTGCTCTATCGACAAACCAGATCGGGTTTTAGTCGAGATGCTGTTAAGCAACTGAAGACGAGTTTTGCTCTTCAGAAGCGCTGTCTCGGCTCGCTTGGAGAGCGTGATGTCTGTCTGAATGCCAACCAAGTAAAGTAAATCGCCATTATCTGAGAACACGGGCGAAATTTTTAATTGGTTCCAGAAAGGTTGACCATCTTTGCGATAGTTTAGCAGCGTGACTTTAACTTCTCTCGCTTGAGCGATCGCATTCCTAATTTTTGCGATCGCTTCTGGATCGGTATCGGCACCTTGCAAAAACCGGCAGTTACGACCAATCGCTTCCTCTGGCTGATACCCAGTAATTCGGGTGAAAGCTGGGTTCGCGTAAACAATCGGGCAATCTAGTTGATGGGGATCGACGATGACAACTCCATCTGAAACTGACTTTACAGCTTGTGCCAGTTTCAGATTTTCTGCGGCGGCTCGACGCAAGGCATCTTCAGTTTGCTGACGTTTGGTGATATCCATAACTGTGCCGATCGTGCGAACCGTTGTTGCCGTTTCGCTGTAAAGAACTTTGCCTTTTCCCGCTAGCCAGCGGATACTGCCATCAGGACAGACAATGCGGAATTCAATCTCGTGGTCTGTTTTACCCTGAATAGAGTCAGCGATCGCCCCAGCGACAAGTTCCCGATCTTCAGGATGAACCCATTTTAGGAAGCATTCCTGAGTTGCGTCAGTGCCCGGAACTAAACCCAATAGCCCCTCTAAATTATCAGATCCTGTTGGAGCGATTCCTTCACCTGTCAAAAGATTAAAATCCTCAATGTTAGTGCCAGAAGCTGCTCGTCCCAACTGAAATCGGGTTTCTTTCTCCTGAAGTGCTGCTTCAGTTTGCTGTTGATTGATGATAATTTGTTCGAGGTTTGTTAAGTTTTTTCCCAGTTGTAAGTGAGCGATCGCTTGCCTTCCTAATGTCCCCAGTGCTTCCTGCTGTTCCCGGCTTAAATCTCGCGGCACATCATCGAGCGCAGATAGCACCCCTACCATTACGCCCTCAGATGTGATTAAGGGCACACCCGCATAAAATCGGAGTTTTGGGTCGGATTTCACTAAGGCATGGCTAGCAAACCGTTTATCAGACAGGGTATCCCGAACGAGCATCAACTCGCATTCGCAGATTTCTGGTTGCAGGATCGCATAAGTGCAGAAAGCAACATAGGGGTCAGTATCTAGAGTGGAAATGCCCCATTTTGACTGAAGCCAATGTTGTTTACCATCCATAAAGCTGAGCAAAGCCATCTTCGTCTGGCAAATATAGGCCGCTAAACGAGTCAGATCGTCGAAAGCAGCTACAGATATTTGAAGATACGCTAGCTCCGGAGGAGCCGTAACGCTGATGCGATCGGGGATAGAGTCGAGTAGCGGACACCATCGCAGAGCATCGAGCGGGATTGCTCCGTTTCCAGGTATTCTTGCGTTCATGTTAAGCGCCCTTTTCTGCGAATGCTGCACTTTTTAGGAGCTGGCTGTATAAATGTTTACTTTTATTAAAACCGGATGATGAAGGCAGTCTTTGAGACTTACTTTCCCTTTGCCTCTATGAGAAGCTTTATTGAAAGTTATATGATGTAGATGTTCCCTTATTTAGTTACTGAACTTAATCTTTGATACTGCATCGCTTAAGTTAGGTTAGTTGATGCCAGCCACAGACTAAAAGAAACAACCGCGTAAAGTTTAGGTAGGCAATACCCTCTTCACCGCAATTGCCAAGCCACCATCCGTCTTTAGGGAAAGCTAGGTTTTTGGCTGCAAGCAGAAATGCGATCGCGCTTCTGCTTGCAGCCTGCTAACGAAGCCTTTCTAGAGCAACTTGGCAGAACCTTCTCTATCTAGGATTCCCGTCGAGGATATATTTCTATCACAGACTGATATTTTTTGATTAACAAACACCCCATCCGCTCTTTTAGTATTTTTATCTTTACAAAACAAATGCAGCTTCAGTTTGTTTTCTTGTTACAATTATTTAACTATATTCCCGTAATTCTTCTATTCACTGAGCAATAATCCTCAAGCTATAGTGCATATAGTAGAATGTTTATTTTAATAAAATTCAATTTTTGTAAAGCATTTTGAGATAGACAAACATTGAACAAACATTTATTAATAAGGAGTCCTAAAAAACTCAACGAAACTAGAAAAGCCTTAAATTAAGAATAGCTGGACAGGATAGATGTATTCTGACAAAGGAAAGCGATGCTCTCTTACCTACTGGGGCTGACGTTAGAATAATTTGGATTGGGCTTTTTAATCGCCTTTGAACCGAATTCAATGATTGTAGGTTTTTGTATACTAAAAACTGGGTAAAGAAGATGTCTTCAACTTTGAGTGATATACCGACTATCCTAGCAGTGGATGATAGTAGCGTCATGCAGACGCTGATCAAACGTGCCCTAGAAAGAGACTACAAAGTTTTGGTGGCAGATAATGCAGTAGATGCCTTATCGGTGATTTACCACCAGCAGATTTCAATTTTATTACTGGATGTTTCCATGCCAGGGGTAGACGGCTTAGAACTCTGCCGCACAGTCCGGAGTTTACCGCAATTTAGCGAGCTACCCATCATCATGCTGACAGCCCGAGACGGAGTTTTTGATAAAGTACAGGGGCGTCTGGCGGGTGCAACTGAATATTTGACAAAACCCTTTGAGGCTGAGCAACTGCGCCAGATTGTTGGCAGTTTTATTAATTCAAATTGTTCAACTGAAATTTAATTTCCACTCCCTCAAACTAGAAGTGTTAGCGTAGCGAATACTTGTTGGTTAAAATTAGTCACCAACACGATGCCATTGGTTCACATCCCCAACTTCTCTCTCGAAGTCGGGGATCTCGCCTTCAGGAATCATTTAAGACGGTTACACTTATCCGATTCCAGGGTGATTTTGCTGATAGCTCATCGCAAAAATAGAGGCTTGAGATTAGCCATTAGCCATTCCTACTTTTCCGTCAACGTGAAAACCCCATCCCAGTTATCAGGAGGCGGTTCTTGGAGAAACAACTGACAGCGTTTCAGGTGCAAAGCAGCCGCTTTGTCGTTTTTGTCAATTTCTTCCAGAATGGTACCAAACTCACCCATTGCGCGAGTAAACTTGCGATTTAGGTAATACTCGCGTCCTTTATGGTAAAGCTCGATCGTCATTTGCTTTTGATCTGAGATTTTCTCGTCCCGCAGTCCCACCAGTTCATAGATATTCACTGGCGTAGTCTTACCTTTGACTCGAATACAATCAAGTTCTCTTGCCCAAATCAGATTCTTGCAAGGCTGATAAGTGCTTTCGCTAATTACAATATCGCAACCATATTGTTTGCTAGCACCTTCTAAGCGAGATCCCAAATTCACTTCGTCACCAATTGCGGTGAACTCCATGCGCTTACTGGAGCCAATATTACCGCTAATTACCGTACCGGAATTAATCCCAATCCCAATCTTAAACGTTGGGAATCCGATGTCTTGGCGACAGGCATTAAATTCTGTCAAACGATGACGCATTTCGACGGCTGTTTGTACCGACATCCAGGCATGATCCGGCAAGGGTAAGGGAGAACCAAAGACTGCCATAATGGCATCGCCAATATATTTATCGAGGGTGCCTTTGTGTGTAAAAACAGCGTCTACCATCGACTCAAAATATTCATTGAGCATCTGCACCACGTCTTCTGCATTCATACTTTCAGTTAAGGTGGTGTAGCTGCGAATATCTGAGAACAAGATGGAAACTTCTTTTTTATCGCCCCCTAGTTTGGCATCACCGCTATTGATTAACTGTTCTGCCAATTCTTGAGTCATGTAGCGGTACATCGTACTCTTGAGCCGTTTCTCCTGAGAGATGTCATCCATGACTACCAAGGCACCGTAGACGTTGTTATTGTCGCTGGCATCTGCAATGGAGTTAATTGACAGGTGAACGCTATGTTGTTCTTCTTCTGTAGAGAGCAGAGTTTGATCGGGGTAGTATTGCTGGCGGCTTTTTTCTTCAGCGGCGTCTATCGCAGCTTTAAACCATTTAGAAAAGTCACCTTCTTTGATGCGGATTAGATCGGCAATTTTTCTACCTTCTATATGGTCTTCATTTTTAAATCCTAAGAGTCGCTTAGCGCTTTCATTCGCTGCAATAATCTGACCGGATTTATCAGTAGAGAGAACTCCATTAGAAAGGCTGCGGAGAATATCACGCTGCATTTGTTCTTGCTGTTTGACCGTAGCAAACAATTTGGCATTTTGCAGCGCTACACCGGCTTGAATATTAAATGCTTCCATGAAAGCTTCATCACTTTGATTAAAGCTTGCCTTCCAGCATTCGGGAGGTTCGGGCCAAGTTTCCGGATTATAAGGGGGAAATTCTCCCTGTTTTTTCTTATTTACAAGTTGGGTGACACCAATCAACGCTTTGTCAGCGTTAAAGATTGGCATACATAATAAGCTACAAGTACGATAGCCATTTGCCTGATCGACTTGTTTAGACACTTCAGAATCTGGATCGGCATAGAGGTCAAAGGAGATATTCAGGGGTTTGCCGGATTCAGCAACTTTCCCGACATAACCTTTTCCGACTGGCACTCGCAGTTCTCGCATGGAACCGTCGGAAAGAGGGATTCTTGTCCACAAGTCATGGCGATCGCTATCTAACAGCCACAGGGTGCTACGATCTGCATTCATCAGCTCCTGGGCTTCATGCATCACCCGGTTCAGGGTATCTTCTAAGTCGAGATTGCTTTGGCTTAAGGATCGAGTCGCCTTCATCAAAGCATCAGAAGCCCGCTGTCTCTGCGTTGCCATGTAAAAAGAGCGGGAACTTTCTAGAATCAGGCGAATGGAAGGCGCAAATTCTGCAAAAATTCTTTCATCTTTTGAAGTAAAACCATTGAGATCGATTCTTTCCCCTAACGGCTTTCCTGGCTGATTTGGTAAATTTAATTTATTAATTAATTGAACGACAGCGACTAAATTTCCCTCTTCGTTTACCAGAGGTAAAGTCAACATCGTATAGGTGCGATAGCCATTTTCTTGGTCTTTCTTTTTGGCGAACGCAGAGCGCGGATCTTCGTAAAAATCAAAGGGAATATTAATACTTTTTTTATGGGTTGCTACCTCACCGGCAATGCCTTTATCTGCCGGAATCCGCAACTCTAAAGGTCGCCCCTCTGCGCCTTCAGCAAGAATTGACCAGAGTTGGTTCTTTTCTTCATCCAGTAAATAGATGGTTGTGCGATCTGCGCCGAGTAATTCTCCGGTTTTTAAGGTAATGGCATTCAACATTTCTTGAAGAATGGCATCAAACCCCTGACTATCAGTCAACATCGACAGGGTTTGATTGACTACCTGAAGTTTTTCTTCGACACCTGTGACGACTTCTTTGAAAGTTTCCTTATTCAGTGGGGCAAGAAGTGCCGTAAAACTTCCTTCTTTTGTGGCTAATGCACCACCCGTACCAGTAGGAATATTTGTAGGGGTTTGGGGAATTTGATTTCCTGTTTGATTTTCATCGTGGGGAACAACATCAATCACCCTGTCTGTATCGTTCCAACCATGCATTTTGGTAGATGAAGGTGTCATAGATTTTTTCAGATGCCTGAATTTGAGCGAGGTACGAGGCGGTGGAATTATCCTACAAATTTAACAGCCAAACTTTTTGTGCCTAGTGAGCAAATGCCATACTACTTACTCAACAGTTTACTCTTTGTTTTGGGGTTGGATAGAGGGCAGGTTATTTATTTGTTGTTCTTGGTCTTGCGTCCATTATGTTTGACTGCGGCTTGAGCTAGCAAGGACTCTGCAAAAGCGATCGCATCTTTGGCAGAATGTCCCCCAGCTAGTGTTGCTAATTCTTGGCGGCGAGTCTGGTGATTGTCAAGCACGCTGACGCGGACAACCGTGCGTTCGGAAGCCTGAAGGATGTAAGATGTCGGGTCTTCTTCCCGGAGTCCTTGAATTGCTCTCTCTAAGGGGAGGGTTGGATGAATTGCTTCGGCGTTGGTTGTTGAGACTTCGCTCTTTTTCCCAGCCTTCTTGGAGGGATCTGGCTTCTGGCTTCCTTCAACGACGTGTTTATCGACGCGGAAATGGCGGTCAGCCATTGCGGCGACGAGGGGTTGGTGAGTAACGCAAAGAACTTGATGTCCCTGAGAAAGTTGGTGGAGTTTCTCAGCGATCGCTTGGGCAACCCGTCCGGACACCCCGGCATCGATTTCGTCAAAAATTAGGGTTCCGGCGGCTTCCAGTTGCGAGAAACAAGCTTTCAGCGCCAGCAGGAAGCGGCTCATTTCCCCCCCAGAGGCAGTAGCAGACAGCGGTTGCAGGGGTTCGCCTGGGTTGGGGCTAAAATAAAAGGCGATCGCGTCGGCACCTGCTGCGGTTGGGGGACAAGGGGCAATTTTGACTTGAAACTGCACCTTTTCCATCGCTAAAGGCTTGAGTTCTGCCACGAGTCTGTTTTCTAGTTCGCTAGCAGCAACGCCGCGCAAAGCGGTCAACTGGTCAGCCGCAGATATCAAGATTTCATGACATTGAGAATAGAATTTTTCCAGTTCTTCGAGAGAGTGACCGCTATCGGTGAGGAGAGCGAGTTCAGCTTGGATGCTCTGACTGTAGGCGATCGCTTCCCCTAACGTCGGGCCATACTTGCGGCAAATCTGCTTCAGGGTGCGGATGCGCTCTTCTACTTCCGCCAGTCGCTGGGGATCGGCTTCTAAAGAAGCACCGTAAGCATTAATTTGCTGTCCGGCTTCCACCACTTGCGCCAGAGCCGTACTCACCATATCCAGAACGGGTTGCAGCGTGGCATCATACGTTACCATATCAATCAGCGTGGCTTCAGCTTGACCTAATAAGTCTGCACCCGCTGACTCCCCCGCATCATTTTGATAAAGAGCTTGATACACCTGATAACTCAGCTGTTGTAACTCCACCACATGACTTAAGCGCTGGCGTTCTTGTTCGAGCTGTTCTGGCTCATCCGGTTCGCTCAAATTAGCGGCAGTTAATTCTTGGGCTTGATACTGTAGCAAATCGAGCCGTTGCAAGCGTTGCTGCTCGGACTGACGGCGTTTGTCTAGGCGATCTCGTGCTTGTTGGCAGTCGAGATAGGCAGCTTGAACGACTGAGCGTTGCTGTAGCACCGCCTCGCCGCCATAAACATCCAGTAACTCTCGCTGAAGCGCGGGTGCCACGAGTTGCACGGTTTGACCTTGGGCAGTAATTTCTACTAAGCGATCGCGCAGGCGATCCATTAATTGCCGATTGACCAGAACGCCATTGACGCGAGAGCGGCTGCGGAGGCTTCCTTGCAGACAGGCAATCTCCCGACAACAAACCACGGCTGTATCATCCAGCAGCTCGATCTCTTGTTCGGAGAGCCACTCGGTCACAACTCGGTCAACCTTGAAGGTGGCTTCCACCAAAGCGCGATCGCTACCCGTGCGAATCGACCATTTGCTGACTTTTCCGCCCAAGGCGGCGTCAATCGCATCCAGGATAATCGACTTTCCCGCGCCGGTTTCGCCGGTCAGAACATTCAATCCAGAGCCAAATTCCAGCTCCAGATGGTCAATCAAGGCAAAGTTTTCAATCCGTAGGGACAGGAGCATGGAGCAAAATTCACCTTGAGGGAAGAGGGCAGGCAGTGGCAACCCAATGAACAATGGCAAGTGCGAAGCATTTGATGCTGTGCGAGTTATTTAAAAAAGGTACTGGGCTACCAAACTTAGTTTAGTGTTTAGTTTTAAGTCCCGAAACTTTTTCAGGGTAGCGGGAAATTGACCGAACTGGCATTGTCCCCAGCTAGAGCCGGAATACCTTGTCCTGGCGCTTCCCCTACTTATTGTTACAATACTTAACAGAGTTGCTCTGAGTCGGTTCCCAAGCTTATGAATGTTAAAAGAGTCTCCCCTATGTCACATCGGACAGACGCAAGCGATCGCATTTCTACAACAGGTGTGATGAAACCTGCCCAGACAGCGTCCGCCGCGCCAGGAGAGGCGGTCGTGGTGGAGTATGAGCTGACGCCGACAGCAGAGCAATATCCAGCAGCCGTAGATGCCCAAACCGCCTATATCCAAGCAGAAGAACTGCGCTACGACCCCGTCGCCATTACCGATTACTACCGGAGGCGTCCATTCCAAGTTTGGGGGCGATTGTTCAATATTCTGGTGCCGATACTCCGCTTTGGACTGAGTTTGTGGTGGGACAAGCAAACAGGTAGCGTTCCCAAGAACGAGCGGAAACGGGCAATTCGATTGCGGACAATCATCACGAGACTGGGACCCGCCTATATTAAGGTGGGGCAAGCGCTCTCGACCCGACCAGACTTAGTTCCGACGACTTATTTAGACGAACTAAGTCACCTGCAAGACCAACTGCCACCTTTTCCCAATGAATTAGCTTATCGGTTTATTGAGGAAGAATTAGGCGATCGCCCCGAACAAATTTACGCCGAACTCTCCCCCACCCCGGTAGCCGCTGCCTCCTTGGGACAAGTCTACAAAGGCAAGCTCAAGACTGGCGAAACTGTTGCGGTGAAGGTGCAGCGTCCCGGCTTAAGAGAAAACATTGCCCTAGATATTTACATCCTCCGTACCCTTGCCGGGTGGGCACAGAGAAATCTCAAACAGGTGCGGAGCGACCTCGTCTCCATCATGGATGAATTTGGCACCCGCATCTATGAAGAGATGGACTATACCCAAGAGGGTCACAACGCCGAGCGCTTTGCCTCTCTATACGGTCACTTACAAGATATTTACATTCCCAAGATTTACTGGGAATACACCCAGCGTCGCGTCCTGACAATGGAGTGGATTAACGGCACCAAATTGACCCAGCCAGAGGCACTCCGCGCTCAGGGAATTGATGCCGTTCATTTAATCGAGGTTGGCGTTCAGTGTTCGTTGCGGCAATTGCTAGAACATGGCTTTTTCCACGCTGACCCCCATCCAGGTAACTTGTTAGCGACGACTGATGGTCAACTTGCTTATCTGGACTTCGGCATGATGAGCGATGTCAAACCTTATCAGCGGTATGGCTTAATTGAAGCCGTGGTTCACATGGTCAACCGGGACTTTGAAGGCTTAGCCCGCGACTACGTGAATCTAGAGTTTTTAACCCCTGATACTGACCTGACCCCAATTATCCCAGCCCTTTCCAAGGTCTTCAGCAACGCGCTGGGAGCTAGTGTCGCGGAGATGAACTTTAAGAGCATCACCGATGATATGTCGGCGTTGATGTATGAGTATCCCTTCCGCGTTCCAGCCTACTACGCGCTGATTATCCGGTCTCTGGTCACGTTAGAGGGGATTGCGATTAATGTCGATCCCAATTTTAAAGTTCTCAGTAAAGCGTATCCCTACGTTGCCAAGCGCCTCTTGACAGACCCTTCCCCGGAATTGCGGGCATCTCTGCGCGACCTCCTGTTCAAAGACGGCAGTTTCCGCTGGAATCGTCTGGAAAATCTGTTAAAAAATGCCCGTTTCAGTGACGATTATGACCTGACTCAGGTATTGAACCAGACTCTAGATTTTCTGTTCTCAGAGCGGGGTGCATTTATCCGGGAACACCTAACGGATGAAATTGTGAAGGGTATCGATTCGCTGGGACGCCGCACCTTCCAAAATGTCACGTATTCGCTACGCGAACGGGTGGGGATGACAGTGAATGAGGCACCGCCGTCGGCAGAAACGCCCGCCAGTCTGGAGCATATTAAACGGATCTGGGATATTCTCCAGGAAACGAGCGGATTTGACGCGATGCAACTGCTACCCGTGATTCCCCAATTGCTGATGAAGCCAGAAACTCAGCGCATGGGTCAAAAAATTGCCGGGGGTTTGGTGCAGCGAGTGGCGGCGCGGTTGATTCGGGACGTTTTACTTCAGGATGCGCCCCCAAAAGCCTCCCAGAACGGTCACACGCCACGCACTTATCCCCCGACATCACCACGCTTAGCGTTGCCGCCTGCTGCCGCGAGATAGGGCTGTAGAGACCGTCGGGGCACAGGAAAACTAGCTGGGTCACTGAAGAGCGTAAAGAGCGATCGCTCTGGTGACAATCTCGTTCAGTTGAGAATGATCTTAGTTAAGAATTATCTTAGGTTGGGTGGAGCGTCAGCGAAACCCAACTTTTGCTTTATTAGGTTGGTTTTCTGGGCTTAATCTCAACTCACACTTTGATTAGGAAACGTTTACAAGAAAGCTAAGTTTGAGGCGATCGCTTCCCGACTCTTGTTAATCTAAAGCAGCATAGATTGCCAACTGGATTAATCTCTAAGGATTTTGGTCATGAACGCGCAACCACAGATAATTAGACAAAGTGACTTACTCAATCGGCTGGTACTCGATCGCAGTACAGCAGAAGAAGTCGGTCGGGTAGAGCAATTGTGGCTAAATTCTCAATCTCACCAAGTCGTAGGGTTTAGCTGCAAGTCAGGATTTTTGGGTAGTCTGAAACAGGTGTTTAGGTGGGAGCAAATTACTACGATTGGCACCGATAGTATTATCGTCAACAACACTCCAGAAGTTATTGAACCCGAAACACCAATTCAGAAAATTTCTTTAATTGGACATGAGGTGTGGACTGACGCTGGCAACAAAGCTGGCAAAATTATAGACTATCTCTTCAATCCTAAAACCGGCGCTGTTGTTAATTACTTATTTGTTTCTAGTGGTTGGCGCGGTGTTTTGAATGGTGTTTATTTGCTCCCGGTAGAAGCTATTTCTAGCACGGGTAGTAAACGAGCGCTTGTCGCGGATGCCATCGTCCAAACTCCGCAACAGTACACCCAGGGACTTAATCAAAAAATGAGTCAAGCCGCAGAGTTACTGAGAGAAGACTATAAGAAAACTCAGGATGATTTAGAAGCGCTAAAGCGCAGCGCTCAAAATATTGCTGAGCAAGTCAAAGACACAACTGAAACGGTGACTGGGATTGCTAAAGAAAAGTTTTCTGAGGCGACGCAGCGACAAGACACTTCTCAACCAAATGAGACGATAAAAACAATTGATACGACGGCTCAGTCTTCACCAAACGAGCCTCCAGAGCTACCTGGAAACACTAATTAAGCTAATAGGATAAAAAATCGATGATGAAGCACATCAAATAATCTTTACTTATCGGTTTTGATTCAGGTGATTGAGCGGCAACTTAACAGTAAAAGTCGTGCCGCTGCCAACTTCACTTTCGACAGCGATCGCACCATCGTGTAAATCAACACACTCTTTAACGATTGTCAATCCCAGCCCTGTACCAGAGATTGTGCCGACATTCGTTCCTCGATGGAATCGCTCAAACAAGCGTCGTTGGTCCTCTTTTGGGATTCCTATTCCCTCGTCCTGAATTTGGAAGATTGCCTCACGATCCTGACAGATAAGTTCAAAATGAACTTTGCCACCTCTAGGAGAATATTTAATTGCATTTGAAAGCAAATGGTCAATAATTTGTCGCAGCAGCTTTTTATCCAGGTAGGCGTTAGCACACTGCCCTTGATGAATAAAAGTAATCGCGTGTTGGGAGCCTATGCTAAGTTGCAATTCTTCCACCAACTCGCGGCTAAACTCTACTAAATCTAGCGGTATGGGATTAATCTCTAACTTACCAGCCTCTGTTTTATCAAGAAGGAGGATGTCGTTTAACAACCGAGCCATTTGTTTGCTAGCGGCTCTTATTTTCTGGAAATGCGAGTCTTTTTGTACGTCAGATAATTTGTGTTTGTAGCGTTCCAGTAATTCAGCAGACATAGAGATAATTGTCAGTGGCGTGCGGAATTCATGAGATGCAGCCCTGATGAAGCGAGATTTGAGATTGCTAAGTTCTTTTTCTTGTTCTAGTGCTTTTCGGGTTTGTTCCGCCTGTTTGTGGCGTTCGGTGATGTCACGTACTAGCCAGCGCAAACCGATTAAATTGCCGCAGCGATCGCGTATCGCAGCCACGTTCAGTGCAGCTGGGAACGACTGACCTTTTGAGGGTTGTACGCGCACTTCCCAGTCGTGCAACTGCGGGAAGTGATTCAATTCGGTCAATATATCCCTAAAGGTTTTGCGATCTTCCTTAGCCACAAAAATCGCCATCGGTTTGCCGATTAGAGAATTTTGGGTTCGGTTCAGCAAAGACGCCGCCGTGCGGTTAGCCTCCTGAACGATTCCAGAGGTATTCGTCACGATGTACCCGTCTGGGGCAAACTCAAATAGCTCTTGGTAGCGCTGGCGTTCTGCTTTTACAGTCTCGCAGGCGATCGCAAGTTGTTCGTTGCGTTGCTGCAACTCCTCTGTAGCCACCTGCAATTCTTCCAAAACCGTGGAGAGTTCCTGCAAAGCCTCCATTGTCAGTGTTTCCTGCGGATGCGGAAGGGATGAGGATTCCCTAGTACGCTGCCACAGCTCGTGCAGGCGCTGTTGTGCCGCCTCAATCTGTTGGTTAAAAATTTCCTCTTCCATCACGTACTTGTTCTGTGAGAATTAAGCTTAAGGGTTGATGCGCTTGCAGGAGTTTTCCTAAATTCACGAGCGATCGCTTCCTTCATACTCACAGATGCATTAATTTAGTATAAAAGCAAATCCTCTCACAAAAGATGCAAGCTTAGGAATAGCTCTATTACTTACCGGAATAATATTTGTAACTACAGTAACCGACCAACTATAAAATTGAATATTACGATAGTAATATTCTGTCATCGCTAAGTCTCTCTACTAATCATAATTGCTTAGCACTTAACTTGAGTATTCTTAAGCATTTCTTTCACAAGAATAAGGCAATGAACTTTTAATTAACAATTTAGGCTTACTAATACTCAGAAATTAACTTAACCCTATCTTCGATTATAAGTATTAGAATATGATTTTGTGCAACTATGATTTTAAACTACTCATGACTTTACCGTAATACAATTATCAACTTTTAAATTAATGTTGAGTTTACTTATAAAAATATAGGATTAAAATTAAATTGCAAATTTTATTAGTAGATTAAAATTATTTTTTATCAGTAAAATTAGTTATTTAATATAAAACTTATTTAAGTGCTTATGTAAAATAAATTACACATAATAAAAAGTAGAATAAGCTAAAACAAAAGTCAAGAAAACAAGAGACTTATGAGATTTATTAGAGATTTAAGCCGAGAAACTCA
>NZ_JAMPKD010000027.1:0-92821 GCF_039961915.1 Trichocoleus sp. DQ-A2
TGAGTTTCTCGGCTTAAATCTCTAATAAATCTCATAAGTCTCTTGTTTTCTTGACTTTTGTTTTAGCTTATTCTACTTTTTATTATGTGTAATTTATTTTACATAAGCACTTATATAAATTAGTGCTTGGGTGCTGCTCTCTAAAATCACCGCCACCTGACCCCCAGGAGGCGTGTATTGAATTGCATTCACCACTAAGTTAAAAATCAGGCGATACAGCTGTTCTTCGTCGCCGTTGACGTGCAAAGGTTCTGGCGTGCGAATATCTATAGAAAGCGTCAAATCGGCAGCGATCGCTAGTGCTGACAATTCTTCTGCAACGTCGCTGACAAGATCGTTGAGACAGGCGGGACGATATTTAATTGACAAAGCCTGCCGATCCATACGGGAGAGTAGCAATAAATCCCGAACCAATTCAGATAGGCGGTAATTTTGCCGTTCAATGGTTTTTAGAGTATCCCGCGCCTCTAGTTCGCTGAGTTGATTCATTCTCAACGTCGATTCAACGGTTGCTTGGATTGCCGCTAAGGGCGTCCGCAACTCATGGGCGGCATCGGCTGTGAATTGTTGGATTTGCCCATAGGATTGGTAAATTGGTTGCATTGCTAGCCCTGCCAACCACCAACTGGAACCAGCAACGACAATCATTGCCACGGGCAACCCCAGTAAGAGAATAAATTTCAGGGCAGTCAGATGATCGTCCAATTCTTTGAGACTTCGCCCCACCTGAAGATATCCCCAAGGGCGATTGTCTTTGGTATGCAGCGATAGAGAAATTTGATGAAAACGGGTGCCCTGGCGATTCTGGAGGATTTGCCACAATTGGGGTGTAGAAACGCGATCGCCTTTATCTGCCGCTAGCAATCCCACTGGCTGAAGTCCTGCCAAGGCAACTGGGCGTCCCGAATTCTCTAGCAGCCGCACGTAGTAGTCGCCTTGGTGAATTGCCCCCAAAGTGTGCCGAGTCGGATTTTCTATCTGACTAACGCATTTTTCCCCAAGCAAACAAATATCCGGCAACAGTTGTTGGATAGCAGGTTCCAGGCGTCCCGGTTGCTGCAAAATCGGCTCAATACTGTCGTGAAGCGTACCGGCAACAGATTCTAATTCTCGGTCGAGGGCAACCCAATTCGCACGAGCGATCGCTTCATAAACTGCAACTCCACACAAGCTTAAAATCACTCCCATGACGCCTGCATACCAACCTGCCAGTCGCCAACGAGTTAGTTGAAAAAGTTTGTTTTCATTCACGTTAGTTGGTAATCGGGAATTGGTAATTGGGAATTAGTAATTGGTAAACTCCATTAGCTATTATCTATTTGTTAATGACTAATAACTAATAACCAATGACTAATGACTATTCAAACGATAGCCTATCCCATAGACAGTTTCGATAAAGCGATCGCACCCAAAAACCGCTAATTTACGCCGCAACAATCGCATCTGCGCGGCTACCACATTACTCATCGGTTCTGCGCTAAATTCCCAAAGCTGACTTAGCAACTGATCGCGGGTAAGAATTTGGTTAGGATGCTTCATAAAATATTCCAGCAATTGAAATTCCTTGCTAGTTAGAGGAATGATTTGTTTGTCATCCAATGTATTCTGAGACCAAACCGTATGAGTACCGTAATCTAAAGTCAGGTTTCCTACTTGTAGGTGTTGGGGATGAAGCTGAGGCGATCGCCTTTGTAATGCGCGTAATCGTGCCAACAGTTCCGCCATACCAAACGGCTTCACCAAATAGTCATCTGCACCAGCATCCAATCCAGCCACCTTATCTTCCATGCGATCTTTAGCAGTTAACATCAAAACCGGCAGAGGATTGTTTTTCCCCCGCAGTCGCTGACATAACTCAATTCCTGATAATCCTGGCAGTAACCAGTCAAAAATAGCCAGCGTATATTGCGTCCACTGGGTTTCTAAAAACTCCCATGCCTGCGTGCCATCCAGAACCCAGTCAACCACATACGCTTCTTGACTGAGAGTTCGCTTAATTGCCGCCCCTAAATCTGGCTCATCTTCAACTAGGAGAACCCGCATAATCCCCTTTTTTCTTCGATTTGCTACACATCAGCAAGGTAGCACTCTGTAGGGGCAAAGAAATTGCGCCTCTACAGCAGTATTTTAAGCACTTTGGTAGATGTAGATAAGAGTAAATATTGCTACAAGATTGGTAGCAAACCACAATTTCCCTGCTCCCACGCAGAAAAAAAAATGCAGACTAGACCAAACCAACCGATGACACCAGACGATGCATCTACATGGGTGGAAAGACTGGCACGTTTGGGCTTTGGGGCGAGAGGGGTAGTTTACGCTACGGTGGGAGTGCTGGCAGCGCAGGCAGCCTTTGGTGCAGGCGGCAGAACCACCGATACAGAGGGTGCGCTGGTGACGATTGTGACACAGCCGTTTGGGAAATTCTTGCTGGCAATCGTTGCTTTGGGTTTGGTTGGGTACGTGTTGTGGCGTTTCGTAGAAGCGATCGCCGATCCGGAAAACAAAGGCACCGATGCCAAAGGTCTTGCATCGCGCTTGGGAGCGGTTGGCAGCGGCTTAATCTATGCTGGTTTAGCCTGGAGTGCGATTAAGCTGATCATGGGTTCGGGAGGCGGCGGTAATAGTAATTCGTCCCAAGACTGGACAGCACGCTTGTTAGCGCAGCCCTTCGGTCAATTTCTAGTTGGAATTGTGGGAGCTGCTGTCATCGGCATGGGCTTCTATCAATTTTACAGAGCCTATAAAGCGAAATTCCGCAAAAAGTGGAAAGTCAACCAGATGAGCGAAAAAGAGGAGAAATGGGCGACCTTTGCGGGCAGATTTGGGATTGCTGCCCGTGGTGTCGTTTTTAGCATTACTGGTCTTTTTCTGCTCCAAGCGGCGCGGCAGTCTGATGCTAACCAAGTTCAGGGGCTAGGTGGGGCGCTAGCTGCACTGGCACAACAACCTTTTGGCCCTTGGTTGTTAGGAACTGTGGCGCTTGGTTTAATCGCTTACGGTATTTATAATTTCGTAGAAGCTCGATACCGCCATTTTGCTACCAGGTAGTCAATTTTTAATGCAGAGGTAATAGCAAAGATAGGCTTTACGGTGGTTGAATAGATAGTTAGGTATGTTCCTAACTTCAGATATTTCTAAGTCCTATGCTCAACAAGCATGATGAGTTGTTACTGAAGGATCTTAAGCTTCAACCACTTTGGCTGCTCCAGTTATATGTAGTTCTAGGAGTAGCGGCGGCAATTTCTGGATTCGTTCTTGAGAGCGGAAATCTCTCAAAAGCTGCTTGTCTTGGAGGGGGTTTCCTGATTGCTCTGGGAGCTGAAAAATTAGTAACGCACCGAATCAGAAAGGCTGCACTTTCTTTGATTAATAGAAACTAACGCTATTTTTCAAGCTTATCCTCTCACTTCTCAACCATCGGTAAAATATCTGCACTGTAAAATTCAAAATTCAAAACTTATCAAATGGTTTGACGGCAAAATCTCCCAGTGTCACCGTGAAACTTTCCCGATTACCAGTGGCGACAAAATTAATAATTACTTCACTCGCTACGGCAACAGCCAACATTACTAAATTTCGCGCTAACGGGTAGTCGCAAACGTCATCGTTTACTGGTGAAGGAACGCGGTAAATTTCGTTCCAGATAATTTCAGCATAATCGGAAGCTAAGCCAACGTGCAGACAAGGAATATTTGCCGCTGTGCAATAATCTTTGACAGCTTGACGGCTGATGCTGTTATCAAAAGTATCAATAACAACACTGCTACCACTAAGCAACTGGGCAGCATTTGCCGATGTTAATTCTTTCGGACGCCCATCAACAGCAACACCCAAAGCACGGTAGAGGGTATTGGTGAGAATTTTAGCTTTGTAAGCGCCAACATCTGAGCGGTAGTAAGGCTGAGTAGAAAGGTTGCGTTCCTCAATGCGATCGCGATCGATAACCACCAGCTTCCCAAAGCCAGAACGTGCAAGATTTTCAGTAATATTCGCCCCCAGCGCCCCCGCACCGCACACCGTCACCGGGAAGTCTTTTAGCTTCGCCATCAGTGCGGATGTTCTGTGGAGTTGTTCG
Source organism: Trichocoleus sp. DQ-A2 (assembly GCF_039961915.1). Taxonomy (NCBI): domain Bacteria; kingdom Bacillati; phylum Cyanobacteriota; class Cyanophyceae; order Leptolyngbyales; family Trichocoleusaceae; genus Trichocoleus; species Trichocoleus sp. DQ-A2. The sequence goes on from NZ_JAMPKD010000027.1 coordinate 4,076, forward strand.
TGAAAGAAGATAGACATTTTTGCTAATGGCTAATGACTAATTCAAAAGTCCCAGTTATCTCGCGCTTCGATAACGCCAACGAGGGATTGCAAGTCAAAATCGCGATCGCGTCCGCTTAGGCAAATGCCAGAACTAATCACTGTCAAATCGCGCTTGTCAATGGCAGAGATGTGACGTTCACCGCTGCGGGTTGTCCACTCGACTTGCCAAAAGTCACCGCGATCGCGCACATCTTCGAGTTCGCCACCACCCATCCCCAAGGCATCGCGCACGCGGCTTTCATCACCTGACATCGCCCGCCGATCCGGATCTTGCCGTACCTCTTGGTAGTGTCTGTATGGGCGTTGTGCTTGCTGCTGGCGTCTTGTATCCCGTCGCTGCTGGCGCAAGCGTTCTTCTTCAAGTTGTTGCTGCCTTCGGCGTTGATATTCTTCTGTCTGCTGTAACGCCAAGTCATAGACGGTACGCATCTCTGGCGTCATCCCCGCAAAGCGAAGATTTTCCGTTTCCGTCCCATTCCTCAATTGTTCTCTGAGTTGTTCCGCCACCAGCGGATCGGCACGTCGATCCAGTTCATCAAACCACCAAGCGCTGCCATCCCAACGCGCAATTATTGGCTCAAATGCTGCACCCTCAGTAACTAAATATACCGGCACTGGCTTAGCGGCACCCAAGCGCTGCTGCATATCAGATTCGTTAACAGGGTACGCAAGCCAAGTTTGTCCTTGCAACACATAAGCCAGACGCAAGCGCAACGGCTTCAGCAGTCGCAGATATTCCGCCACCTGCGGCAAGTTTGCTTCATCCACCATTTCAGCCTTTTTCTCATTTATCGGCTGAAAAATGCCCCATCCTTCAAAGTCTTGTGGCTGCGGTTTAAAGGTATAAACCATCCCCGCTACAGAAGCGCGTACTTTCCCCCCACCTACGCATGGTGCGAGAAACTGAGTATCGCGCAATTGCACTTCCTGTGCAGCAATTTGGTTAAGGAGGTTGCGAATATCTGTCATGATATTGCCTTGATTAAGATGTTTGGCTTAGTTAATTTTTTTTGTAAATAGTGATAAGGCTGACTGCGGGCAACTGTAGGTTTGATTGAGCGGCGAAAACCGATATTCCCAGGATGATGCTGAGTTTCGTTACCTCAATCCAGCCTACAAAATGGGTGTTTAAATTAACATAACACTATTGCCTTTTCCGTCTGCCGTTGTTCAGCAAAGCTTATGCCGCCAGTTAAATAGAATACATATATGTCTCTTCTTCTTTCTTTGTTTATTTGTGGTTAAATAACAACCTTGTATCTTCATTTATCTAACCTTACACAAATCGGTGAGCGAATTCATAGGTAAAATCAACTCTTCCCTTGCGTAAAACGGCTGGATCTAATCTTTCAGTTGTATTGCAAGTCATCAAAACCACTAACTTTTGCTTCGTATGAATTCCCGAATCATCAATTACGCTTTGATACAATGTTCCATCCAGTAAGCTCAAAATATGCTCCGTCTTATTATTATTTTGAGCAGCTTCAGAAGCGCGATTTTTGGCTAAATTATCCGCTTCGTTGATAATTAGACAAATTCGCTCTAAGTAACTTGGCGGCACAAAATTCTCAACCGCATCGTGATCCAGAATAAAAATCACATATCCGAGAGGCGCGAGAATTTCTTGTGCTACAGCTTGCGTCCAAGCAGTTTTCCCCGTACCCGGATCTCCGTGGACGAGAACCGCCAACTGGCTTTGGTCGAGAATTGCCTGCTGTACCGTATCGGTAAAGCTTTGAATATCGGCGGGAAACGACCGAATTGGAAATTCGCCGTGAATTTTTCCTACACGACTTTGGTAGCCACTCAGCATCACTGCAAGATTGAAAGTTGCTTTATTGATCAGTGGCGCTAGTTCCTTCGCCATTAGGGTATAGCGTCGTCGTCCCCGATCTAAATTTTCAATTTCTAGCCAAGCTTGCTGTTGAGGCCAATAGGCATAAACCGTGTTAATAATATCGAGACGTTCCCAGTTAACAAATCGATCTACCGGAAAATAAAAATATCGATCTAGATAATACTGGGTAATCATATCTGGACGACCCAATAATTCCAGAATTTTGAAAATCGTTATTTCTTGTAGCCGGTTGAGGACGTGTTCAATGGGAATGCTGTTACGACTGACAAATTGAATCACAGGCGAATCAACACTTAAAACGTCTTGGAAGCGATAATCTGGAGTTGGAGGATCTGGGGTAATATAATTCCAGAATTCATCAACTTCATATCGCGTACTTTCAGAAAATACATTTAAAATATTTGCCCACCAAGTATATTCGTTGCGACCCATTGCATCAGCAATGTCGCTTGCTAAACCCAAAGTTTTCTGGCTTAGCTCTTTGGAATCGTTAAATACTAAATGCCAAAGAAATCCCCAGTCTATCTGCCGAGTTAAGGGTCGCCAACCTGCACCTAATAAGCCTTTAGCTTGCGGGTTTTTGTTGCCTGGATTGCTTTCGTCGTTTCCGAAATATCCCGATCCCATAGTTTCAGTTCTTCTTGCTTTGTGATGGAATGATGAGAAAGTAATGCGCTTAATTTTTTTCCAAGCTGCCATTAAATTTGTTGCAAGTATTCGGCTGGAACGCAATCCACCAACCAAACCCCATTTTCAGAACAGTAAAATTCATATCCTGCTTTGTGCATCGCCGCCGCATCTACAGCAAAAACCACCGGAAGACCATGCCGTGCGCCGACAGTTTTTGCGGTGGAAATATCCTTCGATAGATGAACGTGGTGTCGCGACATTTTACACAATCCCGTACTCAAAATTGATTCGACTGTACCCTGTCCTGTACCGTGGTATAACACATCTGGAGGAACAACGGCTTCTAGCTGCAAATCAACTTCTGTACTATGTCCTTGATTCGCTCGAATTAAGGTGCCTGTTGAGTTAAAAGAAAAGCGTTTTTTGTCATTTTTAGCAACAACTTCATCAAGTTCAGCACGAGTAAGCATAAAAGAACGATCTACACACGCTTTTAGAAGTTCATCGACAGCAACCCAGCCACCAGGTGCAAGTTCAAGACCAATGGCTTCAGGAGTATGCCGAAGATGCTTGCTGAGATATTTGCTAATTTTAACTAAGCGAGAATTATTCATTAAGTCGCTCTTTTTAGCTTAACAATACCAGTCATCTTCTAAATATCGCTTGACCAATCCTGCGTGGGATAAAGGACTCGATAAATCGTCTAAATCGCAGTTTGTTTCATAATCTAATAACAATACTGTTTGGTCTGCACTTAGCTGTTTGAGTTCCGCAAGTAGGTTCTGAAGGCGGTTCTCTAGTACCCATTTATACGATGGTAAGTAGATGGCACGACGCGCTTCTACATAGGACAATAATTTGTCTCCGGTTAAGCCTGCACGATGCCCTAGAACCTTGCCGAAAGTTCGTGTCGTGCGCTTGATCCCTTTCATATTAGCGATCGCTAGTTTGCCCGGATCTACATCCGCAGACTCAAAAACTTTTAATCCTTGCCAAATTCCTTCAACGGTATAGCTGAAGTGTCCTGGGGAAAAAGGAACGGGAATTCCACCATGCGGATAAAAAGGGCTAAAGCGAACCCAAGATTCGGTACTGCGAGAAGTTACGTCGAGAATCGTTGCTGCATCATAGCGTTTATGCAAAGTATCTAGGGATGTGCGGCGACTTTTTACAAAAAGCGGCATTGAGGGCTAAATGTGTAGAGACGCGATGAATCGCCTCTTGAGTCCTGAGTGGGAAAGAAGAAAGGGAAATTGAATATTTGTATTATAAGGTACTACAGGATGGTTGTGGCAGATTCCCGATCGTTTCTATTTTCCCAATCATAGGGGCGCACAGGCGTGTGCCCCTACTGTATTACCGTGCAATGAGTTTGATATTTGGCTAATGCAACTCAGTACCGTCTTTGCCGAGGAGGTAGCGCTCGCTGCAAAAGAAGCAACGCGCAGAGAACAAAGGTTTAATAAAGAAGGAAATTAACACCGAGTTTGATGATGAACTTTGTGCTGAATACGACAGCGCTCAAATGCATGGGTATGTCAAGGGGAAGTATGTTGAACGTTACAAACAAAGCACTAACTTAGTATTGCTAGCACCCAATGTTGCTAAGGCTTTTCCAAGTGATGAAGCAGTGAATAAGGCACTATGACTTTTAATTAGATTTTCTAAAACTCATCTGGAAAATCTTGAGTAAAAAATAAATTTACCTTTGATTGAACTGAATGGCGGGCATTGCTTGCCAGGTAATTTTTGGCTCAAACTGGAAGCATCGATCTAAGTCAAGTGAAGTTAATATAAAAGCTTGGGTTGGTGGGCAATGCCATTCTACTCTGTGTAGGGATGTCGGGATTTTCGCGGGCAATGCCCACCCTACAAGAGATCGCGCTAAAAATGAAGCATTGGTACTGATGAGCTATATGACAAATCCAAATTCCCGACCATCAAATCATCCTTTAGCTACGCTAAATTATCTGTCTGAATCATTTGTTGATGATGCAACACCCTTGACTGAATTTGATTCAGGCGAGCCTCCAAAACCTCCGCGACGCAGACCTCCTACTGGAGCAGAGTTTGAGCCAACCTATCTGGGGAAAAGGATCGTCAACGTGATGGAAGAGTTGGTGCAAAAAGAGGCGCTCGCACAGTTGGCGGAAATTGAAGCCACAAGCGATTGCATCCAGAAGCTGAGAGATATTGTTGCCTATGTCTTGAATAGAGTGCCCCCTCTCTATGCCACCACAAAAGAAGGTGCCGAGTATCAGCAACAACGTGCCAGAGACGAACTCCAACAACTGATTTCCCAGCAAGTCACAGAAGCGATCGCCTACATCAATAGACCATAATTTTTACCATAACGACAAGCCAAGTCCCACTTTAAATTTAATTAGTAGGTTGGATTAAGGTAACGAAATCTAATACCCCTTCTATAGTTGGGTTGAGCTTACGCTCAACCCAACTACATTCTTTGAGCAGTTACTTATCATCCCGTACTGGTAGCGGTGTCTCCAGAATTTCCATTAGCAACTCTAGACGCGAAGGACGAGACAAAAGCAGGATAAGATTCGGCAGCGAGTAGTAGTCACCCGCAAAGCTGAAAGTATCTACTTGCACCTGTTTTTCCTGTAACCGACGCTCCAGCCAATCGTAGGTTTCTATTTTTCTAATCATAAGAGCGCACACTCGTGTGCCCCTACACCTATATACCGTGCCATAAATTTGATACTGACTAATGCAACTCAGTACCGTCCTTGCGGAGGAGGTAGCGATCGCAGTTTTGAACAGAGACAAGACGCGATCGCTCTTCTGTACCAATTTTGGCTCTAGCGATCGCGCAAAGGCTTATCCACCAAGCAATTTCTCTGTAAGATAGCTGCATCTGCTCCTAGAAGATAGATTTGTCATCCGCGATGAAATAGCTAAAAACAAGGCGGCTAAACTTATACTTGAGCTGAGACTTCTGCAATCTGCAATCCTCCATCCCAAGTCAGCGTGACTCCATTTCAAAAATAGACACTATGACACTCAGTAGAGAGCAAGCGCTAGAAACCCTACAAACATATCTGGTCGCTGGAGAACGGCTCAAAGCCACATCATTCCTGGCGGATGCCTTGATTAATAACGGATTTGTTCAAGCTGCTGCCTTGTTTAACGATGCTCAAGGGAAAGAAATTGCCCCTGATGTTTGGATGTCAGCAATAACAACAATTGAAAATACCCCCGAAGGATCTGTAATCGATAATGTTTTGTACAGTCCACATAATTGCCACTTGATGGGCGTTTATCCAAATGAAGAAGATGACGAACCAGAGTTCACATACTCAATTGGACTTTGGTATAACTTTCAACACCCAGAAATCTTATGTCTGGGGCTTCCTAATCGCGTTTCAGGGGGACTGATTAACGAGTACGCTCAGGAAATTGCCGAGGGGAATGCCCCACCTCTGGATACTCCTTTGGATGGCGTACTTGCCGACGGTTATCAGCTCCAATTTAAACTTTGTAGTAACAAGGCAAAAACAGAATACACCTGCTGGGCTTCTTGGTTTAACGGAGGTCTCCACTATCCTGTTATCCAGATGATTTGGCAAGACAAAGAATACCGCTGGCCTTGGGATGAAGGGTTCCGCCCAATTCAAGCTCAACCCTTGCTAACCTGAGTTGTAGGGTTTGCTTGGTATAGTTGTAACTGCCCGTAGTTTTTTAGAGTAATAAGGACGAATCCTCAATTCATCTAAAAACTTTTCGGAAATAATACTATCAATCGGAAAGTAGAACGCCAAATCCCCAGATTTGAAATTACCCTTGGCGGTAATAACCTGATACGCCATCCCTTCAAACGTGCAAATGTCTAATCTGTCTGCATTTGGGTGAGGATTGGCGCTATTAATTTTGACTATTTCTACTTTAAAAATGCTCATGACAAATTTATTAAAATTTGAAATAAGTCTGAATTCTTTTTCCCTTTGCTTTAACGCGAAAAATTCGTTTTAATATTGCTAAATCATCGGGATGCTCTTCGCCAGCAATTTGCCATACGGCAAGGGCTACCACTTTGTACGCTGTCTGTATTTCGCTCATGGCATCTTTTTGGGATGAATATATTTTTGGCAAGGATTTGCCACTAGCGGCAAATCTACATTTATCGTTGATATATTTCACCGATAGCGAAACCTATGCAGTCCAGCGTAGGGTGGGCAGTGCCCACCCTACTTTTTTTGTCAGGGTAAGTTTTTTAAAACCTACCCCTACTTGTCATCCCGGACTGGCAAAGGTGTCTCCAGAATTTCCATCAGCAACTCTAGACGCGAAGGACGAGATAAAAGTGGCATCAAGTTCGGCAACGAGTAGTAATCACCCGCAAAGGTGAAAGTATCTATCTGCGCCTGTTTTTCCTGTAACTTGCGCTCTAACCAATCGTAGGAATAACCTACTTTGACGATGAGGACGCTTGGCTCTACTTTGAGATCGCGCTTGTAGGCGTCGAAAGTTTCCACAAAGTAGGGAGCTTTATTTTCTCCTCCGTCCGTCACCAGGATGATTTGCTCAACCAGCTGCTTTCTTAGGCGCATCGCTTCCAACCCGCAACCGATGCTGGTGGCACCGTTTGCCTTGATGTGCTGGAATGCCCGTTCCCAGTCACTCAACTGGTTCCCAGTCGCTTTGACGGGGTAAGGCATGGTGTCGAAAGCGTAGACGAATAAATCTGCCGCCGCCATACCGGAAATTAAAGCGGCAATGCGCTTTCCGACTTCGATGGCACTCTCCATCGAGCTAGATTTATCAACTAATAAGGCAGTCGGTTTAGCAATTTTGCCACGCTTTTTTACCTGTTCGTCCATGACGCGCTCTAACCGTGCAGCGGTATCGGCGTCTAATTCTGCCGCATCTGCTGCTACACGCGCCTTGAGAGCCGCTACTCGGACATCTCCTTGCGCTTTCTCCAATTTCTCGTCGATGAGTGCTTTTACCTGGGGGTTTTCCATCGCACCGCGAGTTTGGAGTGACTTGAGGTTATTAATCACCTCTTGGGGTGTCATGGAGTTAATTAGCGCGACTAGCACGGTGGGGGTCATCTGTTTGATGGCTCCCACGGCAACTGTGTAGGGAATTTTGTGTTCTACAATTAGTTGCGCTTGTTCTAAGGGTGAAGATGCGATCGCCATCAGCTTTAGCGCAAAGGCTAAACTATCTTCTGGCGGGTTGTCCTTGAATAACACTGCATCCGCGCGATCGCTCGGTTTAATATGCAAGCTAGCATACAGGTGCTTCATCGCACTCCGTGCCCGGAGCGCTGCCCGATCGAAGAATACAGGATTTTTCTCCCGTTCCTTCAGATAGCGCCGCACCGCAGTCCGAGTAGAACGCGGCAACTTACCCCGGTGTTGCTTCAAGAAGTCTACAATCCGCGCAACTTGATATGGCGGAAACTCTTGCAAAAGCACATAACCAGCATCGCGGTGTTCCCCTAAGCTACTGCTTAGCAGACTCCCCACAAATACCTCTTTGTGGTCGCGGACATCCCCGTTGCGCTGATACCAGACTGCTAAATGTCCGTAGAAGATGGGGTCGCTTTCCACCATCGTCCTGTGAACTTCACTCACCTTCTCTAGCTCCCGGTGAGGCGTGGTTAGCAGACTATTTAACATATCTAAACGCAAGTCGCGCTCGGCTGTTTCCACAGGAATCACCTCGATATAAGTCACCCCGTACAAGTTGAGAAAGCTCTTAGTTACTTTGGAAATAAGTATGTAAGCTTTCTCGGTTTGGATACGGGGCGAACGCTTGAAGAATTGGAAATTATAAGCTCCGCGCAAGTCGGCAAAGCCGTTTCACTTTTTCTGGTACTCTACCACTGAGCTACATCTCCAATTGGAGAGAATGGGATTTGAACCCACGACAACCAGAACCCTAGGTGTGTATGCTTCACTCATCTGGGCGCGGAGCAGAAAAATATAAGTGCCGTCTGCTCTTTGAGATAAAATCCCGTCGCCTAAAAGCGTCGGTTTCGCTTCCACGGCTACTGCCAGATGGCTTCAAAATCAGATACTTCTATATACTACAAAAGTAATACAATACCGTCAAGAGACTGGAAAAAAATTTTTGCGCTTTAGAGACTGACGATAGAATACAAATTCTCTACCAAGTCAGAACACCTGTATGGGGATGGTTCATTTCTATCGCCGTCCGGTTGCGGTCGATTTATTTGCGGGTGCGGGTGGATTTTCTTTAGGGATTGAGCAGGCTGGGTTTGATGTAGCGGTGGCAGTTGAAGTTGACCCCGTTCACGCAGCCGTTCACGCCTTTAACTTTCCCCATACCGAGGTTTTGTGTGCCGATGCGAGGACGCTATCCGCTGAAGCGATTAGAAAAGCGTTACAGAGATGGGCATTGCACAAGGGTAGCAGCGGGGTTTCCCCACCCGCACCCGCTTGGAATGGTGAAATCGATTTAGCAATTGGGGGACCCCCTTGCCAAGGGTTCTCTTTAATGGGCAAGCGGCGTCTCGACGATGAGCGCAACGATTTGGTATTGCATTTCTGTCGATTAGTCATTGAACTGCAACCCCGTTACTTTCTCATGGAGAACGTACCCGGCATTGCTCAGAAAGAACACGCGATTTATCTCGAACAGCTCAAGAGCGCGTTTAAATCCGTTGAGTACCACATCACCGAACCCGTGCAGGTATTAAATGCGGCGGATTTTGGGGTGCCGCAGAATCGGAAAAGGCTATTTTTATTAGGAACTCGTGCCGGGGAGGTGCCTTTGTCTTATCCTGTTGTCGCAGGTTTTGTCGCAGGTAAAGGCGTTAAGACAACCTTCCCCGATACTTCATTCTCCGATACTTTATTCCCCGATATTTCCTTGCCAAAGACTTCCTTGCCAAAGAAAAGAGGCAAAAAGAAGAATCCTTTGAGCCTGCACTCTTTATCCTTTCGAGTGACCGTGAAGGATGCGATCGCCGATCTCCCCAACCTAGATGATTTTCCCGAACTCCTGACAACTGATGAAGTCTTGCTACAGCAGCGACAACTAGAGCAGATGGAGACATTAGCCAGCATCTATGCACAGCACTTAATGGGGATTGCACCCGAACCGAATAATTTCGCCTATCCTCGGCTAGTCAATCCTCATCTGTTGACTAGCTCTCTGCGAACCCAACACACGGTAGCTTCGATTGAACGGTTCGAGAAAACAGTGCCCGGACAGCTAGAATCGGTGAGTCGCTTTCGACGGTTGAATTGGGATACGCTGTCTCATACCTTACGCGCCGGTACGGGTTCTGGAGGCGGTCGCTACACCTCTCCCCGTCCGATTCATCCAACTTATCCCAGAGTGATTTCAGTCCGCGAGGCGGCGCGACTGCACTCTTTTCCGGACTGGTTCCGCTTCCACACAACAAAATGGCACGGGTTTCGACAAATTGGAAACGCCGTGCCGCCAAAACTGGCAAGAGCCGTCGGGTATCAAGTTATTGCTGCCTTAGGGATCAGACCACCCATGCCACAACAGCCGATAAATTTGGGTGATATCGAGCTAGTGAGGTTTAACCCGTGGGACGCGGCTCACTATTGGATAAGCGTCAATCGTCATGGTTGATTGCAACCCACTACTGAGAACTGACGACTGACAAACCGCTAAATCTACTTTTGTACCTGACTCTTGGTTGCAGAGACAGGATTGTATCCCGGTGCTCCTGGAGGATTTTGGGATTCAGCAGCCCCTTCTGTAGGACCTGCGATCGCTTTCCATGCAGGAAAACCGCCTTTGAGTTCAGCCACGGACTGGAATCCAGCCGAGCGAAGTTCGGAAGCTGCGCGAGAGGTTTCGGTGTCGCTGTCGCCATAGACGTAGATATCGCGGGCGGGACGAAGGCTAGTTTTCGCACGCTCTACTAATTCATCCATCGGCATGGACATGGCTCCCATGATGTGGCCTTCGTTGAAGGCACCGCGCTCGCGCACATCGAGAATTGTTAAAGCTGGCTCGCCCCATTCCAGACGGGATTTCAGGTCATTCACGCTGGACTGCGTTTTCATTCCCGGTGGGGTGGGAGTAATATCTGGAAGGGCTTCTTTTGCCTTAGAAATGGTGTCTTGAACCTTGGCACTAGCGCTTTCAACGCCACTTACGGCTTTGTCTTTAGCGCCTTCAATGTTGTTTTGAATGTCACTCATAAAAAAACTCTAAGTAATTGATCTCTTCAATGGAAATTTAATCAAAATTTGATATTTAACTTCTCTTTCTGGAGAAAGAACATTTAAATAATCCTTCTTTAGGCAGAGTAAAGTGTTAGAATTCCTATCCCAATTGACAAATATTTTCGGCAAAATTGCGGCAAATAAACAGCAACTCTCGCCTAAACTAAACTGGATCTCATGGTGTCTAGTATTCAAACTCTACCGGCAGAGGTAGTAAATTTAATCGCCGCTGGAGAAGTCATTGACTCTTTGGCTGCTGTAGTGCGGGAATTAGCGGAAAACGCCCTTGACGCCGGTGCAACCCGCATCAGCATCTCCCTATCGCCGGAACAGTGGCGGGTGCGAGTCGCAGATAATGGCTGCGGAATGGACTTGGTAGACCTGAAAGAAGCTGCAACTGCCCACAGCACTAGCAAAATCCGCGACTTAGAAGACTTGTGGAAAATTAGCAGTCTGGGATTTCGGGGAGAGGCGTTGCACAGTTTGGCAGCGTTAGCAGAGTTGGAGATTTTTAGTCGTTCTGCGGGAAGTTGTGAAGGTTGGAGAGTGGTTTATAACTCAGTCGGGGAATTCGTGCAGGTGGAAACTGTAGCGATCGCGCCCGGTACTGTTGTCACCGTCTCTAATCTGTTTGGCAATTGGTTGGCGCGGCGTCAGGGAATGCCTTCCGTCGCCCAACAACTCAGATCAGTGCAAGCCACGATTCAGCAAATCGCCCTTTGTCATCCTCATGTCACCTGGCAGGTTCAGCAAAATGACCGCCAATGGTTCACCATTAGTCCTGGGAAAACCGCACAACAGATTTTGCCTCAAATTCTCCGGGAAATCCGACCGAGTGATTTGCAGCATCTGACGGTGGAAGTGCCAACCGTTCCAGAAAAAGCAGGAACCGACGCGCCGGGGAGTCGGGGAGAATCCAATTCCCGTCAAAACTCAACCCTGACAGTGGTACTCGGCTTGCCAGATAGATGCCATCGCCGCCGTCCCGATTGGGTACGGGTGGCGATGAATGGAAGGCACGTAAAGTCGCCGGAACTGGAGCAAACGATCCTGGGGGCTTTAATGCGAACGCTACCGCGCGATCGCTACCCGATTTGTTTTCTCCATCTTTTCATTTGTGCCAGTCAAATAGACTGGAACCGCCATCCTGCCAAAGCAGAAATTTACTTGAACCAGCTCAATTACTGGCAAGAGCAGGTGACAGCAGCCATTGAGCAAGCTTTGCGTCTAAATGTGGGGACGATTCTGGAAAAAACTCCAGAGCGAGTCAGCCGCCTCATCAAAGCAGCGGAAGCGAAAAGTGCCTACAGCGTCAATCGTTCCCTGCAATCGCACCCAACCGATAGTCAGGCAAAGAAAACGGATGAGATCGGATTGATGGAACTCCGAGCCGTTGCCCAGGTTCACAACACCTACATTGTGGCAGAGCATCCGGCTGGGGTGTGGTTGGTGGAGCAGCACATAGCCCATGAACGGGTTTTATACGAGCAGTTGTGCCAAGCTTGGCAACTCGTCCCCCTAGAACCCCCCGTCATCTTGAATCATCTCTCTCCCGCCCAGATCCAGCAACTCGAACAGATCAACTTAGATATAGAACCTTTTGGAGAGCAACTGTGGGCGATTCGCACGGCACCCGCACCCTTACAAGAGCGAGAAGATCGTGCCGACGCCTTAGTGGAACTCAGCTTAGGTGGAGATTTGCAAACCGCTCAAGTAGCGATCGCCTGCCGCACCGCCATCCGCAACGGGACTCCTCTCGGCTTGCCCCAGATGCAAACTCTCTTAGAGCAATGGCAGCGAACTCGTCATCCTCGCACTTGTCCCCACGGTCGTCCAATTTATTTGTCCCTAGAAGAATCAGCGCTTTCGCGTTTCTTCCGCCGTCATTGGGTAATTGGCAAAAGTCATGGGATTTAGAAATAATTCAGTAAGGACACGGCAATGCCGTGTCCTTACTGAATTATCAAGAATCAGCAGTAACCTTTTGTTTCTTTTTCCTCCCTTCTCTCTTGATATTGTGTTCGTACCAATTCATCAAAGGAGTAGCACTAATCCCATGCAAAAATACAGAAATCACGATGACGATGTAAGTAATCCAGGCAATTTGTTCGCCCAAAGTATCTTTTAAACCTTCGCCAAAAGCATAGGAAAGATAATATAAAGAACCAACGCCACGAATACCAAACCAGCCAAACAAAAAGCGGGTTTCAGAGGGGTAGCGACGACCGAGAAAGCTAATCCAAACTCCCAGAGGTCGAATCAAAAAAATCAACAAGACTGCTACCAAGAGACCCTGACCACCAAACTGGCGAATCGGCTCATACCGCAATAGCGTTCCTAAGATCAAAATTGTTGCAACTTCCAGTAATTTCTCAACTTGTTCGGTGAATTCAAATTGCGAAATTTTCTTTTCGGGATCGTGGTAACTCCGCTGAACGACGACTCCAGCCACAAAAACTGCCAAAAAGCCGTAGCCATTAACAATTTCTGTCAAAGCATAGGTAATTAAAATCGTACTGAGAGCAACAAAATCCTCCATCAACTCATCGACCTGGCGGAAACGTTGCAGTTGCTGGTCAACCAAAACAACCATTTTTGCCGCGATAATTCCCATGACAATGCCAGCTGCGATCGCCCAAAGTAAATCAACCGCTACCCATTGTTTAAACCAGTTGTCCCAGTTGCTATCTTTTAAGGAGTGAATCCCGAAATAAACAAACGGAAAAGCGAGCGCATCGTTTAAACCCCCTTCCGAAGTTAAACCAAAGCGCAGCTCATCTTTATCTTTTAGATCTCCCATCTGAACTTCTGAAGCCAAGACTGGATCGGTTGGCGCGAGAATTGCACCGAGTAAAATCGCTGGTCCCCAATCCATTTTTAAAAACCAATGACCAACCGCAGCGATCGCAAAAATTGAAATCGGCATCAGAAATCCAATCAACCGCACTGTTGTGTTCCACGACCTTAATCTGAGTGGGCGATTCATCTTTAGACCGCAGTTAAAGACGGAGACAATCACCACAAATTCCGTTAGTCGTTCCAGAAATTCGGCGTCTGGTCGTATCTGAATTAACTTAAGCCCGTATTGCCCTAATCCGATACCCACGAGCAGGTAAATGATGGCATAGGAGAGGGGTAATCGTTTAATCCAGCCCGATCCCAAAGTAACCATCAGCAGGAGTAGACCAATCACCAACAGGTCAAGAATATAGATAGATACAGGAGGGAATAGGACTTGGAGCATACATTTAGCGATCGCATAGTTGAAAACAGTACCCTCTGAACTCTACTGACTTGCCGAAGACCCCAAATCATCACCGGGCTAGATTTTAGACAAAATGCGATCGATCCACTTTTACGACTGAAGGCTGAGGATCGCACTCCTGAAAAGCCTCTAAACCCTGACGCCAAATTATCTTGTAGTGGAAGGTTTTCTAGTGGAAGGTTTTCGCTCCAGATTACAGCGATCGCATCGCTGCCTCTGCTAGCTTAGTTTTGCGATCGATAAAAGGAAAAAATAAAAGGAAAAACGCTATGACACTGCCTGATGGGCCGCAGACGCCGCAATTCCTGCAACTACTCCAATGGATTTCCCAGCCCGTGCAGTACCTAGAAACGTCTGTTAAAGCTTATGGTGACTGCTTCACAGCCCGCTGGGGTGGCTTTCCCCCGTATGTACTCATTAGCAATCCGCAAGGAATTCAGGAGCTGTTAACGGCAGATCCCAGACAATTTAACAGCGGTAGTGGGAATAAGATTTTACAACCTTTGCTGGGCGACCAATCTCTGATATTACTAGATGGCGATCGCCACCAGCGCCAGCGACAGCTATTGACTCCCCCCTTTCACGGGGAACGAATGCGAGCTTACGGCAAGTTGATTTGTGACATTACCGAGGAAGTCATGAATCGGCTAACGATTGGCAAACCCTTCCTAATTCGTGCCACCGCGCAAGAGATTTCTCTGGAAACCATCTTAGGCGCTGTCTTTGGCATCAATGAGGGTCAGCGTTTCCAGGAACTCAAGGGACTCCTTACTTCGATGCTGGATGCTGTGAGTTCTCCCCTCTCATCCGCCGTCCTCTTTTTTCCATCACTCCAACGAGATTTGGGTTCTTGGAGTCCTTGGGGAAAATTTCTTCGCCAACGGCAGCAAGTTGACCGACTCATTTACGATGAGATTCAGCAACGCCGGGAGCAATTCGATCCAGATCGCACAGATATTCTCACGCTGCTGATGTCTGCGCGGGATACTGATGGGCAACCAATGACGGATGAAGAATTGCGCGATGAGTTAATGACCCTCCTGTTGGCGGGTCACGAAACCACGGCTTCAGCGATCGCTTGGGCATTGTATTGGATACACCGTCAACCAGAGGTACATGACAAGCTTCTCCAGGAACTGAATAGTGTTGGGGATGTTTCAGATGTCAGCGCCATTTCTAAACTTCCCTACCTCAACGCTGTTTGCTCGGAGACACTGCGAATTTATCCAGTGGCGATATTTACTTTTGGTCGAATTACGCGATCGCCAGTGCAACTGATGGGCTATCAATTTGATGCCGGTACACCGCTTGCTGCCTGTATTTATCTGGTTCATCACCGTGAGGATATTTACCCCCAAGCAAATTCTTTCAAGCCTGAGCGCTTTTTGGAACGGCAATTTTCTCCCTATGAATATTTGCCCTTTGGTGGCAGCAATCGTCGTTGTATCGGGATGGCATTTGCCTTGTTTGAAATGAAGCTGGTACTGGCGAAGATGCTTTCGCGTTATCAACTAGCTCTCACCGATCAACGTCCGGTTAAACCTGTCCGTCGTGGCGTTACCTTAGCACCCCCGGCAACGATGCAGATGCTTATCACCAGTCAGCGTCCCCAGAATACTCAAATACATCAGCCCCTTTCTACGTCTGCATAAATAACTGTTCGCTCAATTGTCATTCAGTTTGAGCTTTAGCCAGTCCAATCAGGATTTACAAGAAACGCTTGGAAAACTAACAGGTACGGCTGAAGATATGCAAAAGACTCTATACACTGCAAAAATGGCTTGTGAAAATCCCTAGTAAATTTGCACAGTTCTAACTCTTATTGATTCCTTCTGTCTTCAGTCCTATCTTCTAATGAAAAGGTCATGGGCTTAAAATATGCAAGTCTTGGTACCAAATCTTCTTTCCCATGTCCTCTTGCAATTCACAGCAGCGGCGGGAAAACCCCGCCTCTACAGGATTCAGCAATTTTTAAAGTCAGGACATCCAGAGGCGATCGCTACCAAGATAGCGATCGCCTCTGGTTTAAGATTGAGAAAAACAACGATTTTGTAAATATGGTGAAGTAAATGCTCAATTTCTATGTATTTTTAGCTAAAGGCTGGTTAAAATCTGGAACTTTTAAGTGTTTTCTTCATTCTCAGATTTGTTGAAGCATAGTATCTTTAGTTAAGAACTAATCAGGGCAAAATAATGATAATACTTAACATTATTCTAATTTGTGCAGGTTTAGGGATTAGTAGTTGGTTACTTTTAAGTTATGGAAATGAGTTAGTTAAAGCGATAAATGTCTTGTTTTCAGGATTAGAATCTATATTTATGGTGATTATCGTTATTGTTTTTAAAACTGTAAAATCCCTAATAATTGGAGGAATTATTGCTCTAGTCTGTGCTGGAATATTTAAAATAGCGGGTGCCCAGATAAGCCTTTTAAAAGCCGCTGCGATTGCAGTAGGAATTATATCTTTCGCTTTTCTCATGCTTAAAACCTTCGTAGAAGAGTGGAGTAACTTTTACTGGAGTATCCGCAATGTGATTCGCAACAAATATCGCTAACGGTGAAAACATCTAGTTTCTAAACAGAGCAAACTAAGCTAAGATTTTGAAGATTGTCATCTTCCAGTTTTTCTTATGAGAATTGCCCAAATTGCACCGCTGTGGGAACGAGTGCCACCTTTTCGCTACGGCGGGATTGAACTCATTGTCAGTTTACTAACTGATGAATTAGTTCGGCGCGGTCATCAGGTAACATTATTCGCCTCTGGAGACTCGATTACAAAAGCTCAGATGAAGTCAGTGCATAACCAGGCGCTGCGCTTAGATTCAAAGATTAAAGAGCCTGGAGTTTATGAGCTAATGATGCTCTCTCAGGTCTATCAACAGGCGCATCACTTTGATATTATTCACTCCCACGTCGGCTATGCAGCTCTGCCCTATACGCCTTTTGTGAAGACGCCGACCGTACACACCACACACGGCATTTTCACGCCAGATAATGAGAAAATATTCCGGCAATTTGCATGGGAGCCTTATATCAGTATCAGTGAAGCTCAGAGAGAACCCCGACTCGGTTTAAATTACATCCATACGGTCTACAACGGCATCGACCCAGCAGTATATCCCTTTCAGGAAAAACCAATTGAACCGCCCTATCTAGCCTTTGTGGGGCGTATTTCCCCAGAAAAAGGTCCGGAAGGAGCAATAAAAGTTGCTCGTGCCAGCGGCTATCCTTTAAAAATGGCAGGTAAGGTTGACCCAGTAGACAAAGTTTATTTTCATGAACAGATAAAACCGCTGATTGATGGCGAACAAATCCAATATCTCGGTGAAGTTTCTCACGAAGAAAAGGCGCAGTTACTAGGAGGTGCCACCGTGACGCTATTCCCGATTACCTGGCGGGAACCATTTGGCTTGGTAATGATTGAATCGATGGCAACGGGGACGCCGGTGATTGGAATGGCGATGGGTTCGGTGCCAGAAGTCATCGCGCATAGCAAGAGTGGATTTGTTTGTCACTCTCTGCAAGAAATGATTGACGCAATTCCACAAGCGATGACCTTAAACCGCCAGACGTGCCGAGACTACGTTTTGAATCGCTTTAGCGTCAAGACGATGGTGGATGAGTATGAACGAGCTTATCAAATGACGCTAATGGGGAATCCGGAAGGAGTAAAACACTAGCAAATTACTAATTTTTGGCATAAGTTTTTTCCTTGAATTTGATTAATTCTAAGGGATCTAAACCAGAGGGCGTCATCAATTCTTTTGCTAATAAATACCCGGCACAAGTCCAGGTTTGATGCCTTCTGGCTTCTCGACCAATTAAGTGACCGCTTTTCCCGTCATAATATTCAGGCCAATCTTCTTTTTGCAAACGTTTTCCAGCTTTTTCAATTGCTGCTTTTGCAAACTGCATATATTCTTCTTCTTTTGCATCTTGACCCAATTTTCGAGCGGCCGCTGCCCACATCCACATCAAAACAGGCCAACTTCCCCCATTGTGATACGACCAAGGGCTATTTTTAGGATCGCAACCCGTCAAAATTCTCCAATCTTCGTCTTCTATGGCTGGATAACAGATTTTAAACGGCATTTGTCCAAGTAGCTCTTTATCTCGTTTTTCGATGAGATTCATGATTTTTTCGGACTGATCGTTGGTAACTAAGGAACAAACGATTGCCATCAAGTTACCAACCGAAAAGAATCGAAAATCCATCTGCGATGGGCCAATATTTCCAACTAAATAACCCCCGTCTTCTGGCAGCCATTCGTCTAAATTAGCATAAGGAATAGATGCGGCATAGATATTGTATTTGTTGATAGCGGTTGCCCCATATTCCTCAACATTGTACTGATAGGTTTGATTTAAACGATCCATATCCATCCAATACTCAGTCCGAATATGGTTAGCCAGAGAACCCAATCGTTTCTCTATCGCTGAGAGAATATCTTTATTGTTGTGATTTTTGCGGTCGAGTAGCTCATCAGCAGCACGCAAGGCAGCGTAGAATAGGACTTGGATTTCTAGTGGGTATCCATAGATGCCCATTCGACGGTCAATCATAAAAGCTCCATCGGGAACTAAGAGAGTAGGTTCTCGATCGAAGCGATCGCTAAAACAAAGTTCCAGAATTAATCTGATTCCTTCTTGGAAGTCGGCTTGATGGACTAAAGAGGTGTCGCCCGTCGCTTTCCAATAAGCCCGCAACAGGATAATCCACCAGAGGCTAGAATCAACTGGCGTGACTCTAGCGATCGCGTGCTGACCAAAATCGGGGTCTAAGTGTTCTTTGCCCTTCTTATTCTTAATAATTTTGAAGCTAGCTGGCATTAAAACTCGACCCGTATTCAAAAAAGTTTCGGATCTTTCTTGCTGGTGTAGTTCTAACGTTACTTCTAGAAAATTTTTGACAATTTCCTTGCCGTTGACTGTCACCTCTTTTTTGTTATCAAGTTGAACGGAAAATTCACCTTTAACTAAAAATAAAAGTGCTACTGGAACAAAATCACGAATAAAAACTTGGTCATAATTCAGCGTATCTCTACTAACTTTTTTGGGGATATTTATTTCATTTTTATCTTTTTTATAAGTATGAGCGGCTGGAGTTCCAACCAGCCGTCCTTTATAAGAGATAAGCGAATCCACCAGTATTTGTAATGCTTCTATTTCCAGTGCCTCTACTCCCATCAGATACGAACCTCCTTAATTTCTAGAGCAATCTATTATACGAGATGCTGCTTCATCACAGACACTTTTAAGCCAGAGAATTGTGCAACATAATCCCTTAAATAGAGCGTACTATAGAATGCAGGGTGTGGTGTATTGTTGAATTTCCATTTAACGCCGTCATCCCCGCAAAGGGCATGATTGACCAGGTTGAGCGAAGAAAAAATCCGTCCGCAGTAAGAGAGTTGGAAAAAAATTGGAAATTTTGTTCTCTCCGAACGATAGAGCGGATCGTTGATTAGATTTGTAGAAGTATAAAAAGGGCACATTTGTCGAAACCTCGATCCTCTACTGAATATCAGTAGCGATGGGTAAGGTTTTAAATTAGATCGTGTGACCCTGATTAAAGCCTCACAAAGACCCTGTATTCTTGAGCAGAAACCTGATTCATGGCACCGGATATTCTTGAACTGGACGGAAAAACCTTTGTTCCCGCACAAGAGCTGCCCATTCCAGAGTGGCCTTGCGTTCTTGGCGATCGCCCCCAACCGACTCTTACTATTAAAGACAATGACCTGTTTTTAGTCACCGATACCCTGGGCAACATTGCCGGGTGTTTAGGCGATGACATGAATGCCAGCATGGGGCTTTTCTGCGCCGATACGCGGTTCCTTAGTCGCCTGGAACTGCAAATTAACGGACGCTCCCCCGTCTTGCTCAGTAGCACAGCTGACAAAGGATTTGCCCTTTCAGTTCTGTGTACCAATCCCAGCATGGACGGAGGAGAGCGATTAGAGGGAGGGGATAAATTAGAGCCAAATGAGCAAATTGACGGCGGGGCAATTTTTGACTTTGCACCTCTTCGAGCCGACACCATCGGAATTAACCGAGAAATTGTCCTAAATGGAGCGCTGTTTGAAGAATTAACTGTTTCCAACTACAGCACCAGTTCCATTCGCTTTCAACTGAGTCTCAGCTTTGATGCGGATTTTGTGGACTTATTTGTAGTCCGGGGGTACGGTCGAAAAAACAAGGGGCAGCTGTTACGAGCCGTGCCTAAAAGTCAAGCCGCAGAACCCGAAAAGCAAGAAATGACGCTCGCTTATCAAGGGTTGGATGGCTCTGTAATGGAATCGCACATCGAGTTTGTTCATCGCCAGCCAGACACTCTCAGTGGTTATACGGCAGTTTGGCAGCTGGAGATGGAGCCTCACGAAACCCAAAAACTGGGCTATCGGCTGCAAATGCGTACCAATAACCGTCCCACTTCTAGGGTATCTGCCCCAGTCACGCTGGTACAGGCTAGAGCCGCAGAGTTATCGGAGCAGCAAGAGTGGCGTCAACACGTAACCGGGATTCGCTCAGACAAAAACACGTTTAATCGAGCGATCGAGCGAGCCGAGCAGGATACTTATTTACTACGCCAGTCTTTCGGCAAAGGGAAGGTACTCTCGGCTGGGGTGCCTTGGTTTTCGACGTTGTTTGGGCGCGACTCGATTATTGCGGCGTCGCAAACGCTGATGCTCGATCCGACAATTGCCCGCGAAACCCTAACGATCTTGGCTGAATACCAAGGGAAGACGGATAATGAGTGGCGCGATGAGCAGCCAGGGAAGATTTTGCACGAGCTGCGTTTGGGTGAAATGGCGCGTTGTGAAGAAATTCCCCATACGCCTTATTACGGCACCGTAGATGCGACCCCGCTATGGTTAATGCTGTATGCGGAACACTTTGCCTGGACAGCCGATCGGGAAACCCTAGAGCTACTGTGGCCGAATGCCTTGGCGGCAATGGATTGGATTGACCGCAACAGCAAGGAAACGGGTTATCTCATCTACCAACGTCAATCGAAGCGGGGTTTGGCGAATCAGGGGTGGAAAGACTCTGGCGACTGTATTGTGAATCGCAAGGGGCAGATGGCGATGGGCGCGATCGCTCTTTGTGAAGTGCAAGCTTATGTCTATGCTGCCAAAATCCGTCTGGCAGAAATTGCCCGCATGAAGAAGCGCCTTGATTTAGTCGACAGGTGGCAAGATGAGGCGAGAGATTTGAAGAATCGCTTCAATCGGGATTTTTGGATGCCAGAGGAAGATTTCTGCGCCTTGGCTTTGGATGGCGACGGCAATCAGGTTGATAGTATTACTTCTAACCCCGGTCACTGTCTGTATTTGGGCATCTTGACACCAGAAAAAGCTTATAGCGTGGCGGAACGGCTACGGGCACCGGATATGTTCAACGGCTGGGGAATTCGCACCCTCAGTAGTTTGTCACCGGCTTATAATCCGATGGGCTATCATGTCGGTTCTGTGTGGCCTCACGACAATGCCATGATTGCGATGGGGGTGCGATCGCTCGGTCTAATCGATCAAGCGCTGGAACTTGCCAAAGCTTTAATTGATATGACTTTACAGCAACCTTATCAACGACCGCCAGAACTTTTCTGCGGTTACGAACGCACAGAAGATAACACTACGGTCAAATATCCCGTCGCTTGTTCTCCTCAAGCTTGGGCAACCGGCAGTATCTTCCAGTTGCTGCAAATGATGGTAAATTTAGTCCCCGATGCTCCCAATAACTGCTTGCGGATTATCGATCCTGCTTTGCCGGAGTCGATTAATCGTCTAGCGCTACAGAACTTGAGAGTGGGGCAGACTTTGCTGGATTTGGAATTTGAGCGTTCCGGCAATACCACTGCCTGTCGGGTTGCCAAAAAACGCGGTAATTTGCGGGTTGTGATTGAAGCTTGATTTAGAAGCTGGGTGGGGAATGCCCACCTAGCTCTATCAAGCTGATTGCCAGTCTCTAAAAAACCTTGCTAATTTTTCGGCTAAATTATCCAATTTTACTTTTGAAATAGCTCTGATTCATGCTTCCTCAGTGTCCCCATTGATACCGGGAGAAGATTTATAGAGGGCGTCCAATTGTTCGCGGGCGTCTTCTACGGTCATGGAACGCATCACGAGAAGCGGTTCATTAATCGGGTTCCCGGCATCATCTAATAGTTCCGGGTGTGGGATTGACCCATAAGGAGAGCGAGAATCTCTAAATTGGGACTGCATCCCTGGTGGGTAGCGCCGTTGAGAATCCATACTACTGATGGTTAACAAGTTGCGGAGCATATTCCCTATAGCAAGAAACGCCAGAACAGTAAAGGCAATTAAATAAAGCAGGTGTAACATACGATTTTCCTCCAAGCCGCACAGTCTAATGGGATGTTCGTCAATAGGGGCTTTCGCATTCGTGGCGAAACGGTAATGCTTGCCCCCGGATTTTCCGTAAAAATGTTTCGCCCTTAGATTTACTTGTTCGTGGAAGTGGATTGCTCAGCGTGGAAGCGCATCGACACCTGCCAACACTCAGTAACCAACTGGTGCCACGGCATCAGAACTGACGTTTCAATGCCAACTTGAGCATCAGTCGCTTGAAAGAGCATCTGAGCGGTGCTGACTTCCGCGTGAGCAAGCTTGACTCGATCCAGTAAGTCGGATTGCTGTTGGGCACTTAAAAAAGTAATTTCTTCAGTTTCTAAGAGAGCGCGCGATCGCGCAAACCAATACTGAAAATCTTCTAAGAGCGGTTGTAATACCGTTTTCAGCAATTCATTTTCAGGCAAGTTGGAAGCAGCCATGAATCAAAAACCGAATACTATCTAAATTTAATCTTAACGTAGTTTACAATTCGTAATAATATTTTTAGATTCTCTTAAACAACAACCACATCGCCAGGGAAAAACAACCTCGGTATGATAGAGGCAGTAACACCCGATTAATTGCCCGTTTCTTCGTCCTTATGGAACCGCCGATGAGCGTCTCAGAATCTCCAGCGTCTCAAGAACAGCCAGAAAAAATGTATTTGCCCCGTACCAGCGAATCTGAATCGTTGAAGAAAATCCGTCACACCGCTTCCCACGTTATGGCAATGGCGGTGCAAAAGCTGTTTCCCAAAGCGCAGGTGACTATCGGCCCTTGGATTGAGAACGGCTTTTACTATGACTTTGATAATCCAGAGCCATTTACCGAAAAAGATTTGAAGTCCATCCAGAAAGAGATGGTCAAAATCATCAATCGGAAATTGCCGGTGATTCGGGAAGAAGTCAGTCGCGAGGAAGCTGAAGGTCGGATCAAGACAATTAATGAGCCTTACAAGCTAGAAATATTAGAAGACATTGAGGAACCAATTACCATCTACCACTTGGGGGATCAATGGTGGGATTTGTGTGCTGGCCCTCATTTGGAAAATACCAGTGAGTTAAATCCGAAGGCAATCGAACTCGAAAGTGTTGCCGGTGCTTATTGGCGGGGGGATGAAACGAAAGCTCAACTCCAGCGCATTTATGCCACCGCTTGGGAAACGCCAGAACAGCTGGCTGAATATAAGCGCCGCAAGGAAGAAGCGCTACGCCGAGATCACCGCAAACTCGGCAAAGAACTGGGACTCTTTATTTTCTCAGATCCGGTGGGGCCGGGATTACCTCTGTGGACGCCGAAAGGAACGGTGTTGCGAAGTGTTCTGGAAGACTTCCTGAAGCAGGAACAGCTGAAACGCGGATACCAGCAGGTGGTGACGCCTCACATTGCCAGAGTCGATTTATTCAAAACTTCCGGACATTGGCAGAAATACAAAGAGGATATGTTCCCGCTGATGGCGGAAGATGAGCAGGCGGCGGCGATAGAACAGGGATTCGTCCTGAAGCCGATGAATTGCCCCTTCCACATCCAAATCTATAAGAGCGAGTTGCGTTCCTATCGGGAACTGCCGATGCGTCTGGCGGAATTTGGCACCGTCTACCGTTACGAGCAATCTGGGGAACTGGGCGGCTTAACGCGGGTGCGCGGTTTCACGGTGGATGATTCTCACTTATTTGTGACGCCAGAACAGCTAGACAGCGAATTCCTGAAAGTGGTGGATTTGATTCTGTCGGTGTTCAAGAGTCTGCAACTGAAAAACTTCAAAGCGCGACTCAGTTTTCGCGATCCGGCTTCAGATAAGTACATCGGTTCCGATGAAGCTTGGGAGAAGTCTCAAGGAGCGATTCGCCGCGCCGTGGAAACCTTGGGCATGAACTACTTTGAAGGCATTGGCGAAGCCGCATTTTATGGCCCGAAACTGGATTTTATCTTCAGCGATGCCTTAGACCGCGAGTGGCAGTTGGGGACTGTCCAAGTGGATTACAACCTGCCAGAACGGTTTGATTTGGAATATGTGGCGGAGGATGGTTCCCGGAAGCGTCCGGTGATGATTCACCGCGCTCCCTTTGGCTCCTTGGAACGGCTGATCGGGATCTTGATTGAAGAGTATGCGGGGGATTTCCCGCTGTGGTTAGCGCCAGTCCAAGCGCGATTGCTGACGGTGAGCGATGCCCAGTTGCCTTTCGCTCAGGAAGTGGCACAGAAGATGCGATCGCTCGGTATTCGCGTGGAAGTCGATACCAGCGGCGATCGCATGGGCAAAATGATTCGCAATGCCGAAAAGGACAAGATCCCTGTCATGGCGGTGGTAGGGGCGAAAGAGCTGGAATCAAATAGCCTGAGTATTCGCACCCGCGCGGCTGGCGATGTGGGGGTCATTCCTGTAGAAGAAGTGTTGGAGAAGATGAAAAACGCGATCGCTAACTTCGACAATTTTTAAGAAGTTGCCAGTTCATAGTTCATATAGGGGCACTCCAAAAGAGTGCCCTTTTTCAATTGGGTGCATCTCAATAACAGCAAAAATGCTACCCCAGCCCAGTCTCTCTTTGCTTGCAAAGAGGGGTTAAATCTTTCCCCCTCTCCGTCCACGGAGAGGGGCTGGGGGTGAGGTTCCGCCTTTATATTGCACGCTATAAATCCGTTTAATATTGATATTTTTCAGCTTCCCAGTGCCTGCCGATTCCAACATTTTTTAGAGTGCTGGTTTGGGAAATCTAACAAATAGATTGCTAATCCCGATAACAAATACATACAGTACAACCGCACCCGCAAGCGTTACCGCAGTGTAGGCAGTTGCTTTATTTTTCGGGCATTTCATCACAATCGGCAATCCCAGATATAGCAGATATACGCTATACAACCCAGCAAGAAATGCGAAAATCGTGAAACTTGGGATGATACGGAGGATACCGGCTAACCAGGCAGGTGTGTTGGCATAAGCAGCAACTTTAAGAGCTTGTAGCTGATTTTTCTCGGCTGAAAATTGAGGAGCGAAAGCATTAATAATCAACGACAAGAAAAATACGCTTAATAGTGTTAATAAAAAGCTAACACCTGCATATAAAATAGCTGGCACTAAGGGCAACCGAGACGTAACGATACTAGAAGTATTGATGCCGATAACTGCCCAACCAACAGCTGCGGCGATTGGAGCGATCGCTGCCAGAGGAGCAATATAGGTGTTATACAATCTAGCGCTAGAGGTTGTTTCTTTTGCGATCGCTCGCCACTCACTTTTGGGGTGCAACAGGATATTTGGAATGCGCTTAATTAAGTTCATTTTTCACTTTGTTTTATTGATTTGATGTAGCAGAACTGATTTTAAGCCCCAATCCAGCTAAACACTATATATCTTCCCAATTATTAGGATTTCACCCTTTTGTCAGATGCTGCCAGCACAGATATTAGTCAAATCAATATCCATTTAAATATTCCTTTAGTAAGAGGATTTAAGAGGTTGACAAAAGGTATACTCAAAAGGGTTTTGTCTTAACTCTCTGGCTAGGTAGGATCTAGCTAAGGTGGAGGTGGTAAAAAAGCGATCGCCCTGGTAAAACATCCGAATCATATGGGATTTCACGGTTGCGGGGATGTTTTCCTGCTGTCATGAATTTGATGAATGAGGGCAAAAGCACGCGAAGCCTAGAGACGAATCAAAGATTTACCTTCCTGCACGCAAATAGGGCACGCAAATAGGGTGCCGGTAGTAGCGATTGGTGAATTTTGACTGTACCGCAAAAGGCGCGGCAACTTGTGTGAAGGCAATTTGTGTCAAATAAATCCCGTTGCGAGGCGGCGATGTGATACCGAATACAGTTCTGGCGGGAATCCTAAGTGAAGGAGCAACTGCTTTTCGCAAAATCTATTTGGTAATAGAGGAATTGCAAATGCAAGTATGCGATCGCCCACTGCAATACACCGCAATAATACACAGGTTGACCCATGCCAACAAAGGGATTGCTTAGCTTAGAATCTGTCATCGATCGTCGTCCTCTGACTGTATCGGCTGACACCCCACTGATGGACGCGATCGCCATGATGGGCAAAGCGAAAAGCAGTTGCGTACTTCCTAGTTTGAAGATACCCCCAGAAGCAGTGCTAATGAGCGAGGCACGAGCTAGCGCTGTCTTTGTAGTAGAAGGGTTGCAGTTAATCGGAGTGTTTACCCACACAGATGCTATCCAGGTAATCGCCTCAGGAATCAATTTAGCAGAAGTCAAGATTGCCTCGGTGATGACGCAGCCGAGCATCGCTCTGACTGAATCTGACACAGAGAATATTTTCACAGCATTGTCAATCCTGCGCCAGCATCAAATTCGCCACCTACCTGTTATAGACGCGCAAAGGCAAGTGGTGGGCACTATCACCCTCGAAAGTATTCGCCAAGCACTGCCCCTCGATGAGCTAATCAAATCGCAGCCTTTGACAGAAGTGATGACTGCCCCAGTTATTCAAGCACCGGCGACGGCTTCGGCGCTGAGCTTAGCTCAATTAATGGCAGAACACCAGGTCAATTGTGTTGTGCTTACAGAAGAAAGTTCCGAGTCGAGTTCTATTGAAAACTCAAAACTTCAACCCGATCCCTTGAGCGAAGCAAAGGTTCAACACTCAAAACTTCCTACGCATCGCTACACTAACAAAACTCAAAACGTGCGACCTACCGCTACGCTAACAACCCTCCTGAAGCCAGTAGGGATTGTCACCGAACGGGACATCATCGATCTTCAGGCTCTCAGCCTGGATTTATCGCAGATACAGGCGTTTAGGGTAATGAGGGCATCCGTGTTGTCTTTAAGCCCCTCAGATTCAGTGTTAGTTGCCCTTTGGGAAATGCAGCAGCACCAGGTGCAGCGAGTTGTGGTGTCGGAGAATCCCAGGGAGCTGTTAGGTATTGTTACCCAAACCAGTTTTTTGCAAACGCTCGATCTCACACAAATATCTACAGCAGTAGAGCAATTGCAGCAATCGATCGAGCAGTTTGAAGCCGAATCCTCTCTCCCCCCGCCCAATGAAACCCTAGAACCTCAAGGACAGGAAAGCCCAGCGGAACTCTTGGAACAGCTTGAGCGCAATCGCCTGTTAACCACAATTGCCCTTCGCATTCATCAATCACTCAATTTGGACGAAATTCTGAACACCGCCGTCGCTGAAGTGCGGCAATTTCTCCAAACTGACCGCGTGATTATCTACCGTTTTAATCCAGATATGAGTGGCACTGTCGTTGTCGAATCGGTTGCTGAGGGCTGGCAACCTGCTCTAAGTAGCACAATTCACGACAATTGCTTTGGGAAGAATTATGCCCAAGCCTACAAAAAAGGGCGTATTCAAGTCACAGCAGATATTTATACCACCGGGTTAACCCAATGTCACATCGATATCCTGGCTTTGTATGATATCCGAGCGAGTCTCGTGGTTCCGATTCTGCAAGGAGAACATTTGTGGGGTCTGCTGTGCGCCTATCACTGTTCGGGACCCAGGCGGTGGCGGGAGTTTGAGATTGATTTGCTCAAACAATTGTCAACGCAAGTAGCGATCGCAATTCAGCAGTCTGAACTTTATCAGCAGGTACAAGCTGAACTCGCCGAACGCAAACGAGCAGAAGAGCAACTCAAGGCTTCGCTTAAAGAAAAAGAGGTGCTGCTGAAGGAAATTCACCACCGCGTCAAAAACAATTTACAGATTATTTCTAGTCTGTTAAAGCTGCAATCTGCCTATACCAAAGAGGAACAGGTTTTGGGAATGTTCAAGGACAGTCAGAATCGCATTCGCTCGATGGCTCTGATTCACGAAAAATTGTATCAGTCCAAAGACCTATCTAGGATAGACTTTGCTGAGTATATTCGCGACCTGGCAGGAAATTTACTTCGTTCCTACAAAGCAAGCTCTCAGGCAATTACGCTGAAAACAAACGTTAATGACATTAACCTAAACATTGATACAGCGATTCCTTGTGGTCTAATTATCAATGAATTAATGTCCAATTCCTTAAAACACGCTTTTCCAACGCCCAGTATCGATAAGGAAATTTGTATTAATATTTACTCAAATGGCAATCATCAATTTATTTTGAACGTCAGTGACAACGGAATCGGTTTCCCGAAAGACTTGGACTTCCGGAATACTGAATCCTTGGGGTTGGAGTTAGTCTGCACCCTCACTGAACAATTAGACGGGACTATCGAACTTGATAGTCGTAGAGGGACAAGCTTTTTTATCACATTTTCAGAAATCGGCAACATTAGGAAGACATAAATAAAAAAAATGGCAAAGGAAAAAATTTTAGTAGTTGAAGATGAAAGAATTGTTGCCAAGGATATCGTAAAGAGCTTGCAACGCTTAGGATATAACGTTGTCGCTTCTGTTGCTTCGGGAGAGGAAGCGATTCAAAAAGTATTGGAAATTCAGCCCGATTTAGTGTTAATGGATATTATGTTGAAAGGACAATTGGATGGAATAGAAACCACTGAAAAAATTCATAAAAACTTCGATATTCCAGTAATTTATTTAACTGCTTATGCCGATAAAAAAACCCTGGAAAGAGCCAAAATCACAGATCCATTTGGCTATATAATTAAACCGTTTGATGAAAGAGATTTACATACTACGATTGAAATCGCACTTCGCAGACATTTAGCCGAAGCAGCAACTCGCGTAGCTCTTGAAAAAGAAAAACAATTAAGCGAACTTAAATCTCGCTTTTGGTTCATGGTTGCCCACGAATTCCGTAACCCGCTGACCGCAATTTTATCTTCTGCTGAACTACTGGAATCTTATAGCCACGAATTAACAGAACTTAGAAAACGTGAGTATTTCTATCTTATTCAAACCTCGGTTCATTCGCTGAACAATTTGTTAAACGAAGTTTTAGAGTTTGGAAAAGCAGACGAAGGAAAACTAGAATGCAAGCCAAAACCCTTGGATTTAGTATGCTTTTGCCGGGATTTGGTAGACCATATGCAATTCAGCTCTGGTTCAAAACATAGAATTATTTTCACCAATCAAGGTGACTGTACTGATGCTTGTTTGGATGAAAAACTGCTGCGGCATATATTTAGTAATTTGTTAGGGAATGCTATCAAATATTCACCCGAAGGCAGCAATATCTACTTTGAACTTTTGTGTGAGAATGGAGAGGCAGTTTTTCAGGTAAAAGACAACGGAATTGGCATTCCTCCAGGCGACCGAGAACTATTGTTTGACTCATTTCATCGAGCGACAAATGTGAGTAGTATTCCCGGTCATGGACTAGGACTAACGATTGTCAAAAAATGTTTAGACTTACAGAGTGGAGAGATTGCTGTAAATAGTGAAGTTGGAGTGGGGACTACTTTTACAGTCATGCTGCCATTGAACATCTGCGTAATGCCGGAAAAAAACGTTCCTTCATAGATAGCAGGCTGTTAAACGGTAGAGTCTATAATAGTCTATTTCGCAATTCGTTGAGATGCATCCTGTTTCTACCGTTACCGTCAGCGTTCCAGCCACAACTGCTAACTTGGGGCCGGGTTTTGATTGCATAGGCGCAGCTTTAACGCTGTACAACCAGTTCAAGTTCACCCGCCTGGAAGCGGATGCTGTAACACGACTCAGCATTACGGTCGAGGGAACAGAAGCCGCACGAGTCAACACGGGTGCTGATAATCTGGTTTATCAGTCATTTGTGAAATTGTACGAGCATATCGGGAAAACGCCACCGGCTGTGCAGATTGAGATCGAGCTGGGTGTGCCCCTGGCAAGAGGACTGGGGAGTTCGGCGACGGCAATTGTGGGAGGTTTGGTGGGTGCGAACTGTCTGGCTGGGGCACCTCTAGATGAAAATGAGGTGAGAAGAATTGCGATCGCTCTGGAAGGACATCCTGATAATGTGGTTCCAGCACTGTTGGGGGGGTGTCGTCTAGCAGCGACGGGTTTGAGTGACGAACCGCACAGACACGGAGAAAGCAAAGAAGAATGGGCAATTTGTGAGATTCCTTGGCATTCTGAGATTGTGCCAGTAGTCGCGATTCCGGATTTTGAACTTTCAACTGAAGAAGCGCGGCGAGTTTTACCAACTCAGTACAGTCGTGCTGATGCAATTTTTAATACAGCTCATCTGGGTTTATTGTTGCGAGGGTTGGAAACCGGCAGGGGTGATTGGTTGCGAGTTGCGATGCAAGACCGAATCCATCAGCCTTATCGGACAGCGTTGATTCGAGGATATGATGCTGTACGCTCGGCAGCAATGGCTTCTGGTGCTTTTGGGATGGTAATTAGTGGTGCGGGACCAACTTTATTAGCTTTAGCAGAGGCGGCGTTGGCACCGACAGTTGTGGAGGCAATGGCGGCGGCTTGGAAGGATGAGGGAATTATGGCACAAGTGCGATCGCTCTCGATTGACACCCACGGGGCGAAAACCTCTAATATTTCCTAAATTGGTCACTCAGATTTTTGCGTAACTGCTGAATTTGTCGAGATTGATTTCTAGGTCCTGAAACAAAAACGAGAACTTTATCCCCTTCAGGCGCACAAATTAAATAAGCTGACAGATTCCCAAATCGTCCGTAAGCTGCTTCTGTGATAACTCCTGTCTCTTGGGCATTACTACTTTTCAGGAATTCAAGCGCATTATCCAGACAGTTGTTCTGGCTGGTATCGTCTCTCCGATTCGTCACTCGGCTGACACTGTTGGTTTCATTGATTTCAATCCATTCGCTCCAGTTACTTGTAGTCATATCCGCTAAAGCAGGCATTGACTCATTTAGCAATCCCGTTTCCATACTTAAAATTGTGGCAATGACTAAAAACGAATTTGCTGTCTTTTTAAGACTAATTCGGTTCAACATAAGTTAGGTCAACAAACGGGTGAATTAATGTCGAGTAATCGTAACCCTGTAAATTGATTCACAAAATGCCAGAAGTTTTACGGAACTATTCACCTAAGTTAGGAAAGTAATTATGGAGCCAATTCAAGTAGAAATTGAAGCGATTCGCACTCAGATTGAGGCGCTCAAAGAAGAACGCGCCATCCTGAAAGTCGATCCAGTATTGCCAAGCTATAACACGCCAGAAGCAATCGTTGAGGCTTATCGTCGTCATGCTAGAGAAACAGCACAAATCTCTGCTGAAGTCAAGGGAATCGATGATGCGATCGCTGCCTTGGAAGCTAAATTGAAGGAGATCGGGCGATCGCAAGGATTGGCGCAACAGTTATTGCATGAGCGGACACAACATCCTCTCGCAGAGCAGGTAGAGGAAGGAAAACAACGCGCTCAGGATCGCGCTGAACGAATTAACGAACTGGCGGAGGAACTGAAGCAGGAAGTGCAAGCGCTCAAGGCGATCGCTGATGAGATTAGTCCCAGTTATTGGCAGTTATACAACAGACCTTTCATTACTGGATTTAGCAAAATTTCGGTTCCCTACGTCCGCTCGGATAGCACTGTGTGGATGATTACGAATCAAGTCGTGTGAACGGGAAAAACATCTCTCTTAACCCCTCTCCGAATCGGAGAGGGGCTTTGAAGATAGCTTGCGCCCCTTAGAAAGGTAGGAAGGGGTGGACGGTTAGGTCTGGGAGCGCTGGCTATTTTTCCAGGTTCGCCAGTGTTTTCGGTAAAGGCAATCGCTTTTGTACAGGATAATTCCGCTGCTCAATTAAGCGCTGCAATTCTTTAACGCGCCTACCAGGGGCAGGATGGGAGGTCAAGAAATCAAAGTCTGCACCCCTTTTGCGACTCATTCGAGCAAAAAAGTCGGTTGCACCCGCAACATGACCGTAAGTTTGTTGCAACAATGTTAAGCCAAACTCATCCGCCTCAGATTCCTGAGATTGAGAGAATCGGGAACTGCTAACAGCTTGAACACCCGTCGCCGCTGCCGATGATAACCCAGCAGCATCCCCAAAGACAGTAGCGATCGCAATGGGTAACAGTAGTTGTCGCACCAACGCCCGTAAATGATCTCGGTGGGCGAAATGCCCCAATTCATGCCCCAACACCATCATCAGCTCATTTTCCGATTCCGTCTGTTTCAGCAAACCGGCGTAGATGATAATGCGATCGCCCGGTAGCGCCAGCGCATTCACCGTATTATCGGGAACATATAGCACCCGATAATCTCGCTCTTGGCGTTGCTCGGAAGGCAACTTTGTCTCCAGCCTATCGAGCAGCTGATTTAGCGTATCTTGAGCCGGTGAGGGCTTCGCCAAGCGCTCATAAGCCGGGACAATGACGGCACCCAACTGTCGCTCCACGCTGGGAGGAATTACCCACACTAAGCTATTAATAAACAACCCCAGCAGCCAAATAACGCCGACGATAAATCCAATAAATAGCCCTAAGAGAATCAGTAACTGACGGTTATTGGGAGGTGGGTTGCGATCGCTCGATGTTGCAGTTCCAGACACTTCAGGCTTGCTCCAAAAACGCTATTGTTACTGCATTGCCTAGTTGCATCCGATATAGCAATGCATTGACCTTCTTTCTATTGCATCGTGAGTTACCTGCACCGATCGCAATTCTCTATTTAGATGCCTTACAGTTCACCCCCATCCCATTTACCCACAGGGGTTCAAGATTCTCCCCTCTCCGTGAACGGAGAGGGGTTGGGGGTGAGGTTCCTTTCTATATTGCCCTTAAGTAAGAACCGACATAACGCGACCGTCTAAAAGTTCTATTTCGTGCAGTTACAGCAAGATTCAGCTTAGTTACTACTCTTAACTGGACGGAACGGATTCAAGAAATTTACCAGTGCATAAAGCTCACGCGACTGAATCCATAAACGCCCCTTACCCCGGAAGCGGCAAACTAATCCTTCCCCGCCCAAAATTCCAGTTCTCAGCCCTTTAAATGACAAGCCTCCCAACATTTCGACATTGTATTGTAACGAGTCTTCAAACGCCACAATATAGCCAGTATCTACTACATAATCACCGGCAACTGGAATTTCTACAATTGCCCCATAAGAACTAAACCAGATATCTCCTTGACCTGTTGCTCTCAGTAAAAATAACGCCTCCCCACTAAAGAAGCCCTTAAAACCTTGAAACTTAGTATCAATTTCCACACTAGGGTTAGCTGCAACAAAACCCGAAGATTGCACCATCAATCCATTACCACTCAGGTAGTAATGCTGAATGTCTCCAGGGACTCCAGGCGAAACATAGAGTTGTCCTGCCCTTCCTTCAGCGGTAAATTCACTCAAAAATAAAGATTCACCGCCCAGCATCCGACCGATACCTTGCATTAAGCCACCTTTGACTTTGGACTTCATTTTAATGCAAGTATCCATTGCTGCCATTGCGCCCGATTCTACCAAGACAGTTTGATTTGCTTGTAAGTCGAGGCGTAGGGAAGCATAGGCTGGGGAATGCTCGATTTCGTAGGCAATCTCATTCATAATAATCCTTTGCTAATTCCTTATTGAAGGATTGGTAATCGTTCAAAATCTATTTATCAAT
This sequence comes from Trichocoleus sp. DQ-A2, assembly GCF_039961915.1. Lineage (NCBI taxonomy): Bacteria > Bacillati > Cyanobacteriota > Cyanophyceae > Leptolyngbyales > Trichocoleusaceae > Trichocoleus > Trichocoleus sp. DQ-A2. The sequence continues at coordinate 37,860 of NZ_JAMPKD010000027.1, forward strand.
GACAAATTTCCACTCACTCTTTATCGCGGCGGAAGCTGAGAACCCACTAGCACCCCGAAGGCACCTGGATTGTGAGTTTGGCAAAATACTCGACCTTGTCCTTGAAACCGACAAACGAATCCTTCTCCGCCCAAAAACGAACCAATTAAACTGGAAGTTGCTTTTCTAATTTCAAAGTTCAGGCTTTTCTCAAATGCCACAATATGTCCCGTGTCAACGATATATTCGCCATTCACAGGAATTTCATAAATCGCCCCAAAGGAAGAAAGCAGAACAGAGCCATGACCGCTAACATTTAACCAAAAAATTGATTCCCCAGAAAACAAAGATTTTAAGCCTTGAAATCCTAATTCAATATCAACATCTGACTCGCTAGCAAGGTAAGAAGCAGATTGGACGACCAGCCCAGATCCAGTCATTTGATAAAGTAAAATATCGCCCATCAATTTGGGAGCTAAAAATACTTCACCGCCAGCCGTGGGAGAGCGAAAAACGCTCAAAAACAGCGACTCACCGGCAACCATGCGTTTCAGACCGCCCAAAATTCCGCCGCCTTTTCCTTGCCTTAAAGTCGTACTGGCATTGATATAACCGCTCATGGCAATCATCCTGCCAGCTTCTGCGACTAATTCTTCACCGGCACCGAGAGTAACGCGAGCGATCGCGCTGTCCGGTTGATGTAAAACTTCCACATCCATCGCTACAAATCCTCTTGATTTATGCACTCAGCAATTAGGTGAAAAAGCTATTACGATCGGCTTTTTCTTAACGAAATTTAGGACGTAAATATCCGACCAAACCCCCAATACTGCGAGATTGTAAATAAATTTCTCCTTGCCCCGTCAGCCGGTTGACTAACCCTTCCCCCGACGTGACAGAACCAAGCAAGCCGCCTGCGAGTCCAACATTCATTTTGATGCCAGGTTCGTAGGCAACTAAGTGACCGCTATCAACCACAAATTCCCCGGTTATCCGTTTTTGAATGATGCCGCCATAAGCACCGAAAAATACCTGACCTTGACCGCTTAACTTCAGCTTAAACAGCCCTTCTCCTGAGATCCAGCTCTTAAAACCTGCCCACTGAACTCCCATTTTCACGCCTGGACTATGGGCAATATAAGCACCTGGTTGAAAGCAAATTTCTCGTCCGCCCCGCAAGTCAATACAAGCTATATCGCCAATGGTGGATTGAGTCAAGATTAAATTCAGAGGTTGCTGTGTATTGTTGGTAAAAACATTCACAAAAAGGGATTCCCCACCAAAGAATTTCTTTAGCAATCCAGAGATTAAACCCCCTGAAAATTCCGTCTTTATCGACAATTTGGCATCCATACTGGTCATAGCTCCCGCCTCAGCAGTGAGGCTATCACCTGGATTCAGGATGACAAAAATAGAGGCAAAGGCTGGTTTATAGCGAATTTCGTACTTCACCGACAAATCTCCTGCTTGTGGAGGATGCAAACCTATACAAGTCTGGCAGAAGTTTTTCCGGTATCCAGATTTTTTTAAGAAAAAGCAATAAGTCGATCCGGGGCGACTGAGGCGGCTTGGCTCTGGATTTAGGGCATTATTTAGCTTTGGGGAAGCAGCAACTTGACCGCGTGGTAGGTTGGAAGGAAGACTGTAACAGCATCCTTTCCTCCATGCGATCGCCTCAACCTCGAAAACAATTTGCTCAACACTGGCTGCGGAGTGACAAGGCGCTCAATCAAATTGTCGCCGCAGCGGAGTTATCCAGCAGCGAGTCGCCTGAGGGCGATCGCTCCGCTTCACGGGTCTTAGAAATTGGCCCCGGCACCGGCATCCTGACTCGTCGCTTATTACCTTTAGCTCAATCTGTTGTTGCGGTTGAAATTGACCGCGATTTATGTCAACTGCTGGCTAAACAATTAGGTAAAGTCGATCATTTTTTACTTTTGCAAGGCGATTTCCTTTCATTCGACTTAGACGCTCAACTTGCTCCTTTTCCAGCGTTCCAACATCCCAATAAAGTTGTTGCCAATATTCCTTACAACATTACCGGCCCAATTCTGGAAAAGTTGTTAGGTACCATTGCCCAGCCAGCCGCTAAGCCGTTTGATTCCATCGTGCTGCTGGTACAAAAAGAAGTCGCACAAAGGCTTTATGCCAAACCAGGCACGAAACATTTTGGGGCATTAACCGTGCGGGTGCAGTATTTGGCAGAGTGCGAGTTAATCTGTATTGTGCCAGCCGGAGCATTTTATCCGCCGCCCAAAGTAGATTCAGCGGTAGTGCGGCTGCGTCCGCGATTGATAGAACCGCCCGCCCAGAACCCCAAGCACCTAGAGAATTTAGTCAAACTCGGCTTTGCCGAAAAGCGCAAAATGTTGCGAAATAATCTGAAAAGTGTGGTTGAACGCGATCGCCTCACCCAAATACTGGAACAATTAGAAGTAAACCCTCAAGCCCGCGCCGAAGACTTGGGCCTTACCCAGTGGGTTGCTTTGAGTAATTTGCTCAAGCCTAACGACTAAAGTTGCGGCTACACAAACTCTTGTCAGGATGGTGCGCGGACTGAAAAGATCGCTTGTTTGACTAAGCCTGCTCTCGTCAAACTTGGTTTATGTAGCCCCAGTATGAGAGCCTGTGGGCATATATCTACAAAACCCTAATGCGTTCCTATACCCTGATTTCCCCAGCCAAAATTAATCTGTATCTGGAAATTATCAGCGATCGCCCAGATGGTTATCACGAACTGGCGATGGTGCTGCAAAGTGTTGGTCTGACCGACCAAATTGATTTGCGATCGCTTAGCACTGAATCCATCCAAGTTCACTGCGATCATCCCCTAGTACCGTCAGACAAAACCAACCTTGCCTACCGCGCAGCAGAGTTGATGGCGGCAGAATTTCCCCAAGCTTTTGCCCAGTACGGCGGTGTCGAGATTAACATCAACAAACGAATCCCCGTGGGGGCAGGGTTAGCAGGGGGATCTAGCAATGCTGCTGCTGTTTTAATGGGAATCGATTTGCTGTGGCATCTAGGACTCACTCAGTCGGAATTGCAAGAACTGGCAGCAAAAATTGGCTCAGATGTCCCCTTTTGCATCGCGGGGGGGACAGCGCTGGCAACTGGGCGAGGCGAACAACTCTCTCCCCTCCCTAATTTGGAGCATCCCTGGGTGGTATTGGGCAAATACCGCAACCTTGCGGTATCTACACCCTGGGCTTATCAAACTTACCGGCAGAAGTATATCAGTACCTACGTTTCTGACGCTGATAGTTTAGAGGCTCGCAGACAACGGGTACATTCTGGATCGATGGTTAACGCCATCTTCAAGAAAGATCAGGTGAAAATCGGTCAATTACTGCACAATGACTTAGAAAAAGTCGTATTGCCGGAGTATCCCCAAGTGCTGCGACTGCGGGAAGCGTTCTATGAAGCGGGGGTCTTGGGGGCAATGATGTCGGGATCGGGGCCAACCGTGTTTGCTCTCTCAGAATCAGAAGCCAAAGCACAACAAGTACAGCAGCACGTAAGAAAGTCAATCCCCGAACCCAATTTAGATTTGTGGGTAGCACCGTTTACCACCGCTGGGATTCGGGTTGTTGCCCATTGATTGCGCTAAATATTCACTACCCCCTAATTGCGAATCGCTCAATTAATCTATGAATAATCCGAACACTACAGATAACCCACCAGCCCCAGTCCAAACGCCCACGAGTCCTCTACGCTGTTTGAGTGGTGCGTCGATCGCAGGAGCAATGGCAACAGGTTGTTATTTCCTCACCAATTCAATTGCTCAAAGCTTTGCTGCCAAGCCCATCCACTCGGATAATGTAACGACCATCAATATTGCGATCGCTGTTCGCACCCTCGTGGTGGGCGTCAGCACGCTGGCAACCTCTATCTTTGCCTTAGTGGCTGTTGGTCTAGTTGCCTTAGCGATCCAAATCGCCTTTCAACGCTTGACGAATCGGACGCCTCCACCCAGTCAAAATTAGAATTCTTATCTAATTACTTTCAGGGCAAAGCGAGATACCCGTCGAGAGCTTTAGCATCCCAAAAGTCGGGTGGGCATTTTTATCTTGAGACAAATGGAATGAATCGGGGAAGCTTGCCGATGGTGGGTGCTAGCTTCCCAATTTTCCGCGCCGTTAGCGAACTAGAGCAATCCGATTTGAGCGGTGAGCCAGCCTATCAGATCCCAGACTTCTCTCCCGAAGTCTGGGATCTGACCTTTCCGAGTTATTTAGAACTGCTATGCCTAATCAGATGAGCAACTACTAGGGAAATTGTAATACTCATTACAATTTCGCACTGTCAAAAAGACTTGTCTTGGCAATTTTTTCTGATGCGGCTTTCTTGCCCATCACCGCCACAAACTCCTATTTTAAGGCAAGATGAGCTTGATTCTAGCTAACTTAGCTCGCATCTCCCGAAAGTCATTAAAAAGAATCAGTAAAAATGCCGATGACTGGTACGCCAAATTACCTGGAAATTAGAATTTAGGACTCAGCAACCAGTGTAAATTTTTCAAGAAGAATTATGAAGAATAGATGAAGTATGCAAATAAGTAATCACTCTAAAAAGACGGTTTTTAGCCTTTTCAACAGACTCGACAGTAACTTTCAAGACAAACTATGCTTCTGATTTCGTCGCAAATCTTGCTAACTTTATCTTTTCTTTAAAATCTCTGTTTAGAGGTGCGTAGAAATAGCAGATGATAGTCATAGAGAGGTTCGCTCCAAAAACTAGGATTAAAATACTCCTGGTTGAGCGAGGAGCATTACCGGCTGCAAAGATAAACCCGGTATTCCTGCTCTGCGGTGCCTGAGTTGCTTTTTTAGAAACCTATATTCAAGCAGCTACCATCAAGCTTACGTGTAATCAAACGGTGCATACTTATGACTGTCTCCCCTTGCCAGATAATCACAGCGAAGAACCAAGTGTGGCTTCCGGAAATCAAAGAGCCAGCAGAACTCATTGAGCAACTTTTGGCAATCGGGACAGCGCTTTCGAGCAGTCATAATTTAAAAGAATTACTGAATCTGATTTTATCGAAGAGTCGGGAAATTACTTGTAGTGATGCGGGGAGTGTTTATTTAGTAGAGCGAAGTAGTGACACTCCCAAGTTAGTGTTTAAGGTCGCGCAAAATGATTCTCAATGCAGCGATTCCTTTCAAGAGTTTTTGATGCCATTGACTCCGAAAAGTCTGGCAGGGTATGTGGCGCTGACAGGTGAAAGCTTAAATTTGCCGGATGCTTATAATTTACCCCTGGAAGTTCCCTATCAGTTGGATCGCAGTTTTGACAGCTCGATTCCTTACCATACTCGCTCCGTCTTAGTGCTACCCATGCAAGACGGTGAAGGGGAAATTATTGGGGTGCTTCAGCTAATTAATCGCAAGGTTAATCGTGATGCGATTGTCACGCCTGAAAATGTGCTGAATGTTACCCAACCTTATTCTGCTTGGGAAGAGCGCGTTGTGCGATCGCTTGCTTCTCAGGCGGCGATCTCGATCGAACGCAATCAGCTGCAAGAAAGTATTGAAAATCTATTTGAAGGCTTTGTTAGAGCTTCTGTCCAAATTATTGAAACACGAGATCCCACAACATCCGGGCATTCCGAACGAGTTGCCGACTTAGTGGTGCGTCTCTCGCAAGAAGCCAGTACAATTACCACGGGATCGCTGCGGTCAATTTATTTTAACGAACGCCAAATCCAAGAAATTCGCTACGCCGCACTGTTACATGACTTTGGCAAAGTCAGTACACCCGAAGCCATTCTGGGGAAGCAGAAAAAACTCTACCCATCCCAGATAGAGGTGATTCGTAACCGCTTTGCTGTGGCGCAGCGAACGCTGGAAATGGAATGCGCCCAGACTAAATTTAAGTATTTACTGGAGCATCCCAGCCATCAACATAAAGATTCGGAAATTGTCTGTTCCCACTGCCAACAGCTACAACAATTAGATAGTCAGTTAGAGGATGCGATCGCGCAACTCAATGAATATTGGCATCTCCTACTAGAGGCGAACGAACCCCACATTCTCGCCCAAGAGCTTCCAGAACGGCTCCAAGAGCTGTCTGGTTACACTTATCAAGATGTGGATGGACAGATCAAGCCTCTCCTCTCACCGACAGAGATTGCTCAGCTAATGGTGCCACAAGGCAACCTGACAACCGAAGAGCGTTTAATCATCCAAGCGCACGTCACGCACACTTTTGAGTTTCTCAACCGGATACCCTGGACGAAACACCTCAAAGATGTTCCCGCGATCGCCGCAGGGCATCACGAAAAACTCGACGGGAGTGGCTACCCTCAAGGCTTGAAACAGGAAGCGATTCCAATTCAGTCTCAGATATTGACAATTGCGGATATTTATGATGCTCTTACAGCAAGCGATCGCCCCTATAAGCGCCGCTTGCCCGTAGAAACTGCCCTGAAAATCCTCAAAGCAGAAGCCGCCCAAAACAAAATCAACAGCGACCTCGTTACCCTGTTTGAGCAACGCCAAGTTTTCGCTGCTTTGGGACATTCCCTCTCAGTTCCAGCTCCTTCAGCCGCCTGATTCCGTAGGATACCCATTTAAGGTTGAAATGTTGGATCGGATTAAAAAGTTAAATTTTAACCGACCAACGTTTTAAAGTATCAACATTTCAACCCTCGACTGAGTATCAGCCGTCCTTCGATTAGCACTTTGCAATTCTTATCTTTCACCCAACTTTTCCCCACCCATTCCCCAGCCTTTCCACAAAGGCGTTCAACTTTTTCCACAGGTTCTCTGACCTTTTCCACAGGGTTGAACACTCGGATCGGGTTTTGCTGTTCTATTGGGGATTTTTCTAAAAGACAGGAACTCAGCCGAGAGCAACCGAGTTTTTGTAAAGATAAGTAACAAAAATCCGCCTACAAAGCTGATTAACTCGTGAATATTTTTTAGACATACCCCGGCCTGTAATATTTCGCAGCATTGACAACCCTACCCCCTCTCAGCAGACAATGATGCGACGGTCAGTGTGATTGGCAACTGCAAGACTGACCCTTGTAAGGGCATGGGCCTGTTGCGCCCTTACCCATAGACAACGCAAAGGAATTCTATGAACACAAATATCAGTATCTTGGCAGAAATTCCCGAAGACCTACACGAATCTCTCAAAGATTACCTGGAAACTCATCCCGATTGGGATCAAGACCGGGTATTTGCCGCAGCGCTGTCGCTGTTCTTGCTGCAAAATGGTAATGGCAGCACCCCAGAAGCTTCGCACAGTTATCGCAAAGCAGCACGGGTCTATCTGGAAACTCTCTTCCAGCACTCAGTTTGAAAAATTGCTCTGCTACCCTTGCAAAAACTTGTTGATTTTACAGAGTTTGACTGTAGAGGACACGATTGATGGCTTATTTCTGGTTTAAGGCTTTTCACATTGTCGGCTTTGTGGTTTGGTTTGCAGGCTTGTTCTACCTAGTACGTTTATTTATTTATCACGTAGAGGCGTCGGAACAGCCAGAACCTGCCCAAACGATTCTGAAGAATCAGTATCAGATTATGGAAAAACGCCTTTACAACATCATCACTACACCGGGCATGATTGTCACGGTAGCGATGGCAATTGGTCTGGTAAGTACTGAGACTGAAGTGCTACGAGAGAGTTGGTTGCATATCAAACTCGGTCTGGTGACTGCTTTGATTGGCTACCATCATTACTGTGGTCGTCTCATCAAACAGTTAGCCGAAGACCGATGCACCTGGAATAGTCAGCAGTTACGCGCTTTGAATGAAGCACCGACGTTACTTTTAGTGGTGATTGTTTTGTTGGCTGTGTTTAAGAATAGCCTGCCTACAGACATTACCACTTGGCTCGTTGTTGGGCTGATTGTGACGATGGCAGCGACCATTCAGCTTTATGCGAAAAAGCGTAAGCGCGACCAAGAAAAACTCATGGCTTCTGTTCCCCAAGAAGAGGCTCAACAAGTAATCTGACGAAGTTAGCGATCGCTTCTTAATTCGCTTGACCCAGGTTAGTGGTTAGTAATAATAGACAATTGATAATGGACAATCAAAAAATGACCACTGACAACGGAAAGGCAACCTCTACTCTAGTGATTCCCCAGCTAATCGTTGGTCTGGGGAATCCAGAACCCAAGTACGAGAAGACGCGACACAATATCGGGTTTGAAGTGATTGATGCCTTAGCGCGTTCCTGGCAAATTTCCAAGAGTGAAAATCGCAAGTTCCAGGGGGAGTTTGGGGAGGGACGCGGATTACACGGAGACAAGGTGCGGTTACTCAAACCCCTTACCTATATGAATCTCTCCGGACAGGCAATTCGCGCGGTGACGGATTGGTATAAACTACCACCAGAGTCTGTCCTAGTAATTTATGACGATATGGATTTGCCGCTGGGAAAGATTCGCTTGCGTCTTTCTGGTTCGGCTGGGGGACATAATGGAATGAAGTCTGCGATCGCTCATCTCGGTACTCAAAATTTCCCTCGATTGCGGATTGGCATCGGTAAAACCAAAGTAGAACAGGACACGGTTTCCCACGTCTTGGGTCGGTTTTCCCCTGATGAAAGTAAAGCTTTGTCTGATGTCATGCAACTCGTGGTTGAGGCGGTGGAGTTGAGCCTCAAACAAGGAGTTGAGAAATCTATGAGTCTTTACAATAGCCGTAGTGTTATGGCAAATAAAGAATCTAAAGAAGCGCCCTAGCTGATGCTGTAGTGGTAGCACGCCAGGGCAACTCACTTTTGTTACCCAAAACGTCTTTTTTTGCGGCGGGCAGCAGTTGCCTTGCGCTTGCGCTTTTCTATGGGAGTTTCAAAATGCCGCCGATATCTAAAATCTGCTAAGATTCCAGCCTTGGATACTTGCCGTTTGAAGCGGCGCAAAGCTGATTCTATTCCCTCATTTTCGCCTAAAACCACTTGGGTCATTCTTGATGATTCCTCTGTATAGGTGATTAAGTTGCTTTTCGGGTGTGAACTTAATCCACGATCGATGGCTTCCCTTGAGCGATCGCAGCTTTCGTTCATTCCTCCTGCGATTGGAGCAGGGGCCAGGGTTATGACCATGTCCCTACTGCCGTTTTCGGTGTGTTTCGGGTAAAGACTTGGCTGCCGAGTCTCTAGTGCCCTACTCACCTCCAGACCCTTTGCGTACTGGAGTTGTACAGACCCAATATCGCTTCTGTACAAAGCTTTTTGCTTATTGTTTTTCCCGACGAGTGCGATTAGCCTACCAACGTACTCAGTCTCGGACTTCCAGGAGCAGCCCTACCTTATTCAGTCGCTCTGAGTACCTGAGATGACTCCAGCCAAACGACGGGCGAGCAGCACACTTAAGCTACCCTAAGCATTGATTGTACCATGCGCCACCCAGCATCTTACGACTAACCTGGTCTGGTGTAGTCGTAAGATGCTGGGCACATTTTTACTCAATTTTGACCAACTAACACTGCTAGTCCCTAACCGAAATCAAGCAGAGAATTACAGGCAATCGATCTTTGCTGTTATTTCAATCTCAAGTTGACATGATTAAGCCACTAGCTCAATAGCGCCGGGAAGAGAAATTTCCTCCTCCTTGACCGCTCCGGCTTCCCGGACTGCGACTCCCACCCCTATCTTCACGGGGTTTGGCTTTATTTACTTTCAGGGTGCGACCCATCCACTCTGCTCCATCGAGGGCTTCAATTGCAGCTTCCTCTTCAGCATCCGTTCCCATTTCTACAAATCCAAAGCCACGCATCCGCCCCGTTTCTCGATCTGTAGGCAGCTGAACTCGTTTAACGGTTCCGTACTCTGTAAAGACAGATGTGAGATCGTCTTGCGTAACTTCGTAGGATAGGTTTCCTACATATATCGACACGGAAATATCTCCACCATTCAATATTTTCAAGCTCCAGTTTCGGAGAGCTATTTGCCCACACAGTAGAGATAAACTTGCTGCGCGAGTAACAAAGCTTACATCCGATTCTGATTCACGAGCAAGATTCTAGCATAAAATTTATTTTCTGAATCGAACCGTTCCTAACTTTTCATTAAGCAGGCGTACAAAATCAGGGGAAAACTGTTTTTCACCAGCAGCAGAAGTCGGATTTCTTCGTCTGTCTACCCTCCTTGCGCCCCCGCGAACCCCCTCAATTCCTCCACTAAGGGAAGGAGGCTTAGGGGGTTAGGGATTGTATTTGAGCTAACTGTTACCATTTCACTTTTGTGAGGCTACACATCAGCTTTCCTGAACCCCTGCTGAATTCGGGGCAATAGACAGATGAAATGTAGTGGTAATTGGAAAAACTAGAAAAGTAAAAAATAATGCCTCTTGCCTTCGTTGGGGCAATCAGCGGCAATTCCTGATAATATTTAGCTCATAATATTTGGCTCAAGCAGGAAACATCAGCATCCCCAAAGTGTAGGCTTAAAGCTACATTCAGATTTTCCAGAGATTTGATTAACCACGGCACACCATCTCTGGCATAAGACTCGTAGTGGTTAAAAAGAATTGAAAATCGCTTTTCCAAGTAGGGCTTGACCTTGCGGCACAGCAGCACTATTTTCAAAAGCAAGCCGGTTGTGAATGTCGCCCCCAAATTCGTAATCAGATCGACGAAGACATAGTGATTCGGTCGCTGCGGACTTTCTACCACTAAAAAGTTCAACAATTGACTACAAGTTCGGACAATCAAGAATTCGCTAGGTCTTTGGGAATCGCTATTCGGGAGAGTGTTTTTTAGCTGGGCATACAAGCGCTCGTTAAACTGACGTTTACCAAATTCTGGGTCAATGGAAGCGGTCAGATATTCGTATAAATCCCATTTAAAAGCTCTGTAGGAAGGTGTTTGGCTAGTGTGGGTGAGGAAGCGCTGTGATAAATCTCGGTAGGTGTGGGAGCCTTCTACTTTGCCGTAAAATTGTTTGAGAGCAACACCCAGTTCGCGATCGCTCAATAACGTTGGATTCGTCACCGGCTGGATAATTCGTTCGCGTTGACTAGGGCAAGTCTGACGCGACACTTGGGCACGCCGTACTTGGTAAGTCACGTACTGAGACAAATCGACTTCAAATCCCCGCTGAATTCGGGATTGAATTTGCCGAACTGTTTGCTGATGCTCGTAAGAACTGTCTTCACTCAACAGGCAATGTTCATATAGGTAGGGATACCGGCGAATTAAGCTTCCTAAAGGCTTAGAGTCATTGCCAGCTGCCTCTGCGGCTTGACTCATCACCTGGGCTAGCCGTCGCAGGGTCAGATATTGCTCCGTCTGGTTGAAAATCCTTACCAGTTCCCGCAAACGTCTGGCTCCGCGAGAGCGAACCGTTCCCATGACCGGAGGCGTCTGGAATATTTCTACCAAATCCGGGATGGACGCTTGGAGATTGGGGTGCATCTGCCAGCGATTGATCAGAATATGGCAGCACCGATTAAGAATAAACCGGAATTCCTGCTCAGCCTGCTTGGAAGTCGTAATTCTCTCCAGCGCCATCCAGATTTTTGGCTCTGAATACCCCACGCCATCCATGAACAGCTGGCGAAATCGCTCGATCATCCGACTGGGTGATTCATGTTGAACCCAGTAAAGCAAATGATCGTAAAGCTGCTGCTCTTCAGTGCTAGTGTGTCGGTGATAACAGTCTGTCCAGGTTGTCACTTCAATGCCCCCCTACGTACGCACGCTAGGGCTGAGTTTATATCAGTTCGGTTGATTCGGTTTATTTCTATTGCAACTGTCGTGTAGTAGACGCTTGAATCGATGCACCCTAAATATCACCCTGATAAGGGGGCTATTTTCTATACTCCTATAATCGGAGAAAGATTACCCCAAATAGAGCATATCTTGGTTGATTCTTCAAATGGTTCCGCAAATATGCGGCAAAATTGTGAAGTTTCGATGAAGTAGAAATACGGATGCCGCAGAGCATCAATTATTCACTTCGCGCATCTACCTCTAAAGTAGTGGGACAAGATAGCGGATTATGTGATGGAAATCACTGCTCAAAATGCATCTTTTGTTCTAACGCTTTGCGTAGTGCATGATAAGGATGAATCTTCTTGAATGAACATAAGCCTCATGCCTTGTCACGTCCTCCTCTCTCAAATAGCCCAAATCATAGGGGCGAAACCAATCAATCTATCTGACGCCGAATTAGCAAGATATGTTGCAGGAATTACAACTGACACCCGTAGCCTGAAGCCGGGGGAAATTTTTGTGGCACTACGGGGAGACAAGTTTGATGGGCATGAGTTTGTGGAAACTGCTCTAGAAAAAGGAGCGATCGCAGCCATTACTGACCACCCATTGTCGGGATCTCTTCCACATTTGTGCCTAGAAGACACCTTGAAAGCATATCAAACGATCGCTCATTGGTGGCGCTTGCAGTTCGATATCCCTGTAATCGGTATAACCGGCTCGGTAGGTAAAACCACTACCAAAGAATTAATTGCAGCAGTTTTGTCAACAAAGGGCGACATTCTTAAAACTCAGGCTAACTACAACAACGAAATTGGTGTTCCCAAAACACTATTAGAACTTTCACCAATGCATAACTATGCTGTTATTGAAATGGCAATGCGTGCTAGGGGTGAAATTGCCCTATTAACACAAATTGCACAACCTTCTGTAGCGGTAATTACGAATGTGGGAACCGCGCATATCGGGCGGTTGGGTTCGGAGGAAGCGATCGCCCAAGCGAAATGCGAATTACTCGCGGAAATGCCTTCCAATAGCATCGCTGTTCTGAATCACGACAACCGCTTGTTAATGGAAACTGCGGCAACAGTTTGGCAAGGGCAAACCATTACCTACGGCTTGGAAGGGGGAGATTTACGCGGGGAATTGATTGATAACGAGACATTGTGCGTCGAAGGGGTGCATCTGCCGTTACCGCTACCGGGGCGTCATAATGCATCTAATTTTCTGGCAGCCTTGGCAGTAGCTAAAGTTCTCCAGGTTGACTGGAAATCGTTAACCGCCGGTTTGTCGGTAAATCTCCCATCTGGGAGGGCACAGCGCTACGATTTGCCCAACGATGTTGCCATTTTGGATGAAACCTACAATGCTGGGCTAGAGTCAATGCTGGCGGCACTGCAATTGTTGGCACAAACGCCAGGAAAAAGGCATATTGCGGTTCTGGGGACGATGAAGGAATTGGGAGAGCGATCGCCCCAATTCCACTTCGCAGTTGGAGAAGCGGCGCGGCGGTTGAATCTAGACGCTTTGCTGGTGCTGGTAGATGACAAAGAAGCCGAAGCGATCGCTCTGGGTGCTGCCCCTTTACCTGCTGAGTGCTTTTCGACGCATCAGGCTGTGGTAGAGCGTTTGAAAGAAATGGTGCAAGAAGGCGATCGCATCCTTTTCAAAGCCTCCCATTCAGTAGCCTTAAGCCGAGTTGTCAATCAACTTCGCACCGAATTAACTGACTAATTATTTCAAATTCCCAATACCCCGTAGAGGCACCTCTACGGGGTGTCCACACCAAACAAAAAGTCACCCCAAAATGGCTAAGAAATTAGACCAAATCCTTGTGGTTGATATTGAATCAACTTGCTGGCAAGGAAATCCACCCGCTGGACAAGAAAACGAAATCATCGAAATTGGGATTTGTCCAATTGATATCGCTACGGGAGAGCGCTTGGAAAAAGAAAGTATCCTCGTGAAACCCGAACGTTCCCAAGTTAGTCAATTTTGCACCAATCTAACCACATTAACTCAAGCACAAGTTAATCTAGGAATTTCTTTTGAATCAGCCTGCTCAATTTTAAAGAAAAAATATTTATCAAAAGATAGAGTGTGGGCAAGCTACGGCGACTACGACCGACGACAATTTGAAAAACAATGCCAATCTCGCCATATCAGTTATCCTTTCGGAACCCGACATATAAATATCAAAACTCTTTTTGGGATTATTCATGCCATGCCAAATGAAATTGGCATGGATATGGCATTAGAATTACTGAATCTTCCCCTTGAAGGAACTCCCCATAGAGGAGGAGATGATGCTTGGAATATAGCCGGTATTTTATCGATATTAATATTACAAAAAAGAATAAATGTAACACTAGGTGCAAGTTGAAAACTTAAACTCACCCATTCGTTATGCCCGCTGAAACACCAACACCCACATTACTTCCATCGATTCTCTTAGGTTCAGCAGAGGCTGATAGCGAGTTGCACTTCTTTGAGCTTAGCTTGGAAGTATCTGAAGTTTAGCATCACAAAAGTTAAATAGTATTAGTATAAGTTAGCTTAAAATAAAATTGGGGCAACAACCTGTGGGGAAATATTATCAATAGCTGCAATAATACTCATCTTGTTCCCCATAAAATAATTTGTTTTATATTTATCAATTAAAAAAAATCGCAAATATAATGAACGCTTTATAGAGAGGATATTTCCTGCTGACCCCAGCTAGACCAATTAAATAAAAGTAGATAGAATCTAGAAGCAAAATTCTTTTAGTGTCTTAGTAGTCCTGAGTCCTTAGTCAAGAGGTAGTAGGTAATAAGTGGTCATCCTTACCAACTACCCACCACCCATAACCCACTACCCACTATCCATGAGCAAGAAAACTATTTGCCTAGTTTTAACTTTGTTTCTGGTGGCCTGCGGTGCAACCGGAAGCAAGATTACACCTACACCTGAGGCTGGAAAATCCGGGACTTTTAAAGTAGCAATGCTTTTTCCTGGCCCTATAAATGACAAAGGTTGGAATCAATCAGGTTACGAAGGGCTGAAATTGATTGAAAAAGAACTTGGGGCTGAGGTGGCTTATACTGCTAGCGTTCCTGAAGCTGATGGTGAGAAACTTTTTCGTCAATATGCCCAAAAAAGTTTTGATTTCCTCATCAGTCATGGTGATGAATATCGCGACGCCGCCGAAACAGTTGCCAAAGATTTTCCCCGCACTAAATTTGCCCTCATGAGCAGTTATGCCGGTAACAATAAAAACGTGGGTGCTTTGGCGTTTCGGAGTGGGGAAGTGGGTTATCTAACTGGGGTCGTTGCCGGACTCAAAACCAAAACTAAAAAAGTTGCCTTTATTGGCGGTCAAGCATATCCAGTGATGGAAGAAGAGGCTATCTTATTTAAACGGGGTGTCCGGGCAACGAAACTGGACAGTACAGTTTCTATCAAGTGGCTTAACAGTTGGTCAGATGCGGACAAAGCTAGAAAAATTGCCCAAGAGCAAGTAGCAGCAGGAACTGATGTTTTAGTCGTTGATGCCGATAGAGCCAATATAGGTGTTATTAAAGTAGCTGCCCAAAGTAAGGGCGTTTACGTTATCAGCTGGAGACATGCCACCAATGAGATTGAAAATCAGCACAAACTGGCTCCAAAGACGATTGTTACCAGCGTTATCCAGCAGGTGCCTATGTTAATGCTGGAGGGAGCAACTTTGGTACAACAGGGGCGATGGGAAGGCAAGCAATACAAGTTTGGGCTGCTAGAGGAAGTCCAAGATTTAGCTCCTTTTTATGGCTCGTTAACTCCAGAGCAAGAAGCTTTCGTCGCTTCTGTTAAGCAAGAGATCGTCACTGGCAAAATAGATGTTTCACCCTAGAGGCAATTTACATCGCTTCTGTAGGGTTTTTAAACAATTGCGAATCAGCGGGTGCAACTTTCTGAGCTAGGAGGCACGATGAACAAAAGAAATCGCAACAGTGCTTCGCATCAAGCTAATACAGGTATAAATTTACCTTTATCTTGGCTTTCTTCAATTGCAAATCAGCTGAGATACGGTCTGGTCTTGCTAGTCATTTCAACACTATTGCTCACTTCGGGAATTTTAATCTATCTAAGCTTTCAAGCTCAATTGCAACAAGTAGAAATTGCCCAACAAGAGCGCAGTCATGCGGCTGCTGGGGAAATCAATGCTTACTTGGATGACTTGCAGCGGAAACTAAGCTATTTAGCGAGAGTGCAAGGATTGACCGATCTTTCGCCTGAGATTCAAGATAGATTTCTGGAAGCGTTAACCCGCCACAATAGTGCTTATGAAACAGTGGCAATTTTTAATAATAAGGGTAATATTGTTTCTTCCTCTTCTCCTTATGGTAAAGCAATTTTCTATCAAGAAGAAGCTTCTACATCATTTTTACAAGCTTTTAGACAACAGGAAGATTTTGTCAGCCCCGTTAGAATTGACCCTAAGACTCACTTGCAGACGGTCATCTTAGCCGTGCCCATTCGCAATCAACAGGATGAAATTAATGGCGTTTTAATGGCTTGGATCAATTTAAAGTTTCTCTGGAATGTTCTCTCTCACACCAAAGTAGGGAAGACGGGTTATGCTTATGCGATCGATAGCCGCAATTATTTAATTGCCGAAAAAGAAAAATCCCCTGAAAGTTTTAATCTGAAAGACCTCTCACACTACCCATTCATCCAAAAATTAACTAAATTAAATGGTGCAAAACGGCTGACTACTTATCAAGGTTTGCGAGGTGTTGAGGTTGTGGGAGCCATTTCTACCATCCGGACTGGGCGCTGGAAGGTGGTGGTAGAACTACCCACCGTTGAAGCCTACGCTCCGGTGCGAAAAATGCTTTTGGTGATGGGGATAGCATTGAGCGTGGCGATGCTAGTGGCAATTGAGCTGGGTTGGTTCTTCTCCCGGCAAATTGTATTACCTTTGCAGCGTTTAACAAAAGCCGCAGCCCAAATTAGTGGGGGAAATCTAGATACGGAAGTCACAGTTAGACAAGGCAATGAATTGGGGGTATTAGCGACCACTTTTAATGAAATGACGTCTCAATTGCGGGGACTCATTAAAGATTTGAGGAAGGAGCGAAATTTTGTTTCTGCCATCCTTGATACGGCTGGTGCTTTAGTGGTAGTTCTCGATTGCCAAGGACGAATCATCCGTTTTAATCGAGCTTGCGAGAGAACAACTCAATATTCATTTGAAGAAGTCAAGAACAAGTATTTCTGGGATTTATTTATAATTCCGGAGGAATTGGAACCCGTCAAAACTATCTTTAAAGCTCTTCAATCAGGGGAATTTCCTAAGACTAATGAAAACTACTGGGTAACGAAACATGGAAGCCGAAGACCGATTGCTTGGTCGAATACGGTTCTCGTCGATGCGGATAGCTCAGTTAATTACATTATCAGTATTGGGATAGATATCACCGAACGAAAACGAGTGGAAGAAGCTCTGACGCGAAGTGAGGAATTATACCGCACGCTTGCAAGAAACTTTCCGAACGGCGCAGTTTTCTTATTCGATCAAGACCTCCGTTACACGATTGCTGAAGGTGCAGGATTAGCGGCTATTGGTCTTTCTAAAGAGTTGTTAGAAGGAAAGATGCTTTGGGAGACATTACCTCGTGAAACTTGTGAATTGTTAGAGCCGACTTATCGGGCGGCGCTGGCAGGAAAAGGCACTGTTATTGAAGTTCCTTACAATAATTCGTCTGATAGCGATCGCGCTGCTTCCCGGATCTATCTTTTGCACGCACTTCCCGTCAAAAATGAGGGCGGAGAAATTTTTGCGGCAATGGTGATGACGCAAGACATTACCGATTGGAAGCAAGCAGAGGAGAAACTACGCCAAGAAAGAGACTTTAACACCACGATTGTCCAAACTTCTCCAGCTTTTTTTGTGGCTATCAATCCGGATGGCACCGTCAGGATGATGAATGACGCAATGCTTCACGCTCTTGGTTATACCTTTGAGGAGGTTTTAGGAACTGATTATCTTTCAACTTTTATTCCCCAAAGCGATCGCGCAATCGTTTCTGAAGTCTTTGAGCATGTCATCCAACTACAGCAACTGCCTCAAAGGCACAACTACGTGCTTACCAAACAAGGCGAAAAACTGCTAGTAGAATGGCACGGAAAGTCGGTTGCGAAAGAAAATGGGGAACTTGACTTTTTCTTTGGGTTAGGAATTGATATTACCGAGCGCCAGCGTGCAGAAGAGGCGCTGTTACTCTCGGCGGAGCGCGATCGCTTGTCGGGCGCGATGGCACTCCGGATTCGACAATCACTCGATATTCAGCAAATTCTAGATACTACTGTGATAGAAGTCCGGAATTTTCTGTTAGCAGATCGGGTTTTTATCAGTCGTATTTATAGCAATTTTGAGGTGGTTGCGGAATCGGTCGCTCCCCCTTGGCGACCTGTTTTGGGATGGAGTCCCACAGATGAAGAACATATGCAACAAATCAGAGCGATGTTTGAGAATAAAAGCATCCACGTTGTCAAAGATACTTCTCAAATAGAGCTTTCTTCAGCGATTTCTCAAGATTTTTCCAATTATCATATCAAAGCTTATCTGGCTGTACCGATTCTTCTGAATGACGAGCCGTGGGGAATCCTGATGGTCGATCAATGTACAACCCCGCGTGACTGGAAACAATTGGAAATTGATTTGCTTTCATCGCTGTCAACTCAAGTGACGATCGCCATTCAGCAAGCAAAACTCTATCAACAAGTACAGGATCTCAATGCTAGTTTGGAACGTCAAGTTGAGACGCGCACTGCCCAACTTATTCAAAAAATGGAGGAACTCAAAGAGCTGAACGAACTCAAAGATGAGTTTCTTCATGCAGTTTCTCACGATCTTCGCACCCCGATTATGGGAATGTCCTTGGTAGTGAATAACTTGTTGAATAAGCCAGGAGACACGATTCCCATTCCTCGCTCAATTTTAGAGCGGATGATCCAGAGTAGCGATCGCCAACTGGGTTTAATCAACTCCCTCCTCGAAGCGCATTCCAGCGAAGTTCGCGGCGTTGTCCTCCAATATGAGTTTGTAGAATTGAGTACGTTGATTCAAGCGATCGCAGAAGACTTAGAACCGCTGCTATCAAAACATCAAGCGTCGCTGATAAATCGAGTTCCCGACGATTTACCGGGCGTGACAGCCGATCCATTGCAGCTAAGACGAGTTTTTGAAAATCTGCTGACTAATGCTCTGAACCATAACCCACCCGGACTTCGCATCACCTTGGAAGCCACCATAGAAGAAGAGATGATTCATTGCACCGTTGCTGATAACGGGATCGGGATGACTCCAGAAGCGTGCGATCGTCTTTTCGATCGTTATGTTCGAGGAAACCGCGCCCGTTCTGCTGGCATCGGTCTAGGGTTATATCTTTGTCGGCAAATCATCACTGCTCATGGGGGACAAATTGGTGCCATTAGCGCCCCCAGAACTGGAGCAACTTTCTGGTTCACATTACCTTTAGCAACCTCACCAGAGGCAGAAAAAGCTGGTTAGTTCATCGTCATTATTGCGTTACCACTGACTAATGACCGATCGCTAAAAATCACCCAATCGGGTGAGTCACCTGCACGAAGGCGATCGCCAGTGCTTATTGTAACTTGGAATAAGACTGAATAATACTGAAAATGAAGGGTGAGTGCAATGTTGAAAAAGAAATTCTTGACTCAGAGAACTAAATCACGTGCTGCTCATCAATCAGTTTTTCAGTGTCATCCAACATCTAGGAAGGACATGGTTTCTGATTTAAATTATTTACAAGCTTTACGCGCTTGCTGTCGAGATGAAGCAGCTTTTGAACAGTTAAAGCTACTCCTGAATTTGGAGGAAGAAAGTGTTGAAGAAATAGTCAGCCAAACTCAAACACAAGTCGATTCAGATTTTCAGTTCCCAACTGTCACCCATTCCTGGGAAAATCTTTTACCCGCAGAAATTTCTCCGGCACAAAGTGACTCAACACTTGAAAAAGTGGCAGCAAATAAGCTGGGAATTATTTTTCAGCTTCTCAATTGTGATGATTCTCGCTGGTTACTATTTGCCCATTCCGGTTGCCAAGAATTCTTAGAATTAGCATCTTATTCAGCTTATACAGACCCACCTCTGCTATGGAACCTGATCCATCCAGACGATCGGGAAGCTTATGAACAATCATTAGTTATTTCGGCAGCGAATCTTCAACCTTGGATATGGGAAGGTCGTGTGATTACCAAATCGGGCAACCTCAAGTGGATGCAAACTGCGGCTCGACCTATTTTGCAAGGAAATAATGACATTTATTGGAATGGTTTACTGATAGATATTACCGAGCGTAAGACTCGCGAAGAGGCACTCTTGCTTTCGGAAGAAAAGTTTTCTATAGCGTTTCGTTATAGCCCTGATGCTATGAGTATTACAACCTTCAATGAGGGGCGTTATATTGATGTCAATGATAGCTATCTCCGCCTTAGTAATTATAAAAAAGAAGAAGTTATTGGTTGTACCTCACTTGAAATCAATGCCTGGGTGAATCCAGAAGATCGCATTAGGATGCAACAGATGTTGCGGGAACAGGGAGCGATTCACAACCAGGAATTTGAGTTTCGCAAGAAGTCTGGCGAGGTAGGAATCTATTTATTTTCAGCAGAAATTGTCAACATTAATGGCGAATCATGCTTAGTTTCTGTAAGGAGTGATATTACTGAGAGCAAAGCTGCTGAAGCTTTGGTTCGCGCCACCGCAGAACGCGATCGCTTGCTCTACGAGATTGCCTTGCGGATTAGGCGATCGCTCGATTTGAATGAAATTCTCAACACCACAGTTGAAGAAGTTAGGCAGTTTTTGCACGCGGATCGCGTGTTTATTAGTTACTTTGATGAAAAGGGGCAAGGTACAACCGTTGCAGAGTCAGTAGATCCTAATTTTCCGTCAATTTTAGGTTGGGTTACGGAGAACGTTGCTTACAAAGAAGTTCAACAAATATTTGAACTCGATCGCATCCGAGTTGTCAACGATACAACAAAAGTAGAAAAATCTGCATTTATCGCTGAATACCACAATCGATATCAAGTCAAAGCTGGCATCGGTGTCCCAATCATGCTAGGAGACAAACTTTATGGCATCTTAATTGCCAATCAATGCTCTGCACCACGGGAGTGGCAGCAGTATGAAATTGACTTGCTCGATCAACTGGGAGTACAGGTAGCGATCGCAATTCAGCAATCTTCTCTCTTCCAACAAGTACAAACGCTAAATGCTAATCTAGAACGCCAAGTAGAAGAACGTACCGCTCAGCTACAGCAGAAAATGCAGGAACTGCAAGAGCTGAACCGGATTAAAGACGTTGTTTTACATACAGTTTCTCACGATCTCCGCACCTCGGTTCAGGGCACTATCATGGTGTTAAATAATCTGCTCGGATCGCCAGAAGAAAAAGTGACCATTCCTCGCTCTCTTGTAGAGCGAATGATCCAAGGCAACGAACGCCAACTGAGCATGATTCAGTCATTAATCGAAACCAATACTAACGAAAATAGAGGGATTGTTCTTCAGCGAGAGTTAGTTCAATTAAATACATTGGTTCCGGCGATTCTCCGAGACTTGCAACCCATGCTGGCGGAAAATCAAGCAACTATCAAAAATATGATGGCGGCAAATTTACCGTTAGTCATGGTCGATCCGTATCAGAGTCAGCGGGTTTTTGAAAACCTATTCACCTATGCTTTAAAACAAAATCCACCTGGATTGAAATTGACTCTAAAAGCTAAAGTTGATAAGCAGATGATTCGCTTTACCATAGAGGATAATGGTAGAGGAATGAGTCAGCTTGAGTGCGATCGCTTATTCAATCTCTTTGTCCGCGATCCTCAAGCTCGCTGCTCGACTAACATCGGGTTAAAATTGTATCTCTGTCGGCAAATTATTACCGCTCACGGCGGAGAAATTGGAGTGACAAGTCGCCCGAATCGCGGCTCTACTTTCTGGTTTACCTTCCCTTTGGCAACAGCGGAAAGTTAAAACTGCAAAATTAAAAAATTTAAAGTCTATCTTTTATTTTTAAATTTTTCATAGAGTTACTTGCGATCGCTTCTTCCCCTGTGCCTTACTGGATCTATAGGCAGTAACTCAGCGCAAACATCATGGCAATGCAAGAACTGGCTTCTCGGATTGACGCAGTTAAAGTCTACGCTGCCGGTGCCACCGTGACTCGGATTGCTGAGTTACATCTGAACGTTGGGGAACTGCCAGAACACGTTGAGATACCGGGATTGCCTCTGGCGCTAGATGATAGCAGTGTCCGAGTGAGGGTTGAATCTGTAGAGACGCAAAACCCGTCCCCGATTGCCTCAGATGTTCGCATTGGTTTAGCCGTTCCCCCGCCGCAAGAGACACAGAACCCACCCCCGGAGGAGGAACTGCGTGCAGCGACGGCTGAGGTACAACGCATTCAGGACGCGATCGCCCTCATCGAAAAAGAAATTGGCGTCCTCAGTAATCTAAAAGTACCCGATCGCCCCAACGCTCAACCTGGGACAGCACCGCCGCCTTCGCCAATGAACGCTAGACTTGCCTTGGCAAACTTCAGCGACGAACAAATCCGCGCCCGAATCCAGGAAAAGCGGGAAAATTTGGAAAAATTGCGTCTAGCTCAGGAATATCTTGCCGATTTGCAACAAAAGCAGGCGATCGCTTCCACCGCCAGAAATGCTAGACCTAATGAGCTTCGCAAGACGGTAATTGTCCGTTTGAGTTACGAAGAGTTTACTCCCCCTACCTCTCTTCTACCAGGAGAAGGGCAAAATTCCCCTCCTTCCCTTGTAGAAAAGGGGGAATTAGGTTTTTCACGCTTAGTTATCGAATATTTCGTCCCCGGTGCGCGTTGGACACCGACCTATGTTTGCCGTCTAAATAGTGCGGAATCTAGTGCCAGCATTGCCGTCAGGGCGTTGATTTGTCAGCGCACAGGTGAAGATTGGTCAGGGGTAAGATTGGAACTTTCTACAGCCGAACCGATGGGTTGGTGTGCGCTACCGGAATTGCCCTCGCTGCGGCTAGGACGAGTGCAACCAGCGATGAGAAAATCAGGCTGGCGTCGTCCCCCAATCGGTGCAGAGATTCTTTTTGAGGACTACGATAGCCAGAGACCGACAGCTTTAGCCGCTGTGTCGTCACCAAGCGCGATCGCGAATTTCTTAGACAACGCTCCTTCAGTTCCACCCTTACCCGATCTGACGGCGCAGGATCGCTCTGAAATGTACGCTAGTTATGGGATGGCTATGCCAGCAGCAGCGCCTTGTGCAGACTATATAGAGGAATCACTGGCACCGCAAGTAGAATCCCCTTCCCTAGGAGACCGACTAGCGGCTCACAAAGCACTGAAACGGGCGGCAGCTGCCCCACCAGCAGCACCGGAATCTCTCCAGCGTCGAAGGAGGCAGAACCTGGAGGATACTACAGATGAGAATTCTGTAACCGATTTACTGGCATACGGTCTCATGCGAATGGGCGCAGCAGATGACCGAGCAAAGCGGGGTAAATTGTCGATAGAACAACAGCAGGAAATATATTTAGAAATCCTTCAACGTCAGAAAGTTACGGTTACGTTTAATGTCATGCAGGTCGTGCAACAGGCTTTTGATAACGCCCAAAAATGCCTCTGGATGATGCTTCCTCCCGGTGGTATCCATGTGCGAGACGTTGCAGGTTCCTTCGACTATGCCTATAGCGCTGATGGACGAATTGATGTCCCCTCAGACGGGCAATTTCACTCTGTCGCCCTAACTAGCAACAGTACAGACGTAGATTTGCGCTACATCGTCGTTCCCCGCGAAGATACTAACGTCTTCAGAATTGCCCAACTCCGCAACCCCCTACAAGCACCGCTACTCGCTGGCCCTGCGGATGTCTACGTCGATGGCGAATACATCTTATCTACAAATATTGCCACAGTTCCACCAAAAGCACAGATGGAATTAGGGCTAGGAGTGGAACAAGCCATCAAAGTTGCTCGAAACACCGTTTATGAAGAAGTTCGTTCTGGCGAAACCATCGTCTCTTTCAACGAACTGCGCCACAAAATTAAAATCGATATTAACAACTATCTACCAAGAATTGCCAAGATTGAAGTACGAGAAAGACTCCCCATTCCCCAAGAAGGAGCAAAAGTAGATATCCATTGCGATCGCGTCTCGCCACCTTGGGAAAAATACGAACAACAAGAACGTAACTCACCCATCAAAGGCGGCTATCGCTGGCAAGTCGAAGTCCCCGCAAAAGAGAAAATTACCTTATCAGTTGATTACATCATTAAAACTTTTGTGGACAGTGAATTGATTGGGGGAAATCGGCGGGAGTCGTAATTTTAATTGAAGATTTGGGCTTACTAAATATATAGCCTAAAGAGAGTAAGTTGTACCGTGGAAAAATACAATCGGCGGGAGTTTATTGTGTATGGCTCAGCCACCGTTTGCAGCCTCTTGCTACTGAGCGTTAGTGCTAGCAGCAAGCCTTCTCAAGCATCAACCAATCCTATTTCCACAAAAATATCAACGAATGAGTATGTTGAAAATAAATGGCAAGAACTCGAACAGCGGTGGCAAGAAATTTTGCAAAAACACGAGCAGCGGTGGCAATACACAGAGCAAACTTGGGAAAACAATCAAATGCCCCCTATCATCCGAATCCGCATGGTTGAGTCTCACCGTTCTGTGTACGATTTAGTTCATCTTATTCAAACTGCTAGAAAACACTCAGTGCTGAGTCAACTTTATCCGTATACCAGTCATTATTGTTTAGGTTTCAGCAGATATACGGAACCTCCTTTTTGGTATGATTGCCCTGCTGCTGTACCCACCGGAAAGGGGCAGTATGAAGTATTGGCTCCTAGTAATTATCAACAGATTATTGCAATCGTTAATGATGCACCAACAGCAATTAGCTTGATAGTTGAAAATTTACCGCGTAAATATTCTAATCTTTATACTTAAATGCAAAAGCTAAATGATATTAAATCCGGTTGATTATTCAGCATTTGCAAACAACCTCTCCCCGCCATCGCCGATGGCTCCGGTTTCCCTCTCCGTCAACGGAGAGGGGGTAGGGGTGAGGTTCCAAATGATGTCATCAAATCCGGTTGATTATTCAGCATTTGCTTTAGCATTCCCTCAGAAACTCTTCCCGCGATCGCCTGCGGCTCCGGTTCCCCTCTCCGTTAACGGAGAGGGGATAGGGGTGAGGTTCCAAACAATGACGATTTAAATGAATTTGATATGAGGAAGTGGTAAATTATGCAAGCAATTCAAAAGTCGCCAGAAGTCATTCAAGAATTAACGCTCGATGCACCTGTTTGTGTAGTAACACTCTTAGAAGATAGGGCACAGGTGCGACGAATTGGCAAAATTAATTTAACCCAAGGACTGTGGAGAATCCAAGTCCAGAAAGTTGCCCCAGTTCTTTCAGATAAATCTCTTCGGGCAGAGTTTTGTGAAGAATATCCAGAGGCACGAATTGACGATGTTCGCGTTCGCCGCCAGATGTTGGTTAAGGAAACAGATCGACTAACCAATGAAGAGATGCAAAATTTCGCGTCTCTACAAGCAGAACTGCGATCGCTACTTAACTCCTTCAACAATATCAGCGAAGACCGCCAGCACCTCGAATCGTGCTTCGAGCGAGTAAACACCATCCTTGCTAAAGGTTTGCAGGAACTCCCCGTGGATGCGATTTGGGGACAAATTGACCCTAAATCCTGGCGAGAGCAAATTTCTACTTTATTTAAACAATTGCGAGATTTCCGATCGGAAATCTTAAGCAGCTATCACACTCAAGAACAACTACACCAGCAAATTCACGACTTAATTGCCAAAGCAGAAGCCTTATCGCGTCCCGATATGGTCTATGTTGCCAACATCGAAGCCGACTTAATGATTCCCCAAGCGGGAGAGTATGCGATCGCTTTCGACTATGTGGTTCCCGGTGCCATGTGGCGACCTTGGCACCAAGCACGCCTTCTCCTCGACGAAAAACCGACGCTCTCTTTCCGCTTCGATGGCTGTGTCTGGCAACGCACGGGAGAAGATTGGAAAGACGTAGATTTAGTCTTTTCTACCGCCCGCGCATCCTTGGGAACTGAACCACCCCTGCTGACAGATGACCCTTTAAATGTTCAAGAAAAATCTCAGCAGATAATCATTCAAGCGAGAGATCAACAAGTTCAGACAGCCGGACTCGGAACCGACACCACCCCCGCCACAGTTGATTTACCCGGTGTTGATGACGGCGGCGAAGTCCGAAACCTACGCAGCCAGACAAAAGCAACGATTCCCTCAGATGGTCGCCCTTACCGCGTTTCCATCTACTCCTTCGACTCTCCCGCCTCTGTAGAGTATGTCTTGATGCCAGAATTATCCTGTCAAGTCATCCTTAAGAGCGAACAGACAAACACTTCTAAATTCCCGATTCTAGCTGGGCCAGTGGATTTAGTGCGGACTTCTGGCTTTGTCGGTCGTACCTCAGTTCTATTTATCGCGCCTGGAGAGAAATTTGCTTTGGGATGGGGAGCGGATAATGCAATGCGCGTGCAGCGCACCCAAACCCAAAAAAGAAAACAGGATCACTTGACTAAATGGAACAGTGTCACAACTACAACAACATTGTTCCTTTCCAATATTGGCGAAGAACAAAGAGCGATCGCAACCACTGAGCGGGTGCCGGTTTCGGAGCTAGAGCAAGTGAAAGTAGAGGTAATCTCCGATAAAACCACTGACGGCATCCAGGCAGATGAAAACGGCTTTTGCACCTGGAATTTTACCCTCGAACCTTACTCTCAACTCCAGGCATCCTTGGTCTACCAAGTTTCAGCCGCACCGGAAGTACAAGGCATCTAGGGCTTTGCTTCCATGAATTTAGGCGCTATGAGGGGGGAACTTTTGGGCGTTCAATAGTATCACATAACTAAAGAAAAGAAATCTACCCAGCTCCATAACCTCCTCACCATGTCTTTGCCGTCAACCTCCTCCAAGCGTCTATTTGGACGGTCAATTGCCGCCCTAGCCACCGTTGTCCTCTCCACCCTCAGTGCCGTCAACCCCAGCCCAGCCGCCGTTTTTACTCAAAAAGAAGTTGAACAAGGTAAATTTATCGCCGTAGCTGCCCCATACGGCACGAATAGTCATCAACTGCTGATTCTGGAACAGATATCCGATAAACGGGCGTGTTGGAGTGAAAGTGGCGATCGCCCAACAGCAGTCGATCCGCTGCTACTCAACTTTGACTTCACCGGCATTTGCGGACGCAGTACCGATAGCAACGGCTATTCTATGCGTATGGCGGGGACGGATTTGGGGCTGAAGTACAGCTTCAACTTAGTAAAGCGCGACGGCGAACTCGTCCTTGTCGGCACCAACTTTAGCGATCGCACTGTCCCAACCATTGAAATTGGCAGAACCAACGGACTCAGCGATGGTTTTATGAAAATCAATCTCGATCCGGCGTGGCGGTTCGCCAAAAGAACCTACAACGGTAAAACCCTCGGTCACGTCTATCTTGCCAGCGACCAAGCCGCGCCGGGAATCGACCCTGGCGATATCGGAACGCCTCCCGGAAGCTCCACCTTCGGAGATATCGCCTCAGATGTCTACGCAAAAGAAATTGAACAAGCCGTTGCGCTGGGGTTCGTCGCTGGCTTCAAAGAAGACAACACCTTCCGCCCTCAAGTCGCCTTAACCAGAGAGCAACTGGTGTCGATGGTGTTGGAATCTTTAACAAAGCTACCCGGAGCCAATGTCACGATCCCGACTCAAGCTGCATCTCGACCCTATCCTGATGTTGATGCCTCGCGCTGGAGCGCCGCTAAAATTAAATGGGCGCGGGATAACAATATTGTCAGTGGCTACCAAGACGGCACCTTCAAACCCACTCAACCCGTCACCAGAGCTGAATTGATGGCAGTGCTGCGACGTGCTGCTGAATTTGGTAAAAATATGCGTGGACTTAGTCCAGAATTAGCGACCAAAAACTCAGCGAAAACCTTCTCAGACACCGAAAAACACTGGGCTTCTTCGCTGATTAGCCAAATGTCTTCTTATTGCAACGTCGCCTCCCCTGTTAATGAAGTCGGCAGCAAGTTTGAGCCAAACTCTCCGACTCGCCGCAACTATGCTGCCGCCGCCACTCTGCGGATGCTCAACTGCGTCAAAACTGAGTAATCCTCATCGTTCTTTCGCGTCTAAATAGACTCTCAAGACAATTTTGATAGTTTGTTCTAGACGCGATAAACCCTTGTCTCTACGATCAAGTAACCTTCCGCTTAACCCTGACCGATTAATAGACATCCGGTTATAAAAGCCTTCGTTGCGATTAAAAATCAGCTGATTCTGGTCAGCGCGTAGCCGCTAGCTTCGCTAACAACAGATCCAACTTTTGCTCAATTTCTCCAGCGCACTGTCGATAAGTTGCCAAGTCGCCACCATAGGGATCGGCAATTTCAGCTTGCTCGTGATAGCCAACGTATTTTTTCAAGGTATATACTTTGTCGGCAGCAGCAGAGAATGCATCAGCGATCGCTTTCTTTTGTCCGCCCGTCATTGTCAGCACCAAATCCGCCCAATCGAAGAGCTGGCGATCCAGCCGCTTCGCTTCATGGTAGTAATCGATACCATACTCCTTCAGGACGTGCTGGGTCTGCGGGGATGCAGAATCTCCCTCAAACGCCACGACGCCTGCCGATCGCACCTCCACTTCCATTCCTTGCGCTTTTTGGCGGAATAGCGCTTCTGCCATCGGGCTACGGCAGGTATTGCCCGTACACACAAATAAAATCCGCATTTGTGACCCTCCCTTTTCTCTCTCGCTGTTGCTCAGCCAATAAAACTGCTGTAGTTAATTCTACGGAAGATTGGGTCTTTTTATTGCATAAACGCGAACAGTCTTTTCCTGAATAATTGTGTCTTTTTCGTAAGTTAAGCCGACTTTCATTGCGACATTCTGAGACGCGATGTTTCCCGGATGGATTAAGGAAATGAGGCGGTTATAACCCAGCTCAAAACCATAATCCCGAATTGCACTAGCCGCTTCGGTTGCCAAACCCTTTCCCCAGTATTCCTTAGCCAGCATATAACCAATCTCGACTTCTTCTTGCCCATCCACTCGCTGCGGTATTAATCCACACCGACCAATAAACTGGTTGTCAGCCTTGTGAATGGTCGCCCACAAACCGAAGCCGTATTTCTCGTAGCAGCTAAATATCCACTTGATGTGACCTTTAGTTTCTTCGGATGTCCGCGTATTGGGGAAGAACTTCATCACGACCGGATCTGCAAAAATGGTTGCCAAGTCATCTACATCATCCAAGGTGAGATGTCGGAGAAGTAAGCGCGGTGTTTCAGTTACAATCATCTGATTTTTGGGTGCCTGTTTCACAAAGTCGAGTTCAACTGATATCTTGCACCAATATCTTGCAATCTTGCACCAACCCGATAACCTGCCCAGAATTCAAATTCTGGGTGAATAAATCAGGTCTATTGAAATAGACTAAAAACCTTAATATTTCTGATTTTTAGCCCGGTTTAACGAAATTAAAGCTATCAGCAAAAAAATTGCTTTCCTTGCGCCTCATTAAACTTCAGTTCTCATGCCGAGAAATGTAAAACGCACTATCTTTGTTATTAGACCTATTTTGACACCGCAAAATGAGGCTGAGGATAACACGGCGACGGTTCGGTATGCTAACGATCGCAAGTACCTTGGTCGTTGCTAAGGATGCAATTGCATCCCGCATCGCGAATGCAAACCTTACAAAAAATATTTTTATGCAAACAAGCCCTAAGACTTCTAACGCAGTCGCGAAAACCCTGGAGCCTGGTAGTATTGACGTGACCCTGCGGATCAATGGTAAACCGCACACTTTGCAAATCGAACCGCGCGTGACGCTACTGGACGCACTGCGCGAACGCATCGGTCTGACAGGCACCAAGAAGGGTTGCGATCGCGGACAATGCGGTGCGTGTACTGTGTTAGTTGATGGACGGCGCATCAACTCGTGCCTGACCTTGGCGGTGATGCAAGAAGGCGCGGAAATTACAACGATTGAAGGTTTAGCTCGTGGCGATGAACTTCATCCCATGCAGGCGGCTTTCATTAAGCATGACGGCTTTCAGTGCGGATATTGTACGCCCGGTCAGATCGTGTCTGCGGTGGGTCTATTAGCAGAAGGTTGCCCGACATCCGATGAGGCAATTCGGGAGTGCATGAGCGGCAATCTCTGTCGCTGTGGTGCCTATCCTGGCATTGTTGCCGCTGTGCGCGAAGTTCATCAGACGCAGACTAGCAATGGGTAGCCGGGAAGCATGAGCAATTCCGTCGTTTCACCAATCAATTGCATACCCGCTCCGCCTGAAATAAATTTTGGGCTAATCGCTAAAGTTAGCTAAAGCTAACTGGATATGGATTTCAACGGATTGAAATAGGTTTGAGCGGTGAAGCCGGAAATTTATTTCATGGCTCTTAAGTCAGTGCCATTCAACTTAAACCCATGCACAGGAGTTTTAATGAAACCTTTTAGTTATGTGCGTGCTACTGAAAAAGGCACAGCCATTCAGACAGTTGCGGGGGATCGGGCAGCAAAATTTATCGCAGGCGGCACTAATTTAATCGACTTGATGAAAGGAGGCGTGGCGCAGCCTGACCAACTGGTAGACATCACCCGGCTACCCTTGGCAGACGTGACGGCAATCTCGAATGGCTTACGCATCGGGGCGATGGCACGCAACAGCGACGTGGCAAATAATCGGTTGGTGCGCGATCGCTATCCGTTACTTTCTCAAGCGTTACTCGCTGGCGCGTCACCGCAACTGCGGAATATGGCAACCATCGGCGGCAACTTGATGCAAAGAACCCGCTGCTACTACTTCAACGATTCGACGATGCCGTGCAACAAGCGCGAACCCGGTTCCGGTTGTTCGGCGATTGAAGGGTACAACCGCATTCACGCGATTTTCGGTGCCAGCGAACAGTGCATTGCAACGCATCCTTCGGATATGTGCGTGGCGCTGGCAGCCCTTGATGCCGTAGTGCGTGTTGAGGGGCCGAACGGAGAGCGACAAATCCCCATCAGTGACTTTCACCGCTTACCGGAAGATACGCCTCAAATCGATACGATGCTTCAACATGACGAACTAATCGTTGCGGTGGATTTGCCAAATTCACCCTTTGCCGAGCGATCGCACTATTTAAAAGTACGCGATCGCGCTAGTTATGCCTTTGCCCTGGTTTCCGTCGCCGCCGCCCTCGATATCGACAACGGCACCATTAAAGCGGCGCGAGTCGCGATGGGAGGCGTCGCACATAAGCCGTGGCGGGCGGTTGAGGCGGAGAAAATTCTGGTTGGTGCAAAAGCGAACGAGCAAACCTTTGCAGCAGCAGCAGAGGCAACCGTTCGGGAAGCCCAACCCCAAAAATACAACCGATTCAAAGTTGAAATGGCAAAACGAGCGATCGCTCGGGCACTCACAAAAGCAGCAGGAGGCACAGTATGAGTCAATCTGAGAATGCAACCAACCAAGCTGTGGGTAAGCCAATGGATCGGGTGGATGGACGCCTGAAAGTGACGGGTGGTGCCCGCTACTCGGCGGAAATCCCTGTAGAAAATCCCGCCTATGCCGTCTCTATCGGCAGCGCGATCGCCTGCGGACGCATTAAAAGCATCGACACCCGTGCGGCGGAACAGTCCCCTGGTGTACTGAGTATCTTGACGCACCTCAACGCGCCTAAACTCCGCCCGGTGCCCACCTTGTTCGGGGGTGGGGCTGCTGCCGAAAACCGCCTGGTGCTGCAAGAAGCGGTTGTACATCACATCGGTCAGCACATCGGCGTTGTCATTGCCGACACCCTAGAAAACGCTACCCACGCCGCATCCCTCGTCCGCATCGATTACGACGCCGAAACGCCGGTGGTGGAGATGGAAAAGGCGCAGGCATTCGCGCCGAAGTCCGTGTTTGGCAAACCGCCAGAGACGATACGCGGCAATCCGGCGCAAGCGTTAGCCGATGCTGAGGTGCGGATTGAAGAAACTTACCGGACGCCCACCGAACACCACAACCCGATGGAGACGCACTCGACAACTGCCGTGTGGGAGGGCGATCGCCTCACCATTTACGACGCCACGCAGTCTAACTTCGGCGTGCGTCAGGCAATGGCGACGACGTTCGGCATCCCCGACGAGAACGTGCGCGTCGTGTGTCAATTCATTGGCGGCGCGTTTGGCGGCAAAGCTATGGTTTGGCCCCACGTCACGCTAGCCGCCCTCGCTGCCCGCCAGGTACGTCGTCCCGTGAAATTAGTTTTAACCCGCGAACAGATGTTCACCACGGTTGGGCACCGGGCACAAACCGAGCAACAAGTCGCACTCGGCGCAACCCGCGACGGTCGCTTGACTGCGATCGCCCATCGGGGCATCTCCCATACTTCAACGTTCGAGGAATTCCTCGAACCGTACACTGTGGGAACCCACATGATGTACGCCACTCCCAACTTGCAAGCAAAGCAAAGTCTCGTCCGTCTCAACAAGGGAACGCCGACCTTTATGCGTGCCCCCGGCGAAAGTCCGGGAATGTTCGCCCTGGAATCGGCAATGGACGAACTCGCTTATGCCGTGAAACTTGACCCAATTGAGTTGCGCCTCCGCAATCATGCAGACATAGATCCCAGCAATAACCTGCCTTGGTCGAGCAAGTCGCTCAAAGAATGTTACCAACTCGGCGCAGAAAAATTTGGCTGGTCGCGGCGCACTCCCGAACCGGGTTCGATGCGGGACGGTCGTTACCTAATCGGCATGGGAATGGCAAGCGCCACGTACCCCGTGAATCACTTCCCGGCTAGCGCGAGAGTCCGCATCCTGCAAGACGGCACCGCCTTAGTGCAGAGTGGTTCTCAAGAGATGGGGACAGGTACGGCGACGGTGATGGCGCAAGTCGCCGCTGACGCCCTTGGGTTGCCGGTTGAGCGAGTGCGATTTGAGCTGGGAGATACCCAGTTGCCCCGTGCGCCGATATCGGGCGGATCGGCGACGATGGGAAGCGTGGGGACTGCCGTGCATGAAGCGGCACAAGCAGCCCGTAGGAAGGTACTGGAGTTGGCACGCACGGATGCTAGTTCGCCGCTTTACAACGTCCCGGAAACGGACATGGCGATTGAGGGCGGACGCCTGTTTCGCAAGAGCGATCGCAACCAGGGCGAAACTTACCAAGCGGTGCTGATGCGCCAAAATTTGCCGCAAGTCGAAGAAAGCTTTGATGCCAAGTTTAACCGCGCCGAGAAGAAGTATTCCATGCACTCCTTCGGCGCTCAATTTGCCGAAGTGCGCGTCGATCCTGACTTTGGCGAAGTGCGCGTAACCCGCTTTGTGGGAGCCTTTGGTGTGGGACAGGTAATCAACCTCAAAACAGCGCGATCGCAAATGATCGGCGGTATCGTCATGGGGCTAGGTATGGCACTACTAGAAGAAACGGTGACAGACTCCCGTACCGGGCGCATCGTCAACGCCAACCTCGGTGAGTACCACGTACCCGTCAACGCAGACATCCCCGCAATTGAGTCGTACTTCGTCGAAGAAATCGACCCGTACATTAACCCGATTGGAGCCAAAGGCGCAGGCGAAATTGGCATCACTGGCGTGGCGGCGGCGGTGGCAAACGCTGTCTATCACGCCACCGGGAAGCGTATCCGCGACCTCCCGATTACACCGGATAAGTTGCTGTAATCTGTCTTAGAACCTAACCCCCCAGCCCCTTCTCTACGAGAGAAGGGGAGCCATATTCAAAGCCCCTCTCCGTGTCGGAGAGGGGTTTGGGGAGAGGTCAGCCCGGATTGGCTCAAACTGCAAAGCTCTATATGAAAGAATTACAGGAGATTGTTGCCGCATTTGCAAAAGCCAAAAATTGCGGCAAGACAGTAGCGATCGCCACCATTGTTAAAGTTAGTGGGTCTACCTATCGGCGACCGGGCGCTCGAATGCTGATAACGCTACAAGGTGAGCGAATCGGCTCCATTAGCGGCGGCTGTCTGGAGAATGACGTTTTTGAACGCGCTCAACAGGTCATCGTGTCCGGTCAACCCATGTTGGTGAACTACGATACGACCTCCGACAATGACATCGTCTGGGGGTTAGGACTCGGTTGCAAGGGAATGGTACAGGTGTTGATTGAACGCCTAACTCCAGAGAACGAGTTAAGTCCGATGACCTTTCTGGGAGAGTGTCTGCATCAGCGGCAGGTAGGAGTTCTAGCAACGATATTTCACATTGAAGGTCACATAAAGGCACAAGTCGGAACCCATTTAATGCTGCATCAAGATGGCACAATTTTCAGTAACCTCGAAGATGCAGATTTGAGTGCAGACATCCTCGAAGATGCCCGTGAAGTGCTTGATAAAAATTGCTCGCTTTTTAAAGCGTATCCCTTACTGGGAGGGAAAGCCGAAGTTTTTATCGAAGCGATTCAGCCACCTGTTTCGCTGGTCATTTTTGGCGCGGGTGACGATGCCATCCCGGTTGTACGCTTGGCGAAGGAATTGGGATGGTGCGTAACAGTCGTTGATAGCCGACCTGCCAATGCAAAATCAGACCGATTTCCCAGCGCCGATGAAGTCATTTTGTCTCACCCAGAAAGAGTCAATGAAACCGTAGAAATTGATAAGCGCACGGTAGCTGTCGTGATGACCCATAACTATCTGCACGACCTAGAAATCTTGAAAACACTCTTGCCTTCTCCCGTGCAATATTTAGGGATTCTTGGCCCTAAAAGAAGAACCGAACAGTTACTTCTTGAGCTAAAAGAACAGGGAATTCAGCTTACAGAAGCCCAACTTCACCGCTTGCATGGCCCTGTTGGACTGGATATTGGCGCTGACACACCGGAAGCGATCGCACTCTCAATTGTGGCGGAAATTCAAGCGGTTCTCGCCAATCGTTCGGGCGGGTTATTAAGAAAGCGCCAGGAACCAATCCACAACCGGAGTACCGGATGAATGCGCCTGTCGTCGGTTTGATAATTCTGGCAGCAGGAGCATCTACTCGCATGGGGACGCCAAAACAACTGCTGTTGTATCAAGGACGCAGCTTCCTCCGCCATACCGCAGAAATTGCGATCGCTTCCCGCTGTCAACCCATCGTCGTCGTTCTGGGAGCGAATGCAGAACAAATTAAGCCGGAACTCAGCGAGTTACCCATCCAAATTGTCGAAAACCCACAGTGGGCGGAGGGGATGAGTTCTTCGATTCGGGTGGGTATTGAAGCGCTGAGTAATTTAAATCAGAACATAGACGCCGTTGCGATCGCACTTTGCGACCAGCCTTTCATCTCTTCCCAACTACTCAATCAAATTGTGGAAGCCTATCAGGTCACGCGCCGACCGATTATTGCTTCAGAGTATGCAGGAAGCTTGGGTGTACCCGCTTTGTTCAGCCGCGCCTTGTTTCCAGAACTCATGAGCCTAAAAACGACCGAAGGCGCAAAACAAATCATCAAAAAATACTCACCCGAAGTCTTTCGCATCCCGTTTGCGGAGGGTGCTATCGACATTGATACTCCAAAAGATTACGAGAAATTTCAAGCGATCGCTGATGAGTATCTACAAAGCAGGACTGGTATTTAACAAATATAGCAATCCTAAATGAGTTGTAAACTTCTCTCTCTTCTCTTCTCTTTCTCTGTGTTCTCTGCGTCTTGGCGGTTCGTTTTTCCCCCAAATCACATAGGACTGATATATCAAGATGAAAGATGATGCATTTTTTACTTTTTAAAGCATTTTCTCCATGAACACAGTACAAGGACTCGTATTGTATCGCTCAATAAAATAGAAGCCGAGCCGCTGATAAAGCTCCAGAGCTTGTGCTTGTTTTTGCTCATCAATCGTATCCAGCCTGACTTTCTTATAACCTGTAATTTTGGCAAAATCTAAGAGCATCTGAGCCATTTTCGTCCCCAACCCTCGTCCTCGATAATCTTTAAGAAACCACATTCTCTTTAGTTCGCAGATG
This sequence comes from Trichocoleus sp. DQ-A2, assembly GCF_039961915.1. Lineage (NCBI taxonomy): Bacteria > Bacillati > Cyanobacteriota > Cyanophyceae > Leptolyngbyales > Trichocoleusaceae > Trichocoleus > Trichocoleus sp. DQ-A2. Next base: position 73,557 of record NZ_JAMPKD010000027.1, read on the forward strand.
TTGTCGCTCAAACGCCGAATTGCGCCGCTGCCAACAACCCGCTCCTCATCAATCAGCACCAAAAATGTGCCCTTATTGTCGAAGTAGTGCGATTGCACGTCATCTATATCAGACATGGCATCGTAATGCCTAATCACTTCTTCAGGAAGCTGCCATATTTCCTTGCAAACCGCGATGATTACGCGCTTGACTTCTTCAACTTGATGTGATTGTATCGGTTTGATTTCTATCATCTGTTTTTCTGCTGTTGCGTATAAACGGGACAGATTATAAGTTTGAGAGCCTTAAATTCGATGTGCAACTGCTGAGTCAAGCCCCACCAAGTGTGAAAGCGGAAACCAGATTGCCAGTTAGGAAAAATGTCTATCTTAAGACGTATCCCCAGGCAAGTGACAAAACATCGTTCCCTGCGTAGACTGAGCGCAAGTCAATCAGGCAAACTTCAACAAGAAATTAGCGATGAAGACACGACAGTTAGGACAAAGCGATCTCACCGTCTCGGCAATCGGTTTGGGTTGCATGGGAATGTCAGATTTTTACAGCAACCGCGATGATACTGAATCAATTGCCACCATTCATCGGGCGCTGGAATTGGGGCTAAATTTTCTCGACACGGCTGATATGTATGGGCCATTCAAGAACGAAGAATTGGTCGGACAAGCGATAAGAAATCGCCGCGACTCAGTGGTTCTCGCTACTAAATTCGGCATCGTTCGCAGCGAAGACCCTACCGTTCGCGGTATCAATGGCAAACCGGAGTATGTTCGTTCTGCCTGCGAAGCGAGTTTGCGTCGTCTGGGTATAGAGACGATTGACCTCTACTACCAGCACCGAGTTGACCCAAATACTCCCATCGAAGAAACCGTCGGTGCAATGGCGCAACTGGTTCAAGAAGGCAAAGTCAGATATTTAGGACTCTCGGAAGCTGGATCGGAAACCTTGCGTCGCGCTTGCTCCGTACATCAAATTACCGCATTGCAGAGCGAGTATTCTCTGTGGAGCCGCGATCCAGAAGACACAATTCTTGCCACCTGTCGAGAGCTTAACATTGGCTTTGTTGCCTATAGCCCGCTCGGACGGGGCTTTTTGACCGGGCAGATCAAAAGCTTTGATGACTTGGCTGCTGATGATTACCGCCGCAACTCACCGCGTTTTCAGGGCGAGAACTTTCAGAAAAATCTGGAACTGGTACAACGGATTGGCGAAATTGCCCAAGAAAAAGGGTGCCGACCAGCGCAGCTGGCTCTTGCTTGGGTGCTGGCGCAGGGTGAAGACATCGTTCCGATTCCCGGAACTAAGCGACGACAATATTTGGAAGAAAATACCGCTGCGCTGGAAGTGAATCTGACACCAGAAGATTTGCAGCGCATTGACGAAGTGGCCCCCAAAGGCGTCGCTAGCGGCGGACGTTATCCGGAATCGATGATGAGCATGGTAAACCGCTGACATTTTTTATCAACGGTTTCTGCTACAAAGATGCTTGTGACAGGTCAAAGTTACTGCGTGCAATCCTGAAAGCGGTTAATTCCGAGCCATCAGATTTTTTGTCCATGCTAAAACTCCCTTCGTTCTACGAGGAAAACCATGAGATACAAGCTATTAGGAAAGAGTGGATTAAGAGTTTCCGAACTCTGCCTTGGCACAATGACTTTTGGTGAAGACTGGGGCTGGGGCGCATCCAAAGATGAAAGCCGCCAAATCTTTGATGCCTTTGTGGAAGCAGGCGGTAACTTTATTGACACTGCCAACGGCTACACAGAGGGCACCAGCGAGAAAATGGTTGGTGAGTTCATTGCCTCAGAACGGGAACGCTTTGTCGTTGCTACCAAATACTCATTTCCCTTGCACATGAGCGATCGCGCGGGCAACCCCAATGGCAGTGGCAACCATCGCAAGAACATGATGCAGTCATTAGAAGGCAGTCTGAAACGCCTTAAAACTGACTACATTGACGTATACTGGCTGCACGCTTGGGACTTCATGACGCCCGTAGAGGAAGTGATGCGTGCCTTCGATGACATGGTACGTTCTGGCAAGGTTCTCTACATTGGCATTTCTGACGCACCCGCCTGGATTATTTCCCAAGCAAATACGCTGGCGCAGTGTTACGGCTGGACGCCGTTTGTAGCGCTGCAAGTCGAGTACAGTTTGATTCAGCGGACACCGGAACGGGATTTGTTACCGATGGCAAAGGCATTCGACTTGGCAATTACGCCGTGGTCGCCCTTGGGTGGCGGCGTGCTAACGGGCAAGTACAATCAGCGAACCCAGAGCAATAGTGGCGAACAGGGGGGCGAACAGGGGCGAATCGGAACGACAGGAGGGAATATTTCCGAAAGCCAGCTAGCGATCGCAGAGGTTGTTTGTCAAGTTGCTGAAGAAATTGGGCACACGCCTTCACAAGTCGCGCTGGCTTGGCTAAGCGCTCAAAGCAGTGTCATTATCCCGATTATCGGTTCTCGGAAGGTCAGCCAGATCAAAGATAATCTGGCTTGTTTGGATGTCAAACTTATGCCAGAGCATTTGCAACGCCTCAACGAGGTGAGTCAGATTGATCTGGGTTTCCCCCATGACTTCCTGAGTAATGACACGATCCGCGATCGCCTTTATGGCGGCACATTCAACTTAATCGACAATCATCGCATCTGAAGTCAGGGTAGGGAAAAAATCAACCAACCTATGCTTTTTTCCTGATAATTTCCAATGGCGATCTAATTCACCTTGCAGAATTGACGCTAAAGCCAGAGAATCAGGAATGCTTGGGGAATTGGAGCGAGAATCGGTAATGTTAAGGTTGCAAAATCCAGAACGAAACGATTTTAAATCTCCCACAAAAATGTATCGCTTAAATAAGGTGAAGTTGCCATGAAAGTTAAATCTGCATATACAAGGCTTCTGGTTACTGATATTGAAGCTTGCTTTCTGTTCTACCGAGATGTAATGCAATTCAAGGTAAATGTAGAAGATTTCACGAGCGGATATGCTGAATTTGAAGCGGGAGATATGAAGCTGGCTTTATTCAGGCGCAAGGAAATGGCAGAGATGATAGGCAACGATCAGAAGCCCTCCAGTGCCGAATGTCAAGACAAAGTTGTATTAATTTTCACAGTACCTAACTTGGACGAAGCCTATCACGACTTAAGACATAAAGGCATCGAATTTACTACAGATCCGATGACCAACCCATACTATGGAATGAAGACAGCCTATCTTCGAGATCCTGATGGAAATCTTATCGGTTTATATCAATTTTTAGACTGATATAAAAGAGCCAGTCTGGTTAGCGATGCCTAAGCTTATGATTGCGCGATCTCTATTTGCATTCTAGGCCTGCCGTCAGCATTACAAAGAAAGCGCCGCCCCTGGATAGCAGCTTATCTCAGCGTTCGGAAACCAAAGGCAAACCAGATTCCGCATCCCTCTTAGGTGCGACTTGCTGACGGACACAGTGCCTTCGATACCTTTAAAGAACTCCTGACACAAGGCGGTGCAGGTTTAATCGAACCCATGTGAAATAAGCAAATATCCTGGCGTGCTACCGATCCGAGAAGAGGACTTTCCAGCGAATAATGTAGCTGAAGAGAGAAAATCGCAACTTTAATCTGGCGAACTGACTTTTTCCGCCCTTGTTGTCCCAGCGCTAACTATCGGTCTCCAAACCACCATTGCTCCCCTAAATCGAAATATAAAATTACAGTTTTCCATGTTCCGAAATCTGTAAATTGTTCCACAATTAAGGGAACCTCTATTAAGGAATTGTTATGGGCAAGGAAAAGGAAAAGGGTGGCAAAGAAGCCAAAAAGCCTAAAAAGGAATCTGACGGCACTAAGAAGCAGAAGAAAGATCCGAATAGACATGACGGACCACCAGGAGGGAAGTAAACCGAGCTAGACGAGTTCCGTCTTCATATGACCCGCCCCACTTGTAGGATACGGTTGGCATCCCGATCTAACCTCTCCCTAGCCCCTTTCCCTGCTAGGGAAGGGGCTAGGAAATTCGATTTGCCAAGCATGGCGTTTTAAGTTGATAGCCACGACCTCATTTGCTTAAAGCATAATCAAACCCAACCTCGCACCCAGAGTAACCGCCTCAGTCCGACTGGAAGCGTTGAGCTTTTGAAAGATTGATGATACGTGAAACTTGACGGTATGCTCAGAAATGCTCAACTGCTTGGCAATGTTCTTGTTCCCCATTCCCAGCGCCAGCATCCCTAAGACCTCGATCTCCCGTGGTGTCAGCGCCTGAATCGGGGAAGCAGGGAGTCGGCGTGCGGAGGACTCTCTGAGAGGCAGCAGAGAATCCATAAAGTCTGGATGCAGCACCATCAGCCCCAGCGCTGCTGTCACCACAGTTGCGACAATTTCCTCAGCCGTTGCCGTTCGCGGTAAGATTGCCCGCACGCCGACTTGCAAAACCGACTCTAGCCAAGTGCTGTGGGGGTTGTTCGCTAAGATGACAAGTGCCCAAGATTCTGCACCAAGCGCAAGTAATTTCTCTTCAGCCGGATCGTCATCTGAGAAGGAATAATCCAGCAACACTACATCGGGTTGTCGTTCCTCAAGCAGCTGCACCAGAGTGTCTGTGCTAGAGGAACTACCGACGATTTCCAGCACCTCAGAGGTGCGGATGATACTCTCCAACCCCGCACGCACGATGGGATTTTCGGCTGTCACCACGACCGAAATCACGCTGACTTCACCTCTGGAAAGGCTGGTTCGCCAGTGTCTTGAGGAGCCGATGCGATCGCGTAGCATCGTCTTCCAGAACGCAGAAATTCCAACGCTAGAGGCTTTCCGGGTTCGGCATACTTGAGAATGCTGAGCAGATCGTCAGGGGTATGAAAATATTCACCGTCCACGCCTATTAGCACGTCGCCTATTTGAAGACTCACCGAGGCAGCTAAACTCCCCGGCGCAACTTCCAACACCAATAAGCCCAAAACGCGCTGATTTTCTAAACGAAGCAGCACGGGACGGAGAGTAACGCCCAGAGAGAGTGGGCGATCGCGTTTGAGAAACCGTTCGACTCTGTTGCTGGGGATTGCCAATGCTAACCCATCGGCAATCATCGTGTTAATTGCGATCGCTCGCCCCCGTGCATCGGCAAGCAAACCCCCAGAATTTCCGGGTGCTAGCCGAATATCAGCCTTAACCCATCTTGGAGTGCTGAAGTCATCGGTGGCGTTAGTCGCGTGGATAATTCCCTTAGTGAGTGCGCCGACTAGACCCAGAGGATTTCCCACTGCCAGCACCAGTTCGCCGACTCGGAGAGCCTCAGAGTCGCCAACCGTGACGGCGGGAAGGTCAGTTGCCTCAACCTGGAGTGCCGCTAAATCCTGTCTGGAGTCGATATCAGTGCGGATAGCCTCAATGACTCGTCCATCCCAAAGTTCCACAATTGCCCGGTCGAAAGGGGCGACATGAGCGTTGGTGATAATCAAACCTTGAGAATTCCAGATTGTACCCGAGCCGCCACCCCCGCGACTGCTGCGGACTTGTACGGTACAACGGCGTAGTTGTTCGGCGATTTGCGACAACTCCAGGGCAATCTCTGCACTTGCACCTGTATTTTCTAGGGTTGCGATCGCGAAGCGCTGACTGGTCAAGTTCGCCATCTTAATCCTCCCTCGCCGGTCGTTCGCCAACGATGAGTGTGACTTCCAGGGGCGCACCCCCCCGAATCATCTGCACTTTCAGGCTTTTTCCGACGCTTTCCGTCCCCAACATCGCCTGCACGTTCTCCGTGTCGCTGACCGGATTGCCATCGATTGCGACTAGCACATCGCCAATCAGCACCCCAGCTTTATCCGCAGGACCATTCGGCTCAACGTTGACAACAATCACCCCACCATTAGAAGCCAGAGAAAGCGCACTCTTCAGCGTATCCGGCAAGCGAACCGGCTGCATTCCCAAACCCAGGTAGCCTCGTGCAATCCGCCCTTTAGAGAGCAACTGATTAACTACCCGGTTCACCGTAGACGCGGGAATGGTTAAAGCCATATTGCGAGGGCCGGAGGTGTTCATGCCTGCAACTTTACCGGCTGCATCGACCATCGGCCCGCCGGAGAATCCGGAGTAGAGGGTTAAATCAAGACGCACAAATCGATCGATCGAACCACCGCTCATACTACGCCAAGCATCCCCAATCGCGCTCACCACACCCATAGAGGCACTGACGCCGTTCTCAGTCCCTCGTCCGAGTGCAAGTGCCAGATGACCGACCTTTAGCGTTGCCGCATCGCCAATTTCCGCAACCGGGAATTCGATGTTTTCTAGCTTTAGGACAGCGACATCGGTGCTAGCGTCACGCCCCAGGATGGTAACGGGGACTGTCCGACCATCGGGTAAGGTGACGGTGATTTCCTCTTCGCGCTTGATGGTTTCGTCAGAGGTGACGATGATACCGGGTCGCCAGTGGATACCGCTTGAGGAGGAATTCCGCCTTAGCCATCCTCTTCTCCCGTAGGAGGTTCGCCCATTGACTGCAACAACTGAGGCACCGACTCGCTCAACAGTATCGGCTAAATTGTTGGACAGAGCCAGCAAGGTGCTGGATATCTCCGATGAAGATAAAGACATTCCATTTCTCCCATGCGATCGCTTTTACGGGACAGCTGCCAATCCGGTTCGGTAAACTCCCTCAACCCCTCTCCATCTCTCCCTAACCCTCCTCGCGGGGGTAGAGAAGCGGGTTCGGGGGTGAGGTCTGCCCGATCTAAACCGGATTGCCACTTCCTCCTGCTGATATCGTGCCGTTTTGAAGAGACGGGCGGCATCAGAGAAATGGGGAGAACTCACCCTAGAAAAATGGCTAGGGTTCCATGTATTCCTAATTACAAGTTAACTTTATGGGGGCTAACCCCTCTGGCAGAACTTCACCCGCCACGAAGGTAGTTCTTAAGAACGAGGTAAGCTGAGAGCGGTTTCTCCAACATAGACAGCAGGCAGGTCATGCAAAACGCAAAAAAAGTCTATGGAACCAACAGAAACCAATCCATCCCAAAAACTGGCAGACAAGAACTCCAAGCCAATTACTCAGGTACAACGAGATAGTGTAATTACCTCTGAAGACTTGCCTCCGAAGGCATTTCGCATCAGCCTGACGATAGCAACTCTGGCGATTGTGTTGCTGTTTTTTGGCTTTTACTTCGGCATCATTAATGTTTAGAGTATTGCTAGCAAGATGAGCTACTTTGCATTTCACCTTGTCTTTATCCTGCCACCAATCCTCTTTCTAGCATGGGTTCAACGCCAACCTCTAGCTGGTATCGGAGGACTGAGAGCGTGGTTAGGGCTACCCCTGATTGCGCTGATTGCCCTGATTTATACGACACCGTGGGACAATTACCTGGTTTGGCACGACGTATGGAACTATGGCACGGATCGGGTGGTGGGTACGATTGGCTACGTGCCCGTTGAGGAATATTTATTCTTCATCCTTCAGCCACTTCTAACAGGTCTGTGGCTGTACTGGTTGTTTCCTCTCACAACTGAGCCAGCACAGGAGGAGGATTCTCCTTGGCTGCGAGCATCTGGCATCGTTTTCTGGCTCGTTCTCAGCATTGCGGGAGCTTTTATGTTGCAGTCGGAGAAGACTGTGTACATGGGGCTAATTTTAGCTTGGGCATGCCCCATACTGGCGCTACAGTGGGGAGTTGGAGCAAAGCAACTCTGGGCGAGAAAAGATGCTTGGCTGATTGGCACTCTGATCCCCACAGTTTACCTGTGGATAGCCGACCGCATTGCCATCGGACAGAGCATTTGGAGCATTTCTGAGACCTATAGCACTGGATTTAAGCCGTTTGGGTTGCCGATTGAAGAGGCGACATTCTTTTTAATCACGAACCTGCTAGTGGTGCAAGGACTTTTACTGTTTCTATTGGTGGGGAAGATGCGATCGCTCCTACCACTCATCTCTTTCCCCATTCTCAATAATGGGCGACCAGAACTTCCAAAAGCTCTTGCTCAGGTAGAGCCTGGAAACGATACGGTTTAAGATGGTTGCCTCTATTTTCCACATCACCTTTTGGGAGTAAAACCGAGATGCCTATTAAGGAATTTTTAGAACAAATTTCTGACACGGTATGGGAAATTCCGGTTTCCTACAAGGAAGGGATGCGCGTTCCCGCCCGGATTTATGGGACAGAAAAGATAATTTCCGAATTAGATGAAGCGGTTTACGACCAAGTTACGAATGTAGCGACGCTGCCAGGAATCACCAAATATGCTATGTGTATGCCCGACGGACACTTTGGCTATGGTTTTCCCATTGGTGGCGTGGCGGCGATGGATGTGGAAAAGGGGGGCGTGATTTCCCCCGGCGGTATCGGTTTTGATATCAATTGCGGAATGCGCTTGATGGTTACAAACCTCACCTACCATGAAGTCAAACCCTATATCAAAAAGCTGGTAGATAGGCTCTACGAAAGGGTTCCTGCCGGAGTGGGAAGCAGCGGTTTTGTAAAATTATCGCGGAATGACTTTCGCAAAGTCGTCGAACAAGGCGCTCAGTGGTGCGTCAATAATGGCTATGGTTGGGAAGAAGATTTAGAATTCATTGAAGAAAACGGCTGCATTAAAGGTGCTGATTCTGCAAAGATTAGTGATAAGGCAATTGACCGGGGTTTTAATCAAATTGGAACTCTAGGATCTGGCAATCATTATTTAGAAATTCAAGTTGCTCGAAAGCAAGATATTTTCGATCCAGAGTTAGCCAAGACGATGGGAATTACCATGCCGGATCAGGTGGTGGTGATGTTCCACTGTGGAAGTCGCGGATTTGGTCATCAGGTAGCAACAGACTATCTGCAAAGATTTTTAAAGGTAATGGATAGCAAGTATGGAATTAAAATACTTGACCGAGAATTAGCTTGTGCGCCCTTTGATTCTCCGGAAGGACAAGCTTATTTCGCTGCGATGAAATGCGGCATCAATATGTCTTATGCCAATCGTCAAGTGATTCTGCATCGCATCCGCGAAGTATTTTCGGAAATCTTTGAGCGTTCGGCGGAAGACTTGGGGATGCACATGGTGTACGATGTGGCACATAATACCGCCAAGCTAGAGAGTCATGTTGTGGATGGGAAAAAGCGATCGCTCCTCGTCCATCGCAAAGGTGCAACTCGCGCTTTCGCACCGGGAATGGCAGATGTTCCGGAACGCTACAAAAATATTGGTCAGCCGGTTATCATTGGCGGCAGTATGGAAACCGGATCTTATTTATTAGTCGGCGTACCCACTGGCGACCAAACTTTCTTTAGCACTGCACACGGAAGCGGACGCACAATGAGTCGTACCAAGGCGCGAAAAGCTTGGAAGGGAGAAACACTCCTGAAAGATATGCAGAAGAAGGGCATATATGTCCGCAGTACCTCAATGTCTGGACTAGCAGAAGAAGCGGGTGCGGCTTACAAAGACATCGATGATGTGATTGAAGCGGCGGAGTTAGCGGGGATTAGCAAAAAGGTGGTGCGGTTGACACCGATTGGAAATATTAAAGGATGAAGCAAATTTAACATTTGCGCGATCGCCATCTCCTACTAAAATTCTGGCTTTTTAGGTTGCTCTAAAAATTCCAAATCTTTACAGAAACTAGGCTTACCTTTTTTGAAGTCACTAAGCTTGTATTTGTAGAGGGTTCCTTGTTTGGCAAACACTAAATTACCCAGAAAATCCCAAGTAGCCCAGTCAATAGAATCAAGAAGATCGGGATATTCATCTAACCTAAACTTGAAAGTATAGCCACGTTGCAAAAAACCTGTGTAATACATTCTTAATGTCGGATGCTCTCGACTCGGCTGCCAATACCAGCCGTCGTCATTTTCGCACTTGACCGTATACGTTTTGGAATTCTCAACTTTCACATTATTGCCGTAATTGTCTCCAGCTCTAGTCCATCCATCCCGCTCTAACCGGGGATATAGTACGCCTAAATCTTCTCCTCCAAACTGGGAATTCAACTGTCCTAATTTAAAAGGGATGCTGCCTTTTGGCTGTCCCAAGCCATTCAATAACAGTTCTTTCTCATCTTTCCAATAGCCTCCTCCAAACCACGTTCCCATATTGTCTGCCTCCAAGTGGGTTTTTAACCGAGGCAACAGACAAACCCCGCTCCAGGTGTTGCCATTACGCCCCCCCATCGCCAAATAAACCATCCATTTTCCATCGAAAGATATATCGCATCTTTTTGGATATAACTTACCGTTAAACCAAGACCCATATTCTAGGCAATCGTCTTCTGTATTCCAACGAATGATGTGGAAAACTTTTGACGGCTTTCGTCTGATTACAGCGACGTAGGGCGAGCCTTTAGCCGGAAGTAAATGTATTCTCGCTGGAATTTCTTCAATCATCGCAGTGCAGTTCCATCAAAGGGATAGTTTATGCAGGTACGCACGCCACTTACAGTCATTACGGGACCACTCGGAAGCGGAAAAACAACTCTGCTTCGTCACATTCTCGACTCTTTTCCTAAAAAGATTGCCATTTTGATGAATGAATTTGGCGAAATTGGTATCGATACCAAAATCATTCAAGGCAAAAATGTCCAAATGGCGGATCTCGGTGGTGGTTGCGTCTGCTGTTCGCTGTTAGGCGAGTTTGAAGCCGCTGTCAATGAAATCATTGATAGCGTTGACCCGGATAATATTGTGGTGGAGACAACTGGAGTTGCAGAACCAGATGCGCTGGTGTTCGACATTCAAGAAAGCTTAACTAAAGTGCGACTGGATGGAGTTGTCACGGTTATCGATGCAGATGCAATGGTGAAATATCCGTCGGTAGGACATACCACTCGGATACAAATAGAAGCAGCAGACACCCTCCTTTTGAACAAAGTTGATTTGGTTTCCGAAAGCGAGTTAAAGGCGATAGAAGATAAATTGCGCTCCTTCAACGAAGTCGCCTCAATTTTGCACACTAAGCGATGCCAAGTAGACCCAGATTTGCTATTTGGGATTGGTCGAGAGCGAGTTCAACCGCAACCTCATCACGTTCACCAACTTGAATTTGAATCATTTAGCACGACAAGTCCTGCCACTTTCGATCGGCAATGTTTTGGAGAATTTGCCGACTCACTTGGGACAGATGTTTACCGGGCGAAAGGTTTTGTACGATTTCCTGAAGGAAACTATCTATTTAATTTCGTGGCTGGACGTTGGGATCTGGAGCCATTTGAACAAGAGGGCACGGAGCTAGTTTTTATTGGGAAACAGGTAAGCGATCGCAAGGAAGAAATTATTAGTCAGTTAAAGACGTGTGAGCAATAGTCCTATGCCTTATGAGTTTCTCGAAGATGTTGCCACTGCTGATATTGCTTTTCACGCTTGGGGAAAGGATTTAGAGGAGCTTTTCATCGCAGCGGGTGATGCAACCCTTAACGTGATGATTGATAATCTGGATGCGATCGCGCTAACCGAGACGCGCACCTTCAGCTTAGAAAATGATGAATTGGATATGCTGCTGTTTAATTTCCTGCAAGAATTCATCTACTACAAAGACAGCGAATTACTACTGCTGAGGGCGCAACAGGTTGAGATATCCGAGAAAGATGGAGTGCATCAGCTAAGTGCGGTTACAACGGGAGAAAAGCTAGATAGCGATCGCCATCAACAACGGGTAGATGTTAAGGCTGTTACTTTACACCAGTTCCAATTGGAAAAAACAGATGACGGTTGGACAGCAATGGTGATTCTTGATATTTAGTGCATATCTCCAAAAAGGTCTTGCAAATTGTAAATACCGATGCGGATATTTATAAGATTGCAGCGAATATAGCGGTTCTCAATCGAGTGGAATATAGGTTGTGTTTGGAGGGGCAATTCATGAATTGCCCCTCCTGTTTACTTTCTCAAAGAATAGCTAATTTTCCCTTAAGCCAGTGACATTCGATTTAAATACTCTGATAGGGGAAAATATTACACAAGTGAAGTCTCTCTAGCCTACGGCACGCTACGCTAACGCCGACTCACCAAAAGCCCAAGTTTGGAAACCTGCGAAGGCAGATTTCGTCTTGTATCCATAGCTTACAGGATATCCTTATCCTTCCAATCGCAGTGGGTATTTATAAACATCCTTTCAAGAGGAAATTTTTCCTATAATGCACAATTTTATAGAACCGCTGGGTAACTGGAATCCCCAACTGTTGCGGGAACTCAAAGGACGTCTTAAACCTCGCAACATTCTGTTGGCAAGTGTTATCTCTGCGCTGGGTCAATTTGGAATATTCATGTATTTTCAAACCCATCTGCCGAATCCTATTAACCGAATCGCGGATATCTACAATAAATATTGCACGGGCAAGCCCCTTCCTAATAGTAAAGAACCGCTATGTCTGTTGGATGGATTGGGCAATTTGGTTATCAACTCGCAATTATGGTCACTAGACCGATTTATATCCCTGAGCATTATTGGCATCTTAATCCTGTTACTAGCAGGAACCTATTTGCTAATTAGTGATTTGGCTACTGAAAAACGTCGCGGCACCCTCAATTTCACTCGGCTCAGCCCTCACTCTACTGCGAGTATTTTAACGGGAAAACTGCTGGGGGTTCCAATTTTGATTTATCTGGTAGCCGTCGTTGCAGTTCCTTTCCATTTGTGGGCTGGACTTGCAGCCAAAATTTCTTTAGGACAAATATTGAGTTTCTATGGGGTTCTCGTTGGTAGCTGTATTTTCTTTTACAGTGCTGCGTTGTTATATGGCCTTGTCAGTTCTTGGCTGGGCGGTTTTCAAGGTTGGTTAGGCAGTGGTACGGTTCTGGCTTTACTAATGCTAACTAAGGGAATAAGTACGACCAGTTACTATAATTCAACGACTTGGCTGAAGCTGCTTAACCCCTTTTGCCTAATCCCACATTTGTCTGCTAGTTCTTTTAATGAATCTTTTGCCACAGGGTTAGAAGGGTTTAAGTGGTTTAGCTTACCATTGGGTGACAGTGTTTTAACTGCCGTAGGCTTTGTGCTGTTAAACTACAGCATTTTGATTTGGTTTATTTGGCAAGCTTGGCAGCGTTGTTTTCGTAATCCCAATGCCACTATGTTAAGTAAGCAGCAGAGTTATTTATTAACTGCTTGCTTTACAGTTTTGACTCTAGGATGTGCCAATTACAACTCCATAGAAAATCGTAGCGTTTACGCTGCGCCGCTGTTAGAAAACCTCTTGGCGCTATCGTTGTTGAATCTGTTGCTATACCTCTGTTTAATTGCTGCTGTGACGCCTCATCGCCAAACTCTACAGGATTGGGTAAGCGCTCGACCCAAGAGGGGTTCTAATAGCAAGAGATTCGCTGATAGCTCGTTGGTAAAGGATTTAATTTGGGGTGAAAAAAGTCCAGCGGTAGTAGCGATCGCGCTGAATGTAGTGATTGCGATCATCCCCTTGGCTTTATTTATTTTACTGTCCCCTGCACAATCCGCTACTGGTATAAATGCTGTTGTAAAAGTAAATGAGAGCAGAACTGGGGCGTTGTTTGGTCTTACTTTAGGGGCTAGCTTAATCCTAATTTACGCAAGCATAGCCCAACTGCGATTATTCATGCGAACTCAGCAACGGACGCTCTGAGCAGCGGGAACGCTAGGGGCACTAATTGTATTGCCCCAACTATTTTTGCGGTACTGAGAATTCACCATTTCGATCCCTTGGCGGTGCTGTCGCTGTCTATTGTCTCTCCTTTCGCTCTCTTACTAGGCTCGGAGAAAATTTTTCTGCTAATTCCGGGTCTGGGACTAATACTGGTATTGTTGAACCTGCAACTGACACGCCAGTTGCGGCAAGCAGGCAAGCAAATCAAAGGCTCCAGCCACGTCACCTCGTAGTGAGAAACGCGCGATCGCCATCAACAGCGAGTAGATGTTAAGGCTGTTACTTTACACCAGTTCCAATTGGAAGAAACCGATGACGGTTGGACGGCGATGGTGATTCTTGATATTTAGCGCGTGTCTGTGAATTCGAGAATTGAGAGCAATTTCCTTTCCCCCTCCTCTGGAACCGTAAAGTGAGTAACTTCCAATCTATAATGCTAATTTTTAACTTTAGATGTGAACACAAAATACTAGGATTTCCAAGGCTTAAGGCGTAGCAAAAGAACCCACCACCAAGGCATCATCCTACGATTTATGTGAACTGTCAGAAATCGAGGTGCTACTCCTAGAAGAGGCAAATAACCTTCAGGCTTGTTTACTGCATTATGGCTATAATCAATAGCCATAATCCATTGACCTTGGTTATACCAACCCAAGTTCTCTCCAAATATAGGCCAACGTTTGCTCAATCGATCAGAATAGTCCTCGATGCACTTCAGCCTTTCATAGTCAGAAAGGCAAGTTTCTGGAGTCACTTTGCTATCACGGAATGTATATTCCAATACACGCCTCTGCACACTAAATCCAAACCTGCTATTACTGTATTTCAGCCAAAGACTGTCGATAGTTTGCAAATCAACGAGCGGGAAATTATTAACGTTTTCTCCGCCAAATACTTCACGCATTAATGCCATAGTTTCTACATCTGCTGCCTGCCAGTCATTCTCTGCTAATAAATCGCGTAAAATTCTGTAGTTTTTCCCAAGTTCTGAACTTAAAACATCAGGGTACTCGGATGAGCTTGATTGCATTAGTGGCTCTTGATTCATTATCTCAGATTGTAATGGGGCTTCTTCTGTCTCAATTGTTTGATTTAACCCATCAATTATAGAAGCGGGTGCTTGAGTTGTTCGCAAACTACGCAGTTTGGTTATTTCTTGGTAGAGTAATTCTCTGTATCGTTTAACTTCTTGCAGCGTTAAGCCTTTACTTTGAGAAGTTTTGGAATCGTACTCATCATGGCAATCCAAACAAAGAAAAGCGAGGTTGTCTAACTTGTTGTTTGTATTGTCATGATCAAGATGAGCTATTTGCCCTTTTATTACATCAAACTTTTGATATAAGCCAAAGCAAATGCAACATCTTCTTGCGCTTTGAGTAAGCACTTCTATTTCGATACTTGGAGGTATGGGTTTTCGCCCCATATATTATTACCTCTTACAAAACTGTTAGTGAGCAAGTAAGGAGAGCAGTACGCTCAATTCCATTCTTAAAAGTCAAGTGAGGAAGCAGCACTTGGTAGAACCCTGAAGAAAGTCAACTTGTGGGCGATTACCTTACAACTTCATCCAGCCGATCGCGTTTCATGGTCAGTAGATGCGACGAGAGTCTAGTTTACCAACACTCTGCGGTGTACTGCGCGATCGCTGCTAGGTATGAGAATTACCACTACCCTGTCTAGTTAAAATACAAGCAGTAAGCCACGCCTAGGAGTTGTCATGGTACAGTACAACCCGTTGCAGCATCTTCCCACCGCTGAAGAACTGCCTGAAACTGACCATAAGCCTGTGGAAAGTCAACTACAAATTCTGGTTGCCAACTTGTTGGAAGAAATCCTGGCTTGGCTTTGGCAGAAACGCACAGACTGGTTTTGGGGCATCAACATGGGGGTTTATTATGACCCTGGAAAATCTGCAATTGTCCCTGATGGATTCTTAAGCTTGGGAGTTGAACGGTTGACTCGTGCTGGGGGGCGGTTGAGTTATGTTATCTGGCAAGAGGACAAGGTTCCTCTTCTGGCACTTGAGTATGTCTCTAAAACTTACGGTCAAGAGTACGACAGCAAGAAAGAAGAGTATGCCAGTATTGGCGTGTCGTACTATGCGATCTACAACCCGGAGTACCATAGGCGTGACAAGCACAATCCCTTTGAGGTTTATCGCTTGGTGGATGGGCAGTATGTGCTGCAATCCGACGAACCAGTGTGGATACCTGAGATTGGCTCAGGAATTGGGAGGGCGCAGGGTACTTATCGGGCTTGGACGCGGGAGTGGCTGTACTGGTACGACCAGAATGGTAATCAACTCTCTACACCCTCGGAAGTTGCACAGCAGGAGCGTCAACGGGCAGAGCGTTTGGCTGAGCGACTGCGGCAGATGGGAGTTGACCCGGATACTCTGTAGAAATGCGATAAGCCTGACGGCATGCTTCGCTAACGCACGGTAGTAATTTATCAGTGCGATCGCATCTGGATCTATTCCAGTTCAAGTTGAGCGATAAGCGAAGAGCTTTCGCAACGCTTACCCGCTTTTCTCAATTTCAGCTTGGGTGCTGGAAGCGATCGCTCCAAATTTCCTTCTCCCTCTCGCTATTACCTATCTGCTGAACCCTTATCGATAGTTTCCCAAAATACATCATTCTTTATACAGAGAAATTAATCGCAAACAAATTTCTCTGATATTTAGACAATACTCATTCACTATTTTAAGGCTAAATAGTTTATCCCCCCTACCCCCTTCTACCTTTAACAACCTGAGGTGCTGTAGTCTTAAAAACTAAAAGTTGGGGGGATTGCTTTTTTTTGCAGACGCTTCGTGAAAAAAATACTTCAGAGATTTAGTCAATACTCATTCACCATTTTCAGGCTAAATATTCTATCCCCCCTACCCCCTTCTACTCTTAACCGGGTGATATGCGCTAGACAAAGGAGTTGGGGATCGGGGGGGATTAGTGATTACGAATAAGTTGCTGAAATGAGATAAGTTTTACCACTTTGGAAAGAACATTATAAGATTTGTTTCAAATAATATAGTTAAAAGAAAACAGTTTGGAGCGAGCTTATGCAGATTGTAGATAGAGAAGAAAATTTGAGCTACAAACATTACAGCAGCGAATGGAAATGGGGTTTTACCCCTAGCGCTGAAATTTGGAATGGTCGTTTGGCAATGGTGGGCATTGTGATTGCTGTCCTCATTGATTTAGTAAGCGGTCAGGGAGTCTTGCAGTTTTGGGGAATAATCTAAGCAAGGCGATCTATTGCTAATTCCTCTTACCGTTACTCACCTTTAAATCTGACTTCCTTCTTTTTACAAAGTCGTGTTTGGAATTTAAATAATGCAAACTTTGCCAGAAAAAACAGAACAACAATATACTGAAGCTGCCATTAACATAGAACAAGGCTTCACACCAAATTCGGAAATTTGGAATGGTCGCTTTGCCATGCTCGGTTTTGTATCCATCCTCACTATAGAGGCATTAAGTGGGCAAGGCATCGTTCATTTCTGGGGCGATATCCTCAGCAATCTTTGGTAATTGTTCTAATCAATTAAACTCATTGAAATCTAAATTTGGAGCATCATTATGACATCTGAACAACCAAAAAATCCCAATCAAACTGACGCTGTGCAACACGATAGCGAAACCCCTTTTGCAAAGAAACCTTCTGTTCTATTTATCCTCAGCACTTCAATAGGAGTTATCACCATTCTCACGGTGGTTATAAGTGTTTATCGCGGAGTAGCTGGTTTGTAGTTCTACTCAATAGAAGTTATAAAGGCTGGCATTTTCTGAAGGAAGTGTCAGCCTTTAGATATTTCTAAAAAATTAAGTCACTCAACTTAAGGTTGCTAACGCAAGGTAGTGATATTAAATCGGGCTAAACACTTTCTCACCAAAACTCTAAGATGTAGTGCGCGATCGCTTATCGCTGAGTCACTAACATCTTCATCCCATGTTTTGGGCGGAGTGTTAACGAGGGTTGCAGCACCACCGGATACTCTGGTTGTAGCGTCAGGCGAAACTTTTGCGCGATCGCTGCCAGCAGTAAACTTGCCTCCATCATGGCAAAAGCCTTGCCAATGCAGATTCGCGACCCGCCACCAAAAGGAAAATAGGCAAAGGTGGGCAACTTCTTGATGAAATTATCTGCCCAACGATCCGGGTGAAAAACTTCTGGATTTTCAAAGAAGCGAGGATCTCGGTGCATCGCCCACTGATTGATAAACACAGTTGTACCCGCTTTTACCTCATACCCCCCCAGAACGCAGTCTTCTACGGCACGTCGGCTCATTCCCCACACTGGCGGATACAGTCGCATTGATTCCAACACAACTCGCTCTGTATAAGGCAACTGACGTAAATCGGCAACCGTGGGTGCGCGATCACCCAACACTGTCTTTAATTCTTCTTGCAATTTCGCTTCTACTTCTGGGTGTTGTGCAAGTAGAAACCATGTCCATGTCATAGCGTTAGCAGTCGTTTCGTGACCCGCCAAAAAGAGAGTCATTGCCTCATCTCGCACTTGGCGATCGCTCATCCCAGTTCCATCAGATTCATCCCGCACTTGAAGCAATAAAGAGAGTAAATCGCCTGTGTCCTTACCGCTAGCTCGTCGCTCGTTAATAATGCGATAGACAATCGCATCCAATTTTTCAATTGCTCGTTGGTAGCGTAAGTTACTAGGAGTAGGCACCCAACCAGGAAGGAAATATTGATTAGCAAGATTGGAATTAAAATCCATCACTGCATTTAGTGCCGCCTGCACTCCTTCCGCTTCATCTTTAATATCAACATCAAACAGTGTTTTTGACACAATTTCTTCGGTCAGCAACATCATATCTTGATGAATATCGCGGATTTCGCCATCGCGCCATTGGTCAATTAATTGCTCAGTATAGTCAACCATTACCTTTCCATAGGCGACAATTCGTTCCTGATGAAAAGCTGGTTGAACCAGACGGCGTTGACGCTGCCAAAAGTCGCCTTCGCTGGTTAGTAAGCCGTTACCTACAACGCGCAATCCGCGTCGGTACACGCTACTTTTAACAAAGTTGGGATATTGAGTGACCAAGACTTGCTCGATCAAGTCGGGATGGTTCGCTAAAAAAGCTGGAAATGGCCCAAACTGCCAGCAAACAAGATCGCCATACTCTCTAGCACATTTGCTCAAGAACTTAAGTGGATCGCGGTTTATTTCTGGAAGATGACCTACAAGAAAATGACCTTTAGGGCCAGGTGGTAAATGTACTGCGGGCATAAACAAATCGGTTAAAAATGCTTTTAGGGATAATCAAATGGTTTTATGGCTGCTCATGCCGAAACGTAGCTATTATCTCGGTTTTGTTGAGTTCTAGCTGTAAAAAACCACTTTCAAGCCTTACCCGACGGAACAGCGACGATTACAGCGATCGCTACTTTTTCTTAAAGAGCGCCTATCTAAATTTTAACTAAAACAAATTTTTTCAAAATCAAATGGCATTTGCATCGAACGCGAACATCCTGGGGACGCGCTTTGCGATCGTTTCTGCCATCCCTCGTCTGCAAAAGTGCAGGACAGCACAAGCGTAAGCAATACTATAGCAACCGCCAAGATAGTTAGGACGTAGAGTAGAGATCACCTGTTGTCCTGAAGTTATTCAAGCTGCTCATGGCAAACCCCTATAGTTATGACCTGCGTCAGAAGGTGAT
>NZ_JAMPKD010000028.1:0-88437 GCF_039961915.1 Trichocoleus sp. DQ-A2
GGTCTTGGCTCAAGAGCCGCATCCGCAAACAACTCGACCAGTTTAATTGTTTGCGAGATGCAATCGAGCATGTCTTATGCTTGTCGTCCTAATTACCTTGGCGATTGCTATAATTAACAAAAGCAAGCTAGTTAAGGTAAGACTTTGGGACGGAATAATAGATAAAAATTAGCCCTTACATTGAAAGGGCTAAACTGAACTAACGACTGGCCTTTTGGTTAGAAAAAAACATAAATTAATGAACGTCAATAATGGGTTGGAGAAGAAGGGCGATCGCCCCAACACTGACAAAAGACAAAGTTACCCAAAAGAAAATTCTCATTCTATTTTCCTACCTTGATTTAATTTCTAGTGCTTTATACGGTTCAATTTACTGGGATCGTAGTGAAGAGTTACGAATTGCCTAATCCACCTAGGGACAGAGAAAGGCTTCAATAAAAAGAGAGAGTTAATAGACTAGGCGCGATCGCCTATCGCCTATCGATTAGGTTCACGAATTTTCCTTTGTCAGCTACCATTTTTCTACTTAAACCCAATCAGCCATCAGCACTTAAGGAAGCAAGTCCAACACAGATAAAGGGCTGACTATTTGCCCTGCGATCGCAACAGGTACTTCATCAGACAGTTGATAATCTTGACGACGCTGATAGATGGATTCCTCAGCCACAACCGGCTCGGTGTAGACCTCAATCTGCTTTTCTGGGAGGTTGATAATCCAGTAAATCGGAATCCCAGCACGAGCGTAGAGACGCTGTTTTGAGGTACGGTCGCGCTCTAGGGTAGAATCGGCAACTTCAATAATCAGAGCGATGTCA
The DNA here is from genome assembly GCF_039961915.1 of Trichocoleus sp. DQ-A2. NCBI lineage: Bacteria > Bacillati > Cyanobacteriota > Cyanophyceae > Leptolyngbyales > Trichocoleusaceae > Trichocoleus > Trichocoleus sp. DQ-A2. Next base: position 816 of record NZ_JAMPKD010000028.1, read on the forward strand.
GAGGCACCGGGATGACGATCAAGATAATCGCGGGTACTTCCCCGAACGACCACCACATCCGGTTCTGGCTCACTATCGGCTAGGGTGATAGGTTCTTGAGTATCGACGTACCAGCCTTCTGGAATGACCGCTTCTAAGGCATTTAGAGTAAGTTTTGTGGTCGCACGATGGGGCGGATTTTTCGGCATTTTGTAGACCAACCATCCATCCAGCAGCTCTACCGGATCGTCGTCGCTTAGGATGCCAAGACGAATCATCTGGTGATACTGCTCAACACTCAAACGCCACACGGGTTCTGTTGGTACTGCCGCAATGGTTTGGGTATTTAGTGTATCAGATGGTATGGATGTGGACACTGGGTATGTGAGTTGAGCGCATTTACTGGCAATCGTAGCACTTGTGAAATTGCCTTTGTATGCGGAGAATGGGGCTGCTTAGGCGAATGCGCGATCGCACCTATCAGAGTAAGTGATGCCATTGAATCGGATGCCAAAACTATCTGGATGCCGACAATGAATCATCTGGTTGGAAGTCAGGATCGTCAAAGTAGTATTGTCCCTTAGCTTTCGCGATACGTTCAAACAGTTGCGGAATTCCTTTGGCAATTACCTTTACGTCTTCGGTTGTGAATGCCCAAACTTCTTCCCCAAAAATGGTTCCTTCCCAAACGGGTTTGCCTACAATCACCCACCATTCCCAAAGGCGATTTCTACTGTTGAGGCGGCGTACATAACCGTAGGCAATGCAGCGATCGCCCTCAATATCCATGAAACCAGTGAACCGATCGCCCTGAATATCGATGAAACCAGTGAACGGTTTGTTAATACCTTTCAACTCGTGATGAGTATAGTCCTGTAATGCCCGAATGTGCCAAGGATATTCGCTTTGACCAACAATTGTGCCACCGTCGAAATGGCTGTGGAGTTGAGTCAGTTCCTTTGGCATTGCAAGTGGGGGTTGACACTCTGACCAATCAATCGGCAATCGCACACCGGGTTTTTGCTTTAGCGTGTTTAGGAACCTGAGAAATCGATTTTGCTCCCGTACTGCCCAGCCGATTTCCGGTTGGAGATAGCCATCTTGTTGCCGAACTCCAATAAAGCCTGCAACCACTTCTAAATAACCTTCTCCTTGAGAGGTAATGAGTACGATCGGTGCTTTAGAGAGTCCCGTGGGTAATACTGTTGGTGAGATTCCGTCCTCGACCGTGAGTTCTGCACGAGGGATATCTAGAATCGGATTCTTGTATGTAGGAGCGTGGGTGACGGAGTGATTAATGTAAGGAAATAGCTCGGCTAACCATCCTGTAATCACCTTTCCACTGTATATCTCCTTTGGTTTGTATATGTGCTGCCAAAATTTCAGTGGAGGTCTACCAGCAACAGTGTCAATCAAAGCGTCACAAATTGGCAACAGTCGTTCTGTCCACCAACCCAAATCGTAAGCAGCGATCGCTTCAACCCGGTGTCGGATACTGCGCCAGTCGGCTTCTATTCCGCGCACTGTAATCCAAGGAATGCCGCAAATGCCACGGACTATATAATCAAAATACTGCTGCAATGCATCCATCATCACCACCTGACTTGCGGTTTGAATGATGGATGTAGTGGTGCTGAAGTTGCACACCATGAGTGAGTGAATATCGGGCTGAACATTGTGACGAATGCGTTCTGACCATTGTTCAATCACTTCAGCCCAGTCACTCGGTTGAGCGAGTTTTTGAGTCTCAACCTTTAACTCCAGCTTGCCTGAATGACCCACAAAACGCGATCGCAACTCTTCGGCATGATTGTTGATGTGTTGTGCAAACCCTTGGGCAATCGTCAGCCAAATTGCATCTGGAGTCAGCAACAGCGGTCGATGTTCGCTGTGGGCAATATGAACAGCAGTGACTAGAGGATGATTCCCTGATTCCTGAATGACTTCAAATGAGTTACTGTGGCTGAATGCCAATAATGGAGAACCTAATCGCTCCTCAAATTTACTCCAAGCCTCGCTAACAGGAATGATATCTCGACATACCTGGACATCATCAACAAGAAAACTAATTTCTCCGTCCGATTGATGCAAAATCGACGCTACGGTTTCCATAAAAATTTCTGGTGGTGAGTAAATAGGATGGAGGCTAAGCCTACTTACAAGGGAGTGGCATCCTTCAAGAATATATCTTACGAATCAAGGAACTAATCGTGTCTTTCTCTATGGTGTCAAGATGGTGTCAAGGTCAGATGCGATCGCCTATCGGTTAGGTGAAAGCACGAAACTCAGCCTAATCCGATTGATGCCCTAACGGTAATGCCAACAAGTGGCGTTTGAGGTCACAGCACCCACCAAGACTGCCGGATTTAGCGTTAGATTTTGCTTTGGCTAAATCCAACTGACAAGGTGAAAGTATATCGGTTATTTAATTAGGGCTGCTCACAAACGGTTTTTCAGAATGTAAAAAATGTTTTGCACTGAGCAGTATCGTACCGATTACTGATGGATTGTACCATCAGGCATCGTGACCTCTTCTAAGCGTGCTTCGCTCAAATCGGTTTCAATTACAGCCGCATTGGTCAAATTTGTCTTCAGCAAAACTGCCCCAGCTACATTTGCTTTGAGCAGAATCGCTCCTGTTAAAATTGCGCCAAACAGAATGGTTTCACAGAGATTTGCGTACCTTAAATTAGTTTGACTCAGGTTCGCTCCACCTAATACGGCTCGGTTTAGATTTACCTTTTTCAAATTGGCTCCCGTAAGATTGGCTCCGCTGAGATTTGCTCCCGCTAAATTCGCTCCCTCCAGGTTGGCTCCCGTTAAATCTGCATCCTTCAAGTTCGCCCTCATCAAGTGTGCTTGTTGGAGGTCTACTCCACGCAGATTTGCACCCCTGAGGTTGATCATGCCTAGATTAGCTTGACTGAACTTCGCTCCATCTAGACAAGCAAAGGTGAGTTTTTCTCGGTATAGATTCGCTTGCCGAAAGTCTCTTTGTCCTGCTGCATACTTGCTTTTGAGTGTCTCACCATTCATATTCACTACTTCTTCCTAGGTAACACTTAACAATCTTGTTCTTTCCCTATCGAATGTTAATGTCGTGCAATAAGTTCCCTAGTTGTTTTTTGCGGGACTCCCAGAAAGCCGTTTTTCAACCACGCAAAGCAAGACAGCAAGCTCATGCTATTTTCTCTCCCTGTAGTATTTAGTAAATCTTTCATTTTACTTTTACATCTAATTTAGGGAATAAATCGTGAAGATTCTGTGTTGATGCTGAACCAAAAATTTTTAAATCGGACATTAAACCTTAAAAAGTTGTTACTTTTTAATAAAAAAACGGCTTAGTCTGCATTTATTTACAGATTAATTGTAACAAAAGTTATTGTATCTGTTTTTTTTAAGGGCACGGTACTGCTGGAACCCTGAGAAAATTCACCATTAGCCGCTATAAAGAGTTATGTTTATTTCTCTAAGTTTGCTTAATAAAAAACTATAAAAATCATTAGCCAAAATATAATAATTTTGGGTTTAAATTAAAGATTTACACAATTCGCTTAGGCACGGGTTTTGTGAAGATGCGTTCGTGCAGCGTGCCGGAGGCATATTGCCAATACTTCCCGCCAATACTTCCCGCCGTGCCAGCCTAAAGCCGGTTATGACAGGATTGGGACTAGCAACAGACTGCTGTTAAACGGAGATTGATACATGACAGAAAGTAGTCATCAGCCCTCGCAGGGGGGGCGTTTTGAGCCGCCGTATGACGGGCACGCCGACCACTTGGAGACACCCATTGAACCCATTGAACCCGTTGAAGTTCAGGTGGAAGACGATCGCACTGGGATGACGGTCGTGACCCTGAAACGGGCCTTTGCAGATAATCTGTATTACCTGCTGGCAAAAGATGAGTATTGGGCGACGCCCCATGATTACTACATGGCTCTCGCTTATACTGTGCGCGATCGCTTGCTGCACCGATGGATTAACACCAGCAGAACCTACATTGACAAAGATGTCAAAACCGTATACTACCTATCGGCAGAGTTCTTGATGGGTCGTCAGTTGGACAATAACCTACTCAATTTAGGTTTGTACGAACGGGCACGCCAAGCTCTCCACGAGTCCGGACTCGACATCAACGACCTCAAAGTATTAGAATCAGAACCCGGACTCGGCAATGGGGGTTTAGGACGTCTGGCGGCTTGTTTTCTCGACTCCCTCGCCACCTTAGAAATTCCGGCAGTTGGCTACGGCATTCGCTACGAATTCGGGATCTTTGATCAATGGATTCAGGATGGCGCTCAAGTCGAACACCCCGACAAATGGCTCCGGTTTGGCAACCCTTGGGAAGTTCGCCGCTCAGAATTAACCGTTGAAGTGAAGTTCGGCGGATATACAGAAGCTTACAGCGATGGACAAGGTCGTTATCGAGTGCGTTGGATTCCCGATCGGAAAATCTTAGGGACGCCCTACGATACACCCGTATCTGGGTACAACAACAATACGGTGAATACGCTGCGTCTCTGGCGGGCGGGGGCTTCTGAAGAGTTCGACTTCCAAGTTTTCGACAGCGGTGACTATGCCGGTGCCGTTACCAACAAGATATTTTCTGAAAATATCTCAAAAGTTCTCTATCCCAACGACAACACCTCTCAGGGTCGGCAACTGCGCCTAGAACAACAGTATTTCTTCGTCAGTTGTTCTCTCCGAGACATTATCAATTCGCATCAGCGCATTCACCGGACTTTCGATCGGTTCTACGACAAAGTCGCTATCCAGCTCAACGACACGCACCCATCGATTGGGGTTGCCGAACTGATGCGGTTGCTGGTGGATGAGTACGAATTAGGCTGGAACCGAGCTTGGTACATCACTCGGCGCGTCTTCGCCTACACGAACCATACACTGCTCTCTGAGGCTCTAGAACGCTGGCCTGTGAGCTTGTTTGAGCATCTGTTGCCTCGGCACTTAGAGATTATCTATGAAATTAACCGTCACTTTCTCGATGAGGTACGTGCCAAGTATCCGGGAGATGAGGCGCGGGTGGGGAGATTGTCAATTATTGAGGAAGGTGCCCAGAAGTACGTCCGCATGGCGCATTTAGCTTGCGTGGGCAGCCATTCCATCAATGGGGTAGCAGCACTGCATACCGATTTGCTCAAAGCAGATGTCTTGCGAGATTTCTACGAATTGTGGCCCGAAAAGTTTAATAACAAAACGAACGGGGTGACACCGCGCCGGTGGTTGTTGCTGAGCAATCCCCATCTGTCTGAGCTGATTACCGAGAAAATTGGCAATGATTGGGTAACACAACTCGATCAATTCAAGCAGCTAGAAGCATTTGTTGACGATGCTGAGTTTTGCTCTCGCTTCGCGTCGATTAAGCGCAAAAATAAGCAATCCTTGGCAGAGTACATTCTGCTCTACAACGACATTGAAGTAAATCCAGATTCTCTGTTTGATATTCAGGTGAAGCGGATTCACGAGTACAAGCGTCAGCTGTTGAATGTGCTGTACATTATTACGCTGTACAACCGGATCAAAAAAGATCCCAATGTTGATATCTTGCCCCGGACTTTTATTTTTGCAGGCAAGTCCGCTCCTGGCTACTACATTGCCAAACTGGTCATTCAGTTGATTAATTCGGTGGCGAAAGTCGTCAATAATGACCCGGATGTGCGCGATCGCATTAAGGTCGTTTTCTTGGCAAATTTCTCGGTTTCTCTCGGTCAGCGAGTTTATCCAGCCGCCGATCTTTCCGAGCAAATCTCCACGGCGGGCAAAGAAGCTTCCGGGACGGGCAACATGAAGTTCGCCATGAATGGGGCGCTTACTATCGGAACGCTGGACGGTGCCAACATCGAGATCCGCCAAGAAGTCGGGCCTGAAAACTTTTTCTTATTTGGCTTGACAACTCAAGAAGTATATGCACTGAAGGCAAGGGGATACAACCCGCGAGACTATTACCATAGCAACGCCGAACTGCGACAAACGATCGACGCGATCGCTTCCGGCTACTTCTCACCCGACAATCGCGACCTTTTCAAACCAATTGTGGAATCGTTGCTAGACAGGGATGAGTATATGCTCTTTGCCGACTACCAAGCGTATATTGACTGCCAGCAAGAAGTCAGCCGAGCTTATCGAGACGCAAAGCACTGGACTCGAATGTCAATTCTCAACGTTGCTCGCACGGGGAAATTTTCCTCAGATCGCACGATTAAGGAGTATTGCCAAGAAATTTGGAACGTCCAGCCAGTCAAGATCGACTTGAAAGAGTATCAACCGCATACAGCGGGTTTGCAGGTGAAGGTGCAAGCCAAGCGCCCTGTCCTTTAACGAGCAACTCGTAAGTAGGGGACAGCGCGACAAGACAGTCAATGCAGTTGCATCTTAATCGTTAAAATGACGACCCAGGCTGCTGAAGAAACTCTGCCTCCTGGGTCGTTGTCTCTCGACCGAGAATCTGATTGCGATGGGGAAATCGCCCAAAGCGTTCAATTACCTCGAAGTGTCGAACTGCGTAGGAAATGTAATCAATACAGTCAGGATCGTCGCCCAATTGCTGAAATAACTCCACTGACTGACGCTGATGTTCGAGATTTTCACTATGTTCAAAAGGTAAATAAATAAAGCATCGCTGGACTGGCAGCAATTCTCGATCGAAGCCATTGGCAACTGCGTGCTGTGCCACAGACAGAGCAAGGCTATCGGTAGCGAAGGCTTGGGCACTCCCGCGAAACAAATTGCGTGGAAATTGATCTAATAGCAGTATCAGTGCTAAACAGCTTTGGGGCGATTCCTTCCAGGGATTTAACTGACCCGCTGCGGCTAGTTCGTAGTCTCCTAAGAAGCGGGTTCGGATCTCCTCATCAAACTGCGGTTTTTTGGTAAACCAGACTTTACGGGGTTTCCCATAACCCGCCTCATCGGGTTTGCCAAACCAAAAATTCAAAATTTCATGGACTTGTGACATGAGTTTTGGCTCCAACGCCCTCAATTTCGATCTCCCCAATCCTCCAATCTAATTCCCGCTTAAAAAAGGGGCTAAGGAGGGATCGGTTCCTGCACTGAGCCGGATTGTCAGCGCCCGGAAGCAGCGATTTGGTGATGCCGATGATAGCTAAAGATTGCATTTGGGCACCCTTGGAATAGAAGTGTTTAGCTGCGTCACTTTAACTTCCCGCTCACCCCCAGCCTGACTCATGAATTACACCGATAACCAAGAGTTGCTTCAACTGTTTATCCAGCAAGCGCCAGCAGCCGTTGCCATGTTCGACCGCAAGATGCGTTACCTGCTGTTCAGTCATCGATGGCTGACGGAGCAAAATCTTGGTGAGGATATTATCGGGCGCTCTTACTATGAAATTGAGCGTGGAGTAGCAGACCGTTGGCAGGCAATTCATCAGCGTTGTTTAGCGGGAAGCATCGAGAAGGTTGAAGAATCTTTACCCCGTACTGATGGAACTGTGGAGTGGGTAAGGTGGGAAGTACAGCCGTGGCGCACTGGCACAGGTGAAATCGGCGGATTGATCGTGTCGAGAGATGCGATCGCCGAGCGCCATCCATCACAGGAACACCTACACCTGTTGGAGAAGGCGATCGCTGCTAGCAATAACGGCATCGTGATTAGCGACGCGAGCTTGCCAGACAATCCCTTGATTTATATCAATCCCAGTTTCCAGGAAATGACCGGGTACTCCGAGAGCGAAGTTTTAGGGCACAACTGCCGCTTCTTGCAAGGAATCGATACAGAGCAACCGGCGATCGCTCAATTGCGAACGGCAATCCGGGACGGAAAAGAGTGCAATGTCACCTTGCGGAATTACCGCAAAGATGGGACGCTTTTCTGGAACGAACTGCGAGTTGCGCCAGTAAAGAATCCCCAAGGAAAACTCACAAACTTTGTGGGTGTCCAAACTGACATCACCGACCGAGTGGAAGCCCAAGAACATCTGATTCGGATTAGCAAAGCCGTTGAAAATGCGAGTGATGCCATCATCATTACGAACGCCAAAGGGCAGTCCCTCTATCACAATCCGGCGTTTGTGGAATTGTTTGAATACACCACAGACGAAATAAATGCGGCTGGGGGGCCAGCTATCCGCTACTGCGATCCGAATGTCGCTCGTGAAGTCATCAGCACGATCAAACAAGGCAACTCCTGTTGGAGTGGTGAAGTCGAGATGCGTACTCGTAGCGATCGCACTATATCGATTTTGCTTCGGGCTGATGCCATCGCCGATGACAATGGTAATGTAGTCGGGTTGATTGGGATTCACACCGACATTACCGCCCGCAAGCAGGCTGAAGCCGTTTTACGGCAGCTTCTGCGACGGGAGCAGCTCTTAGGAGCGATGCAAGAGCGTATCCGCCAATCCTTGAAGCTGGAGGATGTTCTCAACACTGCCGTGGAGGAAGTGCGGCAGTTTCTTCAGACAGACCGAACGATCTTGTACCGCTTTGAGCCGGATGGAAGTGGCACCGTCGTTGTAGAGTCCGTGAGTGCCCAGTGGTTGGCGGTGCTGGGAAGCAATATCAAAGATCCGTGCTTTGGCAAAACCTACGCTGCGGCTTATCAACAAGGTCGTATCCGTGTCATTGAAGATATCTACACGGCTCAGCTCAACCCCTGCCATATTGAATTGTTAGAGCAATTTCAGGTGCGAGCGAATCTAGTCGTACCGATTTTGCAAGGAGACCACTTGTGGGGGTTGCTAATTGCCCATCACTGTCGCTCGTCGCGGCAGTGGCAATATGAGGAAGTCGAACTGCTAGAGGCACTGAGCGTGCAAATCGCGATCGCCATTCAACAAGCCGCTTTGTTCGAGCAAGTAGAAGCGGAACTAGCGCGATCGCAAGCCGCTCAGACTGCATTGCGCGATAGCGAGGAACGTCTGCGGACTGTGGTGAAAAGTGCGCCCATCGTTCTATTTGCCTTAGACGATCGGGGTGTCATTACCTTTTCCGAAGGGAGCGGTCTGGATACTTTGGGACTGGAAGCGGGTAAGGTGGTTGGTCAATCCATCTTTGAGGTGTACCGCCGCTTCCCACAGATTCTCGAAGAGGTTCGGCAAGCGCTATCCGGCAAAGCCTTAACATCCCTGGTAAAAATGGGCAAATTGACCTTCGAGGTTCGCTATTCGCCCCTGCGAAACGCCAACAACGAAGTCATGGGCGCAATTGGCGTCGCCACCGACATCACCGAACGCATCCAAGTAGAGGAAACCCTCCGCCAAAGCGAAGTGTTGCGCCAAAGTGAAGCCAAAACTCGCGCCCTCCTCGACGCGATCCCAGATTCGATGTTTCGCATCCGTGAAGATGGCACCTTTCTAGACTTCAGAGCCGCTAAAAATGACGTTCGGGCGATCGCTCCCGCTCGAGTCATCGGTCAAACTGTGCAGGAGCTTTTGCCAACCGAGGTAGCGCAGCAAATGCTGCATTATGTAGCCAAAGCGCTGTCTGCTAACGAGATCCAAGTTTTTGAATATCAACTGCTCGCTCCCTTGAATCCCGCTTACCCAACCGGAGAGATAGGCTCTGTGCGCGATTATGAAGCTCGCGTTGTTGTCAACGGAGCGGATGAAGTGCTGGCAATCGTGCGCGATATTACCGAGCGCAAGGAGATGGAGCGACTGAAAAACGAATTTGTCTCCATCGTCAGCCATGAATTGAGGACGCCGCTCACTTCGGTGCGAGGCTCCTTGAGTTTAATTGCTGGAGGTGTGACGGGTGAAATTCCCAATGAGGCAAAGGCGCTAGTGAATATTGCTTATAAAAATACCGAGCGTCTGATTCTCCTGATTAACGACATTTTAGATATTGAAAAGATTGAATCCGGCAAAATGGATTTTCATCTCCAGCCGCTGGAACTAATGCCACTCGTAGAGCAGGCGCTGGAGGCGAACCGGGGCTATGGCGAACAGTTTGGGGTGCAGTTGGTACTGGAGTCTGAGTTGTCCGGTGTTCAGGTAAATGTCGATCGCGACCGCCTGATGCAGGTACTAACGAATCTACTCTCCAACGCCGCCAAATTCTCTCCCCCCAATGGTACCGTCACCCTCTCCGTTTCCCGTCCAACTCAATCGCCAAATACCATCCGCGTTGCCGTTACCGACTGCGGTTGTGGGATTCCCGAAGACTTTCGCCCTCGGATTTTTCAGAAATTTGCTCAAGCAGATTCCTCAGATACCCGTCAAAAGGGAGGAACTGGCTTAGGTTTAAGTATCTGCAAAGCGATCGTAGAAAAACTCGGAGGACACATTAGTTTTGAAACTCAAACGAATGTCGGGACGACTTTCTACTTCGATTTACCAGAATGGCAAGAAGCACGGATCTCAAAGATTATGACTTCCCACTCGCCGGAAAGTCTCCCCATCCTTATCTGTGAAGACGATCCCGATATTGCCACGCTGCTGTCGCTGATGCTGAAACAAGAAGGTTTAAGTGCAGATATCGCCTACAATGCAGCCCAAGCCAAGCAGCTTTTGTCAGAAAATTGCTATGCAGCGATGACTGTAGATTTGGCGCTACCCGGTCAAGATGGCATCTCTTTGATCCGCGAACTGCGGGAAGATGAAAATACTCAGAGTCTCCCGATTGTGGTCGTTTCTGCCAAAGCCCAACAGGGGCGCGAACAACTCAGTGGCGGTGGATTGCCGGTGATAGACTGGCTGGATAAACCAATAGATCAGGCGCGATTGATGGCATCTGTCCGCCAAGCAGTTCGGCAGAACTCAGACAGTAAGCCTCATATTTTGTATGTTGAGGACGATCCGGATTTAACTCAGGTGGTCTCAACAATTTTGCAGAATATCGCCGAAATTGATTCAGCTAAAAATCTTCATGAGGCAAGACACAAGCTGTCTTCTAAAACTTTTGACTTAGTGATTCTTGACCTCAGTTTACCGGATGGTTCTGGTCTAGAATTGCTAGCGGATCTCAACAATCAGATTTTTTCCTCCATCCCCGCAGTCATTTTCTCCGCCAATACCGTTGGCATGGAGGCGGCACATCACGTAGCTGCGGCACTCGTCAAGTCCCGCACCTCCAATCAGCAGTTGCTGGAAACGATTAAATCCCTAATTGGACGCGGTAATTCCGCTTCTTAATTCTGTTTTTTTAAGTTTCAATAAATTAAACGTTTATTGAAACTTAAATTTAATGGAGTTTAAATAGTTGTTATTAAATTTTTAATTTATAAACTAAAAATCAAAATATTTAGTAGGATGACCGAATTAAACCATGTCATATTGTAAACTGGGGAGCCATTCCCATCCTGCTTGGTTCTCCGCGTTGAGAGGCGTGGAGTTTGAGGTAAGGAACTCAACATGGCAAGGGTAAGACGGGGAGTAAAAAGCGCTTTTCCGAGCTTACTAATAATTTAGTCTGACTACTTTCTGGAGATAGGGAATGAGTTCGTTATTCGTAGAGGGAATAACAATAAACCCTAAACTATCGCAATCCCAAATGAATTGTAGAATCTTCTCTTTTTTTATAGATATGCTTTTTCTTCCGACTCAGTTTAAATTAATGAGTAATCAATCAAAAGCAATATGACAACTCCATCTTTAACTCGTATCTTGTTGGTGGAAGATGATCCGGACATTCAGACCGTTGCCTGCTTGGGTTTGAAAGTAGTCGGCGGTTTCACGGTAGAAGTCTGTAGTTCTGGGAGCGAAGCGATTCAGAAAGCGCCGATATTTGCCCCAGATTTGATTTTGCTGGATGTGATGATGCCTGGGATGGATGGGATGACCACCCTAAAGGCACTGCGGGAACTCCCGCAAACTTTAAGCACTCCGGTAATTTTCTTGACAGCCAAAGTGCAAACCCATGAAGTAGCTTATTATAAGCAACTTGGTGTATTGGATGTGATTGCGAAGCCGTTCGATCCCATGACCCTTTCTGCAACTCTCAATCGTATGTGGTTCCAGTACCATGATTGATGCGCTTCAAGATCCGCAAGAACAACTCAATGCCCTACGCCTTGCCTATAGGCAACAACTGCCGAGTCGAATTGAGCAGATTGAAACAATTTGGAATCAGCTGCTGGGAAGCCTTGAGGAAAGAGGGACCGTAGCTGGGGAGTCAGGATGTAGGGGCGGGGAAACCCTGCCCGGAGCAGGAGAGAATCAAGAACATCAACCCCTCAGCACCTCAAAGGTTCAGCCCCTTTCGTCTTCTCAAAATCCGCCTCAGTCCCTGCTAGAAGCCGCTGCCTCACCTTTGGAAACGCTACACCACCTGATGCACCGTTTGGCGGGTTCTAGTGCCACGTTTGGGTTGCTGGGGTTAGGGAATGCGGCACGAACCTTGGAACTGGTGTTCAAGGCGATTTTGGATAGTGGAAAGTTGCCAACCGCAGAAGAGCAAGCACAAATCTGCGTGCTGGTAGGAGGATTGAAACAGGCGATCGCAGTGGAGGACACTTGTGTACTGGATCTAAACCTCCCCCCGTTGCAGTCTCAAGAGCCTTGGACAGAGAATCGGCTGATTTTTTTGGTGGAAGACGATCCGCATCTATCGCAGGATTTGGCGTTGCAAATCAGTTGTTTTGGTTATCAGGTTCGCACTTTTGACAAAATTGCTGAACTGGAGGAGGCGATCGCGCAAACACCACCTGCCGCTGCAATTGTAGATGTTGTTTTCCCCCAAGACAGTCTCGCTGGCCCCAAAACAATTACTGCCATCCAGCAGCACCGAGAGCAACCGCTGCCAGTTTTGTTTATTTCTGCCAGAAACGATCTCATGGCTCGTTTACAGGCGGTGAGAGCGGGTGGAAAGGCGTATTTTCCCAAGCCAATTAATATTGGAGAATTGATTGATGCGCTGGATTTGCTGACAGTGCCGCAAGCACCAGAGCCGTATCGCATTTTAATTGTTGACGATGATGCGCCTTTGGCATCCTTCTATGGTTGGACTTTGGAACAGGCGGGAATGACGGCGCTGGTGGTGACAGATCCGTTGCAGGTGATGCCGCCGTTAATTGAGTTCAGACCGGATCTAATTTTGATGGATATGTATATGCCGGGATGCGATGGAGTGGAACTGGCAGCGGTGATCCGTCAGCAACCGGCTTATGTGGGCATTCCGATTGTGTTTCTGTCGATGGAGACGGATCTGAATAAGCAGCTAGCGGCGATTCAGCTAGGCGGGGATGATTTTTTAACCAAGCCGATTCAGCCAAATCATCTGATTGCGTCGGTGATGCCGCGAGTGCAGCGATCGCGTCTTTTACGTTCGGTGATGGTGCGCGATAGTCTGACTGGGCTGCTCAATCATACGACGATTAAAGAGCAACTCAGTATTGAGGTGCAACGAGGTCGGCGGGAAAAGACGAACCTTGCCTTTGCCATGATTGATATTGATGATTTTAAGTCAGTCAACGATACTTATGGTCATCTCACAGGCGATCGCGTACTGAAAAGTTTATCCCGTCTGTTACAGCAGCGTTTGCGAAAAACTGATATCACGGGTCGTTATGGCGGGGAAGAGTTTGCGGCTATCCTCCCGAATACAGATGGTGCAACAGCCGTGCAAGTTCTCAACCGAATCCGCGAAGGTTTTGCACAAGTTCGGCAGCAGTCTGACGGCGCTGAGTTTTCGGTTACTTTTAGCTGTGGCATCGCTGTCTTTCCCAACGTAGATGAAGCGACCCAACTCAATGAAGCCGCAGATAAAGCTCTCTATGAAGCCAAACGACGCGGACGCAATCAGGTGGTTCTGTCTACGTGAACAAATCTCTGCGATCAAGAGATTACAACTGCTTTTAACGAACATTAAAGATTTAAAGCGATCGCAAATAGCCAATCCAATAATATTGGCAAGGCTCACCCTACACTGTTATCAGAGCTTTTCCATACAATCTATTAAGTGAGAACAGATGGCTGACATTGTTGATATTGCCGTTGGTGCGGGTTCTTTCAAAACTTTAGTAACTGCTGTCCAAGCGGCAGGGTTGGTGGACACGCTGAAAAGTCCTGGCCCTTTTACTGTCTTTGCACCGAATGATGATGCCTTTGCCAAACTTCCACCCGGAACGATTCAAACCTTGGTGCAAAATATTCCCCAGCTTGCCAGAATTCTCACCTATCATGTCGTTCCTGGCAAGTTAATGAAAGCCGATTTAGAGAAAGTAAGTTCTGTCACCTCAGTTGAAGGTTCACCCATCAGAATTGATTGTTCTGATGGTTTTGAGGTGAAAAATGCTACAGTTCTCGCACCAGATATCGAAGCGGATAATGGCGTGATTCACGTTATCGACACGGTAATTTTAATGGGTTAAATAAAAAAAAGGGAGCGCTCGCTCCCTTTTTAAAAACCCTATTTGAGGTGTGTTGGAGGAATCAGAGTGCGAGCGCTCCTTTTAAAAGCCCCCCTTTTTTCTAGCGAAGCGGCGCGTTAGCGCGGGGTTTGGGGGGATCTCCTATCGATAATCCGACTGCTGAATATCCCGCAAACGAGCTTCAGGACGCTTAAAGCGATCCATCTGAGCTTCAAAAAACTCCCGATTTGCTTGTAAATGCTTCGGATTGGAGTCATCTAAAGGATAGAGAAGTGCCGTCCGCAATGCTTGGATAACAGCAGAAGTAACGCAGTACATCGAGCGTTGGAAAGTAATCCCTAATTGGATTAACATATCATCTTCACCGCGGCAGTGTTGGCGATAGTAATCCACGAGATAGGGTGGGAGGAAATGCAGCATATCCTGCATTAACAATGTCGGCGGAATGCCAGCAGTTCCCACCGGAAATACATCAGCATAGAGAATTCCATAGTGGAAATCTTTCTGATTTTCCGGAACTTGCTTTGCCTGAGCATTGTAAGATTTTGTACCCCGGAAGGGAGCCGTGCGGTAGAATACAGCTTCCACATACGGTAATGCTGCTTCGTACAGCCATGTGAAACCGCAAGATTTGGGGATAATTTCATACTTTTCACCCCGAATGTAAACGTGATGATAAATTGGACGACCCGCGATCGCAAAAATTCCATTTACCAGAAAATTCATCGCTTCCGGCACACTGGTAATTTTCCCCTCATCGTAGAGGTCGGACATCTCAAAGAAAACTGGAGCCATCACTTCCCAGAACAAGCCTAAATTACTGTAGTAAGACAGTTGGCGCACCTGTTCTAAGAACATATCAGGGAACAGTTTATACAATCCCAGCATCGCCGGATTGCCTTGGAAGTAAGCCTTAATTGCTCTATCTGCATTCGCTTTATATTCATCGGTATCCAGATAGGCATCGAATTTACCCCAGCCCATATCTCTGCCGTGCCAAAGCATTGCTTGCATACAAGCTTCGGCAAATTCCATATTAATTCGGTCATGCCCTAAGTGATGGAATAACTTGGGCATTTTAGAAGTTTCGCCCTTCTCCATAAACTCTAGAAGTTCGGGATGAGCAGTGGCTTCTCCACGCCAGATTCGCAAATCTGCATCATCTCCAGCGTAATGATTATGTAACTCTAAATACTCCTTGGGCAGGAAGTATTTAAAGAAGGGAAAGGGATTTAAAAAGACATGCTCGGCAATATAAAGCAGGTCGCGCCAGTAGAAATCCATCGGTACTGCATACGCTTTATAAATACCGATAATTTGCATGAGATTTTCCGGCGTATCTGGCAGCATGGCACCACCAGCTTCTAAGCGGTGAATAATTTCGGCAAATTCATGGTTAGAAGGAGGTAATTTTGTTGAAGGCTTAGATGGAGTTTGTACCATTTTTAGTTCTTTTAGGTGAATTGCTGAATGTTTTTTAATGAGTCGTTATTTTGTTGTGAGGACGGTATTTTTAGCTGTCCCCCAACCCCTTCCCTAGCGCTTAAGGGAGCTGGGGGCTTAGGTTTCTCGTTTCCAGGCTGAGCGCCGTAACGAGAGGAATGAAAGTAATTTTCTATTGCTGAACTGAAGACTGGTAGTGGATAGCAACTTGCTGAGTAGTAGTCGCGGGCATGGTAGCAACCATTGCAGCTGTTGTCGGTTCACTCCAACGCACCAGCCAATTGGGGAAGATTCCCAAGAAGAAGATTAAGGCTGCTAAAACTAAAGCTGGGGTACGCTCAACCCATTCAACTTTGGGATAGTAGGCTGCGGCATTGTTCAGTTTGCCAAAACAGGTGCGGTTAATGAGGATCACAAAATAAACTGCCGTTAAACCGCTACAAACCACACAAACTAGGGTTGGAATTGGAAATACGATGAAACTACCTTGCAGCACTAAAAATTCAGCGATAAAGCCTACCATACCGGGGATACCAGCACTCGCCATTCCGCCTAGAACTAGCAAAGCAGTGGTAAGCGGTAAGCCGCGTTGGGGACTCAACAAACCATTCAAGACATCTAAATCGCGGGTGCCAACTTTGCTTTCGATAACACCCACCAAATGGAAAAGGATGGCTAAGATGATGCCGTGACTAACCATTTGCATGACGGCACCGAGTAAACTAAGCGGTGTAGCGGCGGCGGCGGCTAACAGAACATAGCCCATGTGACCAATAGAGCTATAAGCGACCATGCGCTTGATATCTTTTTGAGCGATCGCACTCAGCGCCCCGTAAGCGGCACTAAACGCTCCGATAATCGCTAACCCTGGTGCCACAATTGTCCAGGTTTCGGGAAACATTCCTAGACCAAACCGTACTAAACCATAGGTTCCTAACTTTGCCAGGATGCCACCTAAAAGAATGGCTACGGGTGGTGAAGCCTCGACATAAGCATCTGGCAACCAAGTATGCAACGGAACTAGGGGAATTTTGATTCCGAAACCCACTACCAGCATTGTTAGCAGGATTAGCTGCGCTTGTAACGGTAAACCTTGAGCAATGTTGGCATTGTAATCAAAATTAGGAGCGTTACCCAGCCAAGTTATACCCAAAAATGCCGCCAGAATTAAAATTCCAGAAAGCGCTGTATAAATGAGAAACTTCATCGCTGCGTAGCCACGCTTTTCAGTTCCGCCCCAGATGGCAATTAACAAGTACAGCGGAATCAGTTCTAGTTCGTAGAACAACACAAACAGCATCAAATTCTGCGACAGGAAGGCACCCGCAATTCCAGCATTGACCAGCAGCACTAAAGAATAGTAAAGCTGAGGACGAGTAATCTGCTTTGAGGTGCTGTAAATAACAATCCATGTCAGCAGGCTATTCAAAGCCAACAGCGGTAAAGACAAACCATCAACACCAAGGCTGTAATTCAATCCCAATTTTTCAATCCAGGGCATAAATTCAGAGAATTGCATCCCGGCATTGTTCAGGTCGAATTGGGTTAAAAGAAATCCTGTCTCTAATAAAATTCCACTGATAATCGCTAATGCAAGTAAACGGAGCTGACTAGCAGATAAGTTAGGTAAGAATCCGACGAGAGCGGCACCTAAAAAGGGTAGCCAAATAAAAGTGCTGAGCATGGTTTGTTATTTGCTGATTCCTGATTGCTGATTTCTGTTGACCGGCTGAATGAGAATCATAGAAACGGCGGTTTGGCTATATAGCAATCCCAATTTATGTAGGAGATATTCTTCTCTCTTTTTTCCCTCCGTTAACACGCGATCGCGCTTCGTTAATCGAAGACATCTCACCACTTAAATAGGATTGCTATAGCTCTACCTAACTCAGTAAGGTGACTTTGCCAGTGTCCAAATCGTAATAACCACCTACAACTTTCAGTTTATTTTCCTGAATTAACTGAGAAATAACAGGAGAGGTTTTCAATCTTTCTACTTGAACCAAAACATTCGCTTTGCTAGCATTCTCTAGCCGATCGCCGGGTTTGCCTTTTGAATTTTCTACACCTGGTTTTATTGCCTCAATTAAGCTACCAATTTGACCGGGCACTTGGGCACCTTTAATGGTGGCATCTACCGCCCCACATCTTTTGTGCCCCATGACCATGATTACCTTGGTTCCTAATATTAAACCCCCAAATTCTAGGCTCCCGGTTTCCTCCGGAGTTGCGATATTTCCTGCCACGCGGCATACAAACAAATCTCCAAATCCCCGGTCAAAGATAATCTCAGAAGGAACCCGCGAATCCGCGCAACTGAGAATCGCCGCAAATGGCTTCTGAGTTTTCGCAACGGCGGTCAAACGTTGAAAATCTCGGTTGATATTTTTAGTTTTTCTGGTAATAAACCGTTGATTCCCCTCCATTAAACTTTGCAGCGCTTGATCGGGGGTCATGTCATTCTCTGCAACGGCTTGGTCGGGGAAAACCAACTTGGTTCCGAGTCCGGCAGTTACGACCCCTGCTCCTACTGCGCCTGCGCTAAATTTCAGCAAATTCCGTCTGGAGAATTGTCCTTTCTGCTTTTTTGAATTCATTGGTTCGTAGCTTCCTTCCTAAGGGTTAAAGACTTGCTCTCTTTGTATTTTGTCATTAGTTATGTATCCTTTGCAATTTAAAAAGGACTAATGACAAAAAGTTCTCAACCAACCGGGTTTTCAGTTAGTTTGGTAGGGCAGCGATCGCCCACTCTCGACCTATTGAGCGAGTGCTACAAAGAGTGGTGAAGCGGCATGAAAGAAGCGCCAATATAATAGCATTCCTAAGACAATTATTCCCATTACTATCGTCATCGCATAAGCTTGGGATTGTCCGGAAGTGCTGTATTTCAAACTTTGTCCGCCGAAAAGGGAAGCAACTCCGACAAAATTAACGAAGCCATCCACTAAGTAGCGGTCAAAGGCAGAGATGAAGCGGGAAACTAAAGCAACGCTGAAAACAATACTCACGCGGTAAATTTTGGCGGTGTAAAAGTCATAAGCCAACAAATCTTGCAGGGGTTTCCAAGGAAGTTGGACGGGTTTTTTCCACATTTTATTCAGATAAATTATCCCGCCAAGGCTGCAACCAAAGATGCTAGACCAAATCAACAGCAGCGCCATATCTTTATTGAGAGTTGCCCAACTCGGCAGTAGCGACAAGCTTTGTAACACTAAGGGGAGGTGGAGGGTGAAGGCGGCCAAAACTATCATGGGGAAAGTTAAAGGCCAAAATGCTTCTGGCGATCGTACAGTCATTGGCTTGGGTTCTCCGCCAAAAATCAGCCCAAACACTCTCGTTAAACTGAAGGCTGTCAAACCATTGACCACCAGCAATAACCCGACTAGCCAAGGTTGAGTTGCCCACAAACCATCTGCCAATTTCAGCAATGCCCAGAAGCTGCCTAAAGGCGGAAAAGCGATTAACCCCAGCGTCCCAACCAGAAAGGCTAACCCGGATATGGGACGGCGCGACCATAAACCGCCGAGTTGGGTTAAGTCTTGGGTGATGTTGTTCCAAATAATTCCACCAACACTCATTACCAACAGCGCCATTGCGATCGCATGAGTCAAGATCAACAACAAAGCTGCATCATCTTGCTGAGTGCCTACGGCGATAAATACCAATCCCATGTAGGCGCTGACGGAATAGGATAAAGCGCGTTTGATATCAATTTGGGCGATCGCAATCAAGGAAGCGCCAACCGCCGTCACACCACCGATCGATATCAGCGCCAGCGACACTATCGGAGAAAGCGCTAACACAGGTTGCAACTTAATCAACACCCAGGCACCTGTTGCCACGACGACCGAGTTCCGCAAAATCGTGCTGGGAAGCGGCCCTTCCATTGCCTCATCCAACCATAAATGCAACGGAAATTGAGCGCATTTACCCATCGGGCCAGCAATTAAACCTAAACCTAATAGCGCGGCTAGTGTAGGGTCTAAATCAGCGGTTTTTGCCCATTCTGCTAGATCGTTAAAATTCCAACTTCCTGCCAGGGGATACAAGGCAATGACTGGCATCAGCATGATTAAATCCCCAACCCGCTTGGTTAAGAAAGCATCCCGCGCCCCCGTCACCACTAGCGGCTGGCTAAACCAAAGCCCTACCAGCAAATAAGTCCCCAAGGTGAGGATTTCCAGGATTACGTAGCTAAAGAACAAGGAGTTGCACAAAGCTAAAGCACACATCCCTGCCTCAAAAAGCCCCAGCAAGGCATAAAAGCGTGCCCAGCCCCAGTCCATCTCCATGTAGCCGATCGCGTATATCTGGGCTAGCAGGTTTAACCCGGTTACTAAAGCGATCGCTGCAACGTTAATTACTGAGATTTCTAGGGGGAAATTTAAATCCAAACCCGCTGCCGACAGCCATGTAAACGTTATTTCTTGAGACGGCTGGTTCCAAATCGCTTGCAGAGTCACTAAGCTATGAACGAATGCCAAAAAGGTCATCAGCAAGTTAATGTAACCAGCGGGGCGCGGCCCTGTGCGGCGGATGACACCGGGCGACCATAATAGCCCGGAAATAGCACCAATTAAGGCATAGCAAGGGACTAACCAAATAGTATCGATGAGAGCCTGAACCACTGAATTCCCTCCAAACTTGCAGCAAAGCTAGGGTTGCTTTCAGCCAACCCGTAATTTCCCTAACCAACCTATGCAGTAAGGCGAATGCCGAATTAATAATTTCTTAAGCGTTCTGCTTATCTTAATGGTTCAAGTAACCAAAAGGGAATAATTGATTTAAAGAATTAAGCGATAAATCATCTAAAAAAAACTTATATAACTCTTTGCTATCATAGGTTTTTATGCCTAGAGCAGTTGTCATCAAGAATTTATATGGTACTGATAGATAAATGTCTATAGGTAAAAATATTTTTTAACAAATAAGTTTTTTGATTTTTAAGTGTATTTTAGAAATTACCATCAAGGCTTTATATGGCATCTATAGATAAACATCTATAAGCAATTCTACTTAGGCTACTATAACAGTTCTATTTGAGTTGAAGGCAAGATATCCAATTTCGAGAGAGAAATTGGATATCTTGCCTTCACGAATCAAAGAGAACGCTCCAGAGACACAAGGGAGAGAGTTTTACAATCCATTTAGGATTGGTATCGGTGGGATGCAAGGATGTTGGATGATGCAAAGTGTTTAGCGAATCCAATGAAGACTATCCTGAAGCATCTTTACAGGCGATAGGATTTTGTTATGGCAGAACACAACCCGTCTGCGATTCATTTCAGTGCCCTACCTGTTACGAGCGCCGATGTGGAAGCTGCGGCGGTGCGGTTGGCTGGAATTGCCCGTTGCACGCCGGTTTTGACCTCCAGAACGGTCAACGAGCGCACCAATGCTCAAGTATTCTTGAAGTGCGAAAACTTTCAACGCACGGGTTCGTTTAAGTTTCGGGGTGCTTACAATGCACTGGCACAGCTATCTGAAGAACAAGCATCACGCGGGGTTCTGACGTATTCATCAGGGAATCATGCTCAAGCGATCGCACTCTCCGGACAATTGCTGGGCATCCACACCACGATTATCATGCCGGATGATGCCCCAGGCGTGAAGCAAGCGGCAACTCGTGGTTATGGTGCTGAGGTGATTTTGTACAATCGTCAGGAAACCACGCGGGAAGCTTTGGCGCAAAGTCTGGTAGATCGGCGCGGTTTAACTTTAATTCCCCCTTACGATCATCCTCATGTCATCGCCGGACAAGGTACATCTGCTTTAGAACTCTTTCAAGAAGTCGGTTCCCTCAATTTACTTCTCGTTTGCTGCGGAGGCGGTGGTTTACTATCAGGATGCGCCCTCGCTGCCAAAACCCTTTCACCGAATTGCCGAGTGATTGGGGTAGAACCAGAACGCGCCGACGATGCGACACGCTCTTTTCACAGTAAAACGCTGCATACTACGAACAATCCTGACACGATTGCTGATGGGGCACGCACTCCTTGCCTGGGAAACATCACCTTCCCACTCGTATTGCACTACGTCGATGATATGGTGACGGTATCGGAAGAAGCCATCCGCACCACGATGTTTTTCTTGTGGGAACGTCTGAAAATCGTAGTGGAACCGACGGGTGCCTTAGCCGCCGCCGCTTTGCTGTCGGAAGTGGTGAAAGAACCGGGTGCCCGAATTGGGGTGATGATCACCGGGGGAAATGTAGATATTCGGCAAATCTGTAAATTGTGAATGCGATCGCTTAACCTGGTACAACTCTAAATTGGCTATCATCGCATGAGAACGATTTTCAGGCACAATTATGAGTGGATCTGCGTTTACAGTTCCAGAAAAAGTAAGCTTTGAGAGTGCGATCGCGCTGACTCAATCTTTGCTTTCCCAGATGCAAGCGGGGGAATTATCCGAAGCAGAAATAGAAACAGCCATTGCAGAATTAGTGAAAACTGAAAATGGTGCAAGAGGCTTTTTCGTCACCTACCTGACATCAGAGGGGACAATCGCAGATAATCCCTCTGCTGCTGTTATACGGGCATTGCAGTCAAATCCAGACACCGTTGCAGAATTATTAGTCAAAAATGTAGCCATGTCTGCGGTGATGGCAGTTGCCCATCATCGCAATGGTAACGAAGAGATGGCGCAATCATCCCAAAGAGTGCGATCGCGTACCACTCGAATTATCGAACAGGTGGAACTTCCTTCTGTCTACGAAGTGTCTCAAAAGTTATTGGAAAGTGCCGTTACTGGCGAAGGTAGCTACAAAGCATTTTTAGAACGCCGCGGTTACGATTCCGAACAACGACAGGTGCTCTCTGAAGCATTAGAACAACTTATCAAGCGTAATGGTTAATCGTCAGTAGTCCTGAATCCTTGGTTTGTTGCTAGTGACCAATTACCAATTACCAATTACCAATTACCAATTACCAACAACTATGGTAAATTCCCCTACTCAGTTTTCTGATATTCAAACTCATTGGGCACGCTTATTCATTCAAGCTTTAGCCCAGCGTCGCATTATTAACGGATTTCCAGATGGGACTTTTCGCCCAAATCAATCCATCACCCGCACTGAATTTGCAGCCCTAATTGCCACAGCATTTTCCAGACCTGTAAAACGACAGTATGTCCCCTTTATTGATGTTCCTTCTACTTTCTGGGCGGCGAGTGCGATTAAAAAAGCTTACGAAACACTATTTATTAGTGGTTTTCCCGATAACAGCTTCCGTCCAGCAGAGAGGATTACCCGAACGCAAGTTTTGGTTTCTCTAGTCAGCGGCTTGCAAATTGCTGCAAACGTAAAATCTGATTTAAAAACGGCACTTCCACAGATATATCAAGATGTCGCTGGAATTCCTAGCTATGCCACCGACGACATCGCAGTCGCGACGAAAGCAGGGCTGGTAGCGAACTACCCGAATGTAAAATTATTCAATCCCAATCTGGCAGCGACTCGTGGCGATGTTGCGGCTTTTATTTATCAAGCTTTAGTGTATCTCGACGAAGCTTCTCGGATTGAATCTCCCTACCTCGTAGTGCCTCCAAAAACCATTCCACCTAGTCAGATTCCAACCGTCAAAGTCAGCCATCAACGGGAGTTTCGGGGTGCGTGGGTGACAACGGTGTGGAACAGTGATTGGCCTTCCAAACCGGGACTAACGGCTGCACAACAGCAAGCCGAACTTATCGGTATCCTTGACCGGATGCAAGCGATGAAAATGAATGCGCTGGTCTTGCAGGTACGACCGGAAGGGGATGCTTTTTATGCTTCGCAATTAGAACCTTGGAGTTATTGGCTGACTGGAAGCCAGGGAAAAGCACCAGAGCCATTTTACGATCCGCTGGAGTATGCGATCGCTCAATGCCACAAGCGCAATATTGAACTTCATGCTTGGTTCAACCCTTACCGCGCCAGAGTCTCTATCAACAATTCCCCGCCAGCCCGTCCTCACATCGCCGTCACTAACCCCGAAGCAGTTTATGTATGGGGTAATCAGATGTGGATGGACCCCGGATTGAAAGTGGTTCAGGACAGGGCATACAATGTCATTCTCGATGTGGTGCGTCGCTATGACGTAGATGGCATTCATTTGGATGACTATTTCTATCCCTATCCCATCGAAGGCAAATCTTTTCCCGACAATAAAACCTACGCCGCTTATACGGCGGCTGGCGGGAAACTTTCTTTAGGTGAGTGGCGGCGGGACAATGTAAATCAAATGGTTCAGCGCCTATCGCGGGGAATTCAGGCAACCAAGCCACACGTCAAGTTTGGCATTAGTCCTTTTGGCATTTATCGTCCCGGACAACCATCTCAAATTCGGGGACTAGATGCCTACAGCGTACTTTATGCCGATTCCAAAAAATGGCTAGAGCAAGGCTGGGTTGATTATCTCGCCCCGCAACTCTACTGGCGCATCGACCAAACTGCACAAAGTTACCCCGTGTTGCTGAAGTGGTGGACGGAGAATAACCCCAAAGATCGACATATTTACGCCGGTAATAATCTGGGGCAGTTGGATGGCAAGGCTTGGACTCTTACGGAGATAGAAAAGCAAGTTGACATTACTCGCAACTTGAGCGGGAATTTGTCTTTAGGGAATATCTTCTTCAGTATGGAAGCCTTCGTTGAAAATCGTCAGGGCATCTATGAAAAATTCAAAACCTCGACTTATACTAAACCCGCACTAGCACCCCCGATGCCCTGGCGAGATACGACACCACCCCCGCCCCCAACAGCACTGGGGTTGAGAAATGGCAAGCTGACATGGAATCTTGCTAGCACTCCCGATATTCGTTCTTGGACGCTTTATAAGCAAACTGGTACAACTTGGACGCTGCAAAGAATCCTTTCAAGAGAGGCCACGTTTGCCACAGTTGAGCCGGGAACTTATGCTGTGTGCGCGGTAGATAAGATGGCAAATGAAAGTGGGGGAGTCGTCGTCACCGTCTAACTTGTCATCGTCTAGGTATCCGTGGAAAGCACTTTTTTGAACCATAAAGACACTAAGGGAAATAACAGGGAAGTAACTTTGTGTTTCCTTAGTGCCTTTGTGGTTAATCCGGCATGTTTTAAACCACCCAATTCAATAAGTTTGTGTTTCCAGTCCTTATAAGTCTAAAGACTCGGTTTTAGAGTTCAGGCGCTTGGAGATTTGGCTAATTATCCCACTCAAAATTGCCCCTCCCATGAGAACTCCAAGCGCTGGGGTAAACAAGGGTTGCCAGAGTTTGTACCACAAATCGAGACCGAGGGGAATGCCGACCGAGTGACCGACAACAGCGATCGCTAGCCACCCAAAACTGAGCAAAACTAGGAACACATCTGCGACTAAAATCAGATTGAGCCAATTGAGGAGTTTATCTTTCATCAGAATTCTTCAAATTTCTCCGAAAATTTTCATTTAACAACGTTTGTTTGAGGTTGTTCATCCGCATCTGAAACATTGTCTCTAAACCCCAGCGGATCGCGGTACTGTCCAGAAACGGGTTCAGTTCAAAATTAATGACATCAACTAGGCGTGTCTCTGTGTCAGAAATGGGAATGAACTGATGGATATGTTCCCAGAATTGGAATGGGCCGCGCAATTGTTTATCAATAAATCTTCTCGGAGGTTCCCAGCGAGTAATTTGCACTTGCCAGTCGATTCCTATCTGCTCGAAAAGTTCTACCCGGATTGTAAAGCGCGTCCCTAAACCACAAATAATGTTTGAATCCAATACCCTGACGACTGGAAACGGTGGAGAGATGCGTTCTAGCAGATGTACATCCTCGTGAGCTTCCCAGACGGTTTCTATGGGGAGGAAGACGGTTTCGCTAACCTCAAAGTGTTCCAATTCTCTTCACCACCCAAGTCATTTGCTCGTTGGTAAATTTTTTTTCGCAATTGACGCTTCGGAATCTGCTTGCTTTGAAATTTTATCAATTACAAGACGTTTTTGATGATTTTTACTAGAAAATTAAAATTAAAGAGATTTTTTTAAGAGTTTATATTACTCTGGGAATTTCTTAAGTTGAATATCAAATCGCTTCCTATATAGCCTGAGTGCGGATTGTGGAATCGCACTCAGGCTAACAGATGAAGCCTACAGGCTTCATGAGGCTACCGTTGAATTAGACTTTCAGCACCCAGTCTTTGCGAGTATCAGCACTGACGAAGGATGCGGGAACGATTTCGATATCAACGCCCAGTGACTTGAAAGCGGCGCGAATTGCTGTCGCGTGGGCAGATTCATCGGAACCAATGCTTGCGCCTGCGGTAATTAAGGCTGGGGTTTTTAGCTTTGCAATTTCCCTGGTATAAGCGATCGCTGCGTCAGTCTCCAGAGCGAGTGCTAGCTTGGCAATATTCACATCTGAGTCGATGTTGCCTTCTCCTGCCTTGATGTAGGACGAGAGATCGTAGCTAGATTTTGCCGTCACCGGGGTAGCTCCCAAACTTTTCACCACCGATGCCAGAGTATCCCGATGCGTTTTGTGATCGGCTTGGTTGCGGAGTGCCAACGCCAAAACAGCTTTGCCTACATCGGTGTCACTCAGCTTTGTTGCCGCAAAACCATACGCCCAAATCGCTTGATGCTCGAAAAACAAAGCTTTATTGAGGATGGCAGCATCATTTCTTTTATCCTCTCTAGAGGCAGCACTGGCACCGTCTGCGATCGCGGTCAGCCCTAAAGCACTCGCTACGCCAGTCACAGTCCCCGCCACCATAATCCCACGCCGTGAGAATGTTTTGCTGGGACGCAAGAATCTTTTGGCAAAGGTATTTTCCCTCTCCATGTTGGTGTCTCCTCATTCATAAATCAGTAACTTACAGTTAATACGCGCACCTCATCCGATTGGATTTCAGTAGGATTACGGATGAGAAAATTATTTACAGGACTTACGCTCTGAAAGCTTGAAACTTAGAGATTCACTAACCCTTCATTTATCGGGGAGTGAGTGGGATCTCTGCGTCAGTCCTAACTTAAAAGCTTTCAAAATTTGAGAGGAAAATCATCGGACGGTCTAGGCGCAGCGCTAACCCTGTAGCCGTGGCTAAGGAACCGTAAGGGATTCCGGCAATGCGGACAAAGTGCAAATCTTTGAGAATCTCGGCGTAAACACTCAAGATTTGATAGAAGATTTGCGGTTGGGAGATGAAGTCTATTCTTGTAGGAGTCTCGAAAGTTGTTCCATGTGCATACCGCAAGAAAGGTGGAGTACAAGTCAAAGAGAAAGTTTGGGAGACGGTGAGCTTGACTGAGCCTCAACACCGGGTATAACCAGTCGTGTATAACAAGTAGTGGGATTGCCAATCAGCTACCTTCTCATAGATTTCGTATGCAGGCGGTCGTTCAACCCCAACCTGAAGGGTCTAGCGGTAATTTCAAAATTGTGGAAACAACTGAATGATTACCATCTTCTATTCAGATAAATTTCTTCAGCATGAAACAGGATATATGCATCCTGAACAGCCAGAGCGACTCACTGCTATTGTCGATAAATTGCGAAGCTCAACTGTAGCTGATCAAATCCGATGGCTGAATCCTTCTAACTCAAGAAATGTTATCGCTGCGATCGAACAAATTCATTCCTCTGATTACATTCAGGAAGTTCGTAGTTATTCTGAGCGGGGTTGGGGGTGTTTTGAATCAACTCAAATCTCGCCTCAAAGCTTTGATGTTGCTTGCCTTGCAGTCAGTGCTTGGTTAGATGGTATTGATGTGGTTTCGCAGTTAAAACGTCCAGCTTTTGTTCTGGCAAGACCACCTGGACATCATGCCCTCAAAGATGAAGGAATGGGTTTTTGTATTTTCTGCAATGCAGCGATCGCTGCCATTTACGCTCAATCCATCGGAATTCAGCGAGTTGGAATTCTTGATTGGGATGTACATCATGGGAATGGAACCCAAACAGCCGTAGAAAATATCCCTAACATGGCTTTCTGTTCCATTCATCAATCCCCTGGCTATCCCCGTACTGGAAAGCCTGATGAACGGGGTAAGTATAACAATGTGTTGAATCTTCCGATTGCTCCAGGCAGTAATATACAGGATTACTGTAAGTTATTCGAGGAGAGCGTCATTCCCTTTTTCAAAGATTTTTGTCCTGATATATTAATCATCAGTGCTGGGTATGATGCGAATCAAACAGACTTGCTTTCTAAAATCAATTTACAGCCCCAAGATTACAGCATCATCACTGATTATTGTTTAGAGATTACACCCAAAATATTATTTGGTTTAGAAGGCGGCTATGAATTGGAGAGCCTTTCTTCATCGGTACTTGAGACTGTTAAACGATGCGTAGACGCATTTGTATGATGACCTCCAATGGGCGGGGCTAATGGCTCAAAATTTGGAATTGCTCGGAATTGATCCGCCCCGCCTCGTACAGCGTTTCGGCAACTTCCCCCATCCTCAGCACAGAATGACCCCGATAGCCGTTTTCCTGAAGCCGATCTTTGACTCCTTTTTCATGGTCGATCAACACCACAATATCTTCGACATTTAATCCAGCATCTTTGAGTTTCATTGCCCCTTGCATAGCGCTCTTGCCGCTGATGAGAATATCATCGACAACGACAATGGTTTCTCCCGGTTGGAAATGACCCTCGATGACTCGTTGGGTGCCGTGAGATTTTACCTCCTTGCGCGGAAAAATCATCGGACGGTCTAGGCGTAGCGCTAACCCTGTAGCGGTGGGTAAGGAACCGTAAGGGATTCCAGCTATTCGGTCAAAGTGCAAATTTTTGAGAATCTCGGCGTAAGCACTCAAGATTTGATGGAAGATTTGCGGTTGGGAGATGATGACGCGCAGGTCGATGTAGTAGGGAAAAATCGCTCCAGAGGCTTGCACGCGATCGCCAAACATAATGCAACCCAGGTCGTAAAGTTGCAAAATCAAATCTCGGTTGGGAGAATGTTGCAAGAAGCAGACATCCGGAAGCCACAAGTCACAGGTGGGGCTTTCCTGGACAATTCTGAGCCGTTCTTCATTAACACTGTCGCGTAAGGCTTGGACAGCCTCAGCGGGGTGTTCGGCAGTTAATAAATCTAGAGGAACTGGCAGGAGTAGCCCTTCTCCATAGCTATTTAAGCCAGCCGCTAGAATTTCACTTAAGTTTTGGTTTTCTGACCATCCCTGCACGAATATGAGGCGTTCTGGTGCAATATTGCGGATGCGAGTCAGAGTTTCCGGCATTGCAGCGCCCACTTCTAGCCCTAGTTGTTCTTGGGTGCCCCAAGTTTGCGCTTCTTTTATCAAATGGATGTAAAAGGGTAGCCCGGTGTCTGGATATTCTTGCAACACGGCGGCTGATGGGTTGTCAGTCGTACAGACCACAAAGACGGCTTTGCCAGGATAGACCAAAAAGGGAGCCGCTAAGTCAAGTCCTGGGTAAGGATTCAAGGTGACAGCATCCACTTTCCAGTCTTCAAAGACGGTTTGGGCAAACAGGGTGCTGGTGTTGAGGTCGCTGTGCTTGGCGTCTAAAATTACTGGAATGTCGGCGGGGATAGCTGCTAGGGTTTGCTGAAGGAGTTCTAAACCTGTTGCCCCCAGTGCTTGATAAAAGCCAAGCGTGAGTTTATAGGCGCAGACTAAATCGGCGGTTTGAGCGATCGCAAATTGTAGGCGATCGCTATGAAGAATGCGATCGACTGAAGAGAGAATGGTGCTAGCCCCATCGCGTTTAGCGAGATTCTCGATGTCTGGGTCGAGTCCTGCGTACAGTAAGCTTTGATTGCGCTCGATTGCTTTAAGTAGCTTATCGAAGAAGTTCATAGGTGTTTTTTAAACGCAAAGGTACGCAAAGGTTAGCGCAGAGGTACGCAAAGGAAGATAGGGGAGATGATTACATGGATTGTTTGTATTGTTCTAAAATTTGGGGAATATAATCGTAGCCATCGACGCCGATGAGAGCGATGATTTGTGGGCGCGATTGTTGCAATTTTTTCTGGAAGGCTTCTGCTCCCAGTTGTCCCTGTAAGATGGTGAGTAAGCCTGCGGTTTTCCGCCACTCTTCAGCAGCAATCTGCTCTAAAAGATACATTCCTAGGCTACCTGTAAGGATTGTTTTATCGATGTTTTGCAGACTATGATGAGCTTCGGATAAGTAAGCTAAGTTCCGTCCTTGCAGGTATAAATCGCCGGAAAATTGGGCGGCTTGTAAGCCAGATTCTAGGTATTTAATCGCTTCTTGCGGTTGTTCTACTATCAACAAAGCAATTCCCAAACTGCTGCAACAAAGGGCTTTACTTTGACCGTCGCCTAATCGTTCTGATAACTGTAATCCTTGTTGTAAATAGTTGATGGCTGTCTCGTAAATTTCCGGTTCTATTTGTTCTAATTGTTGAGCTTGAAAGACTTCACTGTAGCCGAGATTGGCGAGGGCATTGGCTTCCCCTAATCTATCTCCCGTCTGACGAGAGAGAATTAATGCCCGTTGGCTATAGCTGATAGCTTCGGCATAGTTTTTTTGCGCGACGCAGGTGCGGCTGAGGTGGTTGAAATTGGCAATTTCACAAGGGCGATCGCCTGCATTTCTGGCGATTTCTAGGGCTTGCTCATGAAATGCGATCGCGTCTGCATATCGACCTTGCGCCCGTTGGGAATAACCCATTAATGTCAAAATCCGAGCTTTTTCTTGCGTACCTTCGACTTGTCGCAGCGGTGCATCTAGATAGTCAAGGGTCGTGCGGAGATATGCGCCGGAAAATGAGGCGAAAATGCCACCGTAGAGGGGGAAGTATTGCCGCTGGGAAAAGGTTCTAAGGATTTGTAGGGTAATTTGAAAACAGCCATTCACTAAGCGATCGCGCGAAGTAGAATTGAGAATCGTCGCCTGATTCAACCCATTCGCTAACTGCGACCAAATCACGGCAAAAGTCAGAAAAGTGGAAATCGACAGCCTTGCGCCCACTTTGGAGTCGTAAACCAGTTTGTCAAACCAGTTCACTAGCCCCCGCTGCAAGTATTGCAAAATTACTGCTAACTCAACGAAGGAAATCAAGTCAGGCGGTTGTTTTGCGACCAATTCGGTTACTGATTCGTTGAGGGCAAGCGCGTGGAATAATGCCTGAGGATAAGGGCTATTGACTTGTTTTTCCCAAACTCCCCAAGGGCCACTTTGCGCCGGTGTGCCTTCAAATCCTAAGGAGCGATTTTGGTCGTAGATCCAGCTTACCAGGTGCCCTTCCAGACGTTGCCAAGATTCCAAGCCACGGGCAAGACCTTCAGCAAGTTGCTGCACATCTCGATCTTGTTCGGGATGGGTAATTTCCGGCGCTTGTTGCTTCAGTGCAGATGCCAGCTGCGGTAAGTTCAAAGCTTGCGCTAAATTAGGGTCGATAACCCGTAATAAAGCTGCTAGCTTCTCGTCTGATGGGGAAGCGATAATTTGTTGAACAGCTGTCGCGATCGCATCCGTCGCCCGATTCTTTTCCTGCGCCCGTTCCCATTCTCCCCGAATCGTTTGCATCGCCCTCAAGGTACGAGTCGCTTTGGCAAGCTTCATTTCATCCTTTTGCGTGTCCACCTGTTGCTGGGTAGCGCTTAAGGTTTCTTCCAAAACTCGCTCGAAAATTTCGCCCGTACCCGGAGTCACATCCTTGACGAGCATTTTGTACACCTGTTCTTTCGAGCGAATCTGCCCTTTGAGGGTGGTTTGTACAATTTGGTCGATTAATTGTAGATAGCGATCGCGCAAAGGCAGAGAGTCTGTCATGGAAACAAGGGGAGAGAGGACTAAAATCCTGCACCTGGTGAGTATAAGTCCCGGCTATACAGGCAAAACCTAACGACAGCAGGTTTCAAATTTATTTGTAGAAACGCGGAATTTCGCATCTCTACAGCCCGGGCAGGCGGACTTTGTTTGTATAGCTGCGATTTCCATCGCCAAGTCTAGATGTTCGCACATTTACTTTGCAGTGTACTGAATAATTTACTGAGTTCGCATACTACAAAGCGTGGAGAAACACTAACGCTGATGTTTGCCGATTTTCTGCCCTCCCAAGTTCAGCAGTTGCGCGAGTCCGCATCCATCGCCCTTGCTCAAAAAATTGAACGTCAGGCGATTAAAACTCCTCTCTCGCCACAACCGATAGCTACAGCTTACGTCCACCAGGGGAACGGTGGCACCCCAATTCTGTTACTACCCGGTTTTGATAGTTCGGTGCTAGAGTTCCGCTGCTTGCTACCACTACTCGCCGCCCAAAATGAAACGTGGACGGTAGATTTGTTGGGATTTGGCTTTACAGATCGAGTGCAGGGAATTTTGTATAACCCCGACGCCATCAAGACACACCTGTATTACTTCTGGAAAACTTACATCCAAGTGCCAGTTATGTTGGTAGGCGCTTCGATGGGAGGTGCAGCAGCAATTGACTTCACCCTCACTTACCCGCACGCTGTCAAAAAGCTGGTGTTAATTGACAGTGTAGGTTTCAGCGGTAGCTTCCCGCTTGCCTCCTATCTCTTTCCTCCCTTAGACTTTCTGGCAGTCGAATATTGGCGTCAGCGCAAACTCCAAGCGCTGTTATGGGGCAGCACTTTTGGCAACTTGGAACCGACTGCAATTGAGGCGATTCGGTGTGCAGCGCTGCACATGGAAATGCCCGGTTGGCACGAAGCAATCATCGCGTTTATGAAAAGTGGCGGTTACTGGAATTTGGCAGATAAAATTCCGCAAATCAATAAGCGGACGCTGATTCTGTGGGGAGAGTCTGATGATATGTTGGGTACGGATGATGCCCAGAAGTTTAAGAGAGCGATCGCTCATTCTCAACTCATTTGGATCGAGAATTGCGGGCACGTTCCTCAATTTGAACAGCCAGAGATTACCGCTAAGCATATTTTGGCTTTTAGGTAATTGTAGGATTTATTGTTAACGCAAAGGTACGCAAAGGTTAGCGCAAAGGTACGCAAAGGAGTTTTCAGGGTAGCGTTAAAGTTATGAATCAGGATTCTCTTGCCCATCGATGGGTAGTCAGTGCAGAAGAAGCGAAGGAATTGATTAAGCTGGATGCGACACTTCTGGATGTTCGCAATTCAATTTCCTGGTTGCTTGGGCATATTTCTGGTGCTGTTCATGTCACTTGGCAGCAATTCTCGCAACAACAATCTCCGAATAAGGGAAAGTTGATTGAGAATACAGAAATTTTGCAAGAAAAACTTCGCGCTGTCGGCATTTGTAACAATCAACCTGTCGTTGTCCTTGGCAATCCAGCGCACAATTTTGGTGAAGAAGGGCGCATTGTTTGGATGTTACGCACGCTAGGACATTCACAAGCAGTCTTTGTCGATGGGGGACATTCAGCACTTGTTAAAGCAGGTGTCCCGATTGTTTGGGGAGTGACTCAACCCAAACCTGGTGATTTTCTTGTACAGCGAACTTCCTTATGGGAAATTCAGCGCGATGAACTCAAAGCCAATCTTTCCGCTAAAGAGATATCCCAAGATTTGATTGTCATTGATACCCGCGAAGCGAGGGAATATGCAGGAACTCCCGCTTACGGCGAACATCGGGGAGGACATCTCCCTGGTGCGGTGCATTTCTACTTCCAAGATTTGAAAGATGCCAAGGGGAACTTGCTGCCTCGTGACCAGATTATTGATAAGTTGGAAAGATTAGGAATTCAGCATCATACTCCCATTATTACTTATTGTACAGGCGGCATCCGCTCAGCTTTCTTCACGGCTGTACTTGTTGATTTAGGATTTAATCATGTAAAAAACTATGCAGGTTCGATGTGGGAATGGTCAGCTTCGCCAGAAAATCATTATCCTCTAGAATCTGAACCTAAGTAGGAAAATAAATTAAACAAAATCAGTAACTATTTTACAAACAATCAAGCTTCTTTTAATTGCTCATGAATTCAATAATAAACAGTAATTATTTAGGCGATTTTATTGCTTTACCAATATACATAACTGAAGTATTGTTACTAATTCCTACTTGAAATTTGCCCGTTTTTTTGTAGTGAATATAAGCAAGCACGTTTTGGTAAATGCTTTCACCAAATATATTAAACCCTTTAATTTCTATACTGTTAAATCCCTGGCTATGCATTAAGCTTGTTAATTCTTGCGGCTCAATAAACTTATTCCAATCGTGAATACCACGAGGAATTTCCTGCAAAATATTTTCTAATAGCCAAATCATTATTAATTTGGAGGCGAAAGTTTTATTAATTGTGTCAAATAGAAACAAGCCGTTTGGCTTTAAAATTCTATAAATTTCAGAAAGTGTCTGACGTAAATCTGCAATATGCTCTAAAACATCAACACAAACGACAATATCAAAAGTATTAGCTTGATAAGGGAGGTTTTCAGAATATCCGTGTTGATAGTCAATCTGAAGTCCGCTTAGAGATGCGTGATCTTGAGCTTGTTGAATACATTTAGCCGATTGATCGATTCCTGAGACTTTTACTCCTCTTTTCGCCATAAATTCGCAGGTAAATCCGCCGCCACATCCAACATCTAAGGCTTGCAATCCCTGCCAATTTGAAACATAGCGATCGAAAAAATCAAATCGGGGTTGATTGAGATGATAGAGAGCATAGATTTTCTCATCTTCCTGCCACCATCTATCTGCACTCAAATCATAAAATTTTAAGTCGTTTTTTTTCAAGTGTTTGTTTTGCATCCTGTATCTGGGAAGGTTGATAGGACAAACGCATCTAAGGTAATTTTAGTCGCTGCTTCAGTGGGAAAATTATGCTGACATTGCGAACTCAATCATTCCACTTCTAGCCTATCGGCATCTAGTAGGATGTCCTTTATGAAAGGTAGCGATCGCTATCTTCGCTGCATCTGAGCGATAATAGCTAGCGTATACTGCCCGCAGCCACGCTTCTCGCTTTGTCTCCAGAAGCATAAATCTTATAATCTAAAATCAAAAATATTATCACAAGCCTCGTACAATGAAATATTGCTGGGAATATTGCTGGGACTCAAGGAGCTGATTTTATGCCACAGGCAGTGGGAACGATTGAAACGTTAGGGTTCCCAGCTGTACTAGCAGCAGCAGACGCAATGGTTAAAGCTGGTGCAGTCACGCTGGTTCATTATGCACTTGTAGAAAAAGGGAACTTTATGGTCTCCGTTCGGGGAAAAGTTTCTGAAGTCAACATCGCTGTTGAGGCAGGGATTAAAGCCGCAGAGACAGTCTACGGAGGTCAAGTGATCTCCCACTACATCATCCCCAATCCTACGGAAAATGTTGAAACTGTTATGCCCATTCATTTCACCCAAAAAGTTGAACAGTTCCGTATGTCGTAGTTGGTTAACAATCGGAACTTAATTGCGAGTAGACATTGCCAGCTATCCCAGCAATTATTGGGATTTTGTTTACTCGATTGTTTGGTCTTTTGTCAAGTCAAAAAGTGGGAAAGTAAAGGCAAGGGGCATTTCGATCCAAAGGTGCATCGAAAATTCGTACAATTAGTTCTTAGCTCTACGTAACTCAATTAAATTCAAATTCAGGAGATAGCCAATGCCACAGGCAGTTGGATCGATAGAAACGAAAGGCTTTCCTGCTGTCCTAGCAGCGGCAGATGCGATGGTTAAAGCTGGAAGAGTTACCCTAGTCGGATATATCCGAGTTGGTAGCGCCCGTTTTAATGTCAATATTCGGGGCGATGTTTCAGAAGTGAAAACCTCAATGGAGGCGGGAATTGCCGCAGTAGAAAAAGTTTATGGTGGCGTTGTAGAATCCTGGGTGATCATTCCCCGTCCCCATGAAAATGTCGTGAGTGTACTGCCAATTGGCTTCACTGAAGACGTGCAACAGTTCCGAGATGCTGTCGAACAGCCGATAGTACGCAGGTAGTGGAAACATCTGTTAGCGAAAGGCGCGTAAGCAGCGCCTGCTGAGTAGAAAGACTGCCTGCAAGAGAGCGTCCAAAATCATAGCTGCTGTTACAACCCGTTTTCTTCAAGAAAATGGGTTTTTTTAGCAATATTTTTTGAATAAGACTCACTTTCCCTTTAAACCGGAGAAAACCTCTCTCTTACAAGTGGTTAATGGTGTTCGTTTTTCACCTCACCCTAAAGGTAATTTCTTAAACCCTTGATTCGTCAGGGTTCTAAAATTTGGAGTTTCTCGTCTCGTGAAAATTTCGTGACGCTAGCATCGTACAAATACTGACAAAAACTAGAAATTACTAAATCTTTACTAAAATTCCCTATATTTTTATCAGAACTATACAAATAATGCCGTAGTTGTATATAAAAATTGATGAATTGTGAATATTACTACCAGACTTAGCTAAATTTAGTGGAGCCAGATATTGCAAACATTACTTGCTAAAGCTTCATCGGTAGGTACTCGCCCTGAAATCGAAGTGCTGCTAATCTGTGCCAGCACTCGGATGGAATTGGAAAGAGTTGAGCGGCTAGTCACTTTACTCCAGGAAAATCATATAGATTGGGCAGAACTGATGCAAATGGCGACTGAGCATAGGGTGATGCCACTTTTGTATTCGAACCTAAACAGCACCTGTCCGGAAGCGGTTCCGAAGAATATTCTGGCTAAGTTGCGGGCTGATTTTCAAACCCTCACGCGACGCAGCCTATTTTTGAGCGGCGAACTGGTTAGACTTGTGAATCTATTTGAAGCACAAGGAATTCCGGTTCTACCTTTCAAAGGTCCAGTATTAGCCGCTTCTGCCTACGGTAATTTGTTGAGAAGACAGTTCTGGGATTTAGACATTCTGGTGCAAGAAAGAGACATCGAAAGGGCAAAGGCGCTGTTTTTGTCTCAAGGATACCAGATGAAAATCGAGCGCATCGAAGTGACTCAAGAACAGGAAGCGGCTTTTGTGCGATCGCCTCATATTCATCAATTTGTACGCGAAGCCGCCTATCCATTTAGAAACCACCAGAAAGGAGTGTTGGTGGAACTGCACTGGGGAGTAATGCCAAAGTATTTTTCTTTTCCCATCGATTCTAAAGAATTGTGGGATGACCTAGAGCCAGTCTCCATTGCTGGAACGACAGTTCCCAACCTCTCGCCAGAGAATTCGTTGCTAACCATCTGCGGACACGGAACCAAAGACTGTTGGACGCAACTGGCAAGAATCTGCGACGTAGCCGAACTTATCCGCAGCCATCCGCAGCTAGATTGGGTCAAACTGATGCAGCAAGCTAGCGCTAAGGGCGGTCAGCGAATGTTGTTTCTAGGTTTAATGCTGGCACATCGTCTTCAGGGAACTGCCCTGCCAGATGATGTTTGGCAAAAGATTCAGGCTGACCCAGCGGTAGAATTGCTGGCGGCTGAAGTATGCGAACAGCTTTTCCGTTCGTCGGACGGATTTGTTAAAGACGGGACAACCACCCGCTTCCATTTAAAAGCCAGAGAACGCCTGATTGACAGGCTGCGGTACTCTCTGAAATTAGCAATCACTCCGACTACTACCGACTGGTTGCTACTACCTTTGGCGGAATTTCCAGCTTTCCTTTACTATTTGCTGCGACCACTCAGGCTAATAGGAGAGCAAATATTAAAAAGATTCAAGCTGAGTAAAAAAAACTTATGATTTTCATGCTTAAACTATAAAATTTATTCCTTAATCAAAATGGTAGTAAGTAAGGAATAAATCTTTTTCAATTTTAAACCGGATACATATTATGAGCTTTAAATTTAAACTAAATCAAAAGCTCATAATATGTATTGTTTGATAATTAATATTATTTAAAAGCGTTAGTTTATAATATAAGCGGAATCATTATAAAGTCTATAAATTTAGTAATAAACCTAATTGGTTATACCTTGACATTAGAATATCTCAAGGTTAGCTTAGGGTTAAGAAAAGCGAAACAAAGCTTGATAGTATAGCAAAAAAATCATGAATCATTCAGAGATATTTAAGGCGAATGCTCCTAAAGTTGTCCACGAAACGATTGATGGTGAAGTTGTAATCGTCAACTTGGATAAGGGAGATTATTATAGCTTAGTAAAAGTTGGGGCTGATATTTGGGAAGAAATTATTAAAGGTACTTCCAAAAGCAATATTATCCAAAAAATAATCCAGTGCTACGATGGCGATCGCCAAAATATTGAAAATACTGTCAATGATTTTATTGCCAGATTGCAGCAAGAAGAACTCATTACTCTTGATGGCACCGAAGATCCTAAAAATTTAAATATAGACAGCGCACCAAGCACCACAAACGACAATCCTGAAAAGCTGAGTTTTTCACCCCCAACTTTAGAAAAATATACAGATATGGAAGAATTGCTAGCTTTAGACCCCATTCACGAAGTGAATGAGGTGGTGGGCTGGCCTAATGTTAAAGTTGAAGCCTGATTGAATCAGCATTTGGCATCATTATCAGCAGCTTCAAGGTGTATTGGGAAGGGGCAGTCGTCAGGATTTGCCCCTAGGTTTCAGCTAATTCCTTAAGTTTTTTCAACATGATGACTAACGAGTTGGCATCTGAGATTGCCACTAAAACAGAAGCGAAAGACCCTTTAGCCTTTTTTAATACGGTTTATGAATTATACGAAAAAGCTGAAGCTGCATCTGGTTCTATTGACCGTTTTTATTGCTTAGGCGGGTTTAAAATTCGGTTGCGTTTTGCTGGTTCAGCTTTAATTTCCTACATGACACCTGCTTTAGGACATTTAGCTACAGAACCCGTTTCAGATCCAGCGCTGACAGTTTGTTTGTGGGATAGCGCCTCGACAAACACCGTAATGCCACCTCCACCTTGGCAAATAAATCATCATCATCCAAAGCGTGGGGAAATTATCGGGTTTACTAATGAGCGCATTCATACCAGTTTCCAATGGGGAGCGTTTGCGTTAAGTATTTTAGATAGCGATCGCAACCTGGGAATATATTGGGTTGAGACAACCGAACAACTTCCTTACTGGGAAGCAGGTTCTCCGCTACGGACAATTTTTAACGTCTGGATGAGTAAGCGGGGACTGCAACTGGTTCATGCGGGTGCAGTTGGAATGCCCAGTGGCGGCGTGTTGCTAGTCGGAAAAGGGGGGTCTGGTAAATCAACTACAGCTTTAACCTGCCTTAACTCTGAGCTTTTCTATGCCAGCGACGACTATAGTTTGATTACTTCCGACCCCACTCCAACTGTTTTTAGCATTTACAGCACTGGCAAAAAAAATGCCGATGATGTTCAAAGATTGCCGTTTCTCGCTAAGGCAATTAGCAATAGCGATCGCTTAGATTCGGAAAAAGCGCTTTATTTCATCAACGACCATTTTCCCGAAAAAATCTTGCCCAGTTTTCCGCTTCAAGCTATCTTAATCCCCCGCATTACTGGGGGAAGCAATACCACGTTGAAAGCTACCTCATCAGCGGCAGGATTGGCAGCACTTGTTCCTAGTACAATCCTGCAATTGCCCGGTGCAGGTAAGGAAGCTTGTGAGCTGATGACAAAAACTGTTAGCCAGCTACCTTGTTATTATCTAGAACTCGGCACTGACCTGAAGCAAATTCCTGAAGTCATTTTAAGCTTACTTTCAAAGCAATAGCCCATGAATAATAAGGAATTCTTCGTTAGTGCGATCGTCCCTGTCTATAACGGAGAACAGTTTCTAGCAGAAGCTATTCAAAATATCCTCAATCAAAACTATCAGCCTCTAGAAATCATTGTTGTTGACGATGGCTCAACAGATAAAACGGCGGAAGTTGCTGCTCGCTATAAAGATAGTATTCACTATGTTTATCAGCCTAATAGCGGGCCATCAGCAGCTCGTAACCGTGGTTTAAGGATGGCAAAAGGGGATGCGATCGCTTTTCTAGATGTCGACGACTTGTGGTCTGAAAATAACCTAAAATTGCAAACAGATTACTTAGTATATAACCCATCAGTAGAGATTGTTCAAGGATTAATCCAAAACCTGAAAATTTCTCAGTTGACACCAGAAGGTGCAATCTTTGAAAAACATTATCAGCCTTATAATTACATCAACTTGGGAAGTGCCCTTTATCGAAAATCCGTTTTTGATAAAATTGGCTTATTTGATGAAAGTTTAAGTTTTGCTGAAGATGTTGATTGGTTTGTAAGAGCCTGGGAAAATAGGGTGTCAAAGGTGGTGCTGGAACAGGTGACGCTTTTTTATCGAAGACACCAAGACAATATGACTGTGGGAAAAAATTTAATTGAATTGGGGTTTATTAAAATTTACAAGAAACATCTCGATCGGTGCAGGCAAAAAGGGCACTTTGCTAATAGTTCGCTACCAGGAATGCCTAAGATAAACGAATATCTGGGCGCGCCTCCGAATACGCCCAAATTTTTTTGATGAAGAGCTAATTAGACAGCAAATTTTAAAAAATCAAGTAGAAGGAGGTATCGGAATGGAAAATCATCTACTAATCAGTGTCATCATCCCAGTATATAACTGCGAGCGCTATTTAGCTGAAGCGATTGAAAGCGTACTAGCTCAAACCTATCAATCCATAGAAATTATTGTCGTAGACGATGGTTCAACCGATGGTAGTGCAGAAGTCGCAAAACGCTTTGGCTCATTAGTGCGATACTATTTTCAAACTAACAGTGGTAGTGCTGCTGCCCGCAATCACGGCATAGAATTATCACAAGGTAACTTCTTTGCTTTTCTCGATGCTGATGATTTGTGGGTAGAAGATAAACTGGCAAGTCAAATGACAGCTTTTGAAAGCGAACCTGAACTAGATCTAGTATTCGGATTAGTCGAACAGTTTTATAGCCCAGACTTAGAGGAGAGTATGAGGGCAAAAATCCACTGTCCTACTGAGTTAGTACCGGGACATATCCCCTCAGCCTTACTGATAAAACGAGATGCTTTTTTCCGTGTAGGCTCTTTTGAACCTAACTGGACTATAGCAGAATTTGCCAGTTGGTATGTGCGTGCTGTTGAGTTAAAACTTCGGATGAAGGTTTTACCA
This sequence comes from Trichocoleus sp. DQ-A2, assembly GCF_039961915.1. Taxonomy (NCBI): domain Bacteria; kingdom Bacillati; phylum Cyanobacteriota; class Cyanophyceae; order Leptolyngbyales; family Trichocoleusaceae; genus Trichocoleus; species Trichocoleus sp. DQ-A2. The sequence goes on from NZ_JAMPKD010000028.1 coordinate 41,410, forward strand.
TATTTGGTTGCAAAGCGACGTATTCATAAAAAAAATAAGGGAATTACAGAGCGCCAATTCCAAACTGAATATATTAAAATTCTTAAAGCTTCTCTTGACCGACGACGCGCCGCAGGTGATCGGGTAAACAACTCATAGTTATTGCCATGAAAATCAATTTTAAAATTCGTTTAAAAGCCGCCTTAAAATCCTTCATTAATCCATCTCTATCTATCCCTCCAAAGCCAATTATTCAGCTTCAAGAAGTAGAGCCTTCTAGGGTAATAGATAATCAACTGTTAGCAGGGAAAAATGTTTTGATAACTGGGGCTGGTAAAAATATTGGCAGAAGCATTGCCCTAGAGATGGCTAAACAAGGTGCAAATGTTTTTTTCACTGAAATTGATCGGGAAAGATGTGAAAAATTAGAACAAGAATTAACTAGCTATTCAGTTCAAGTTAAAAGTTTTCTTTCAAATATTACAAACAATGAAGATGTAGATGCTTTAAAAACTTTTTTTGTGCAGAGCAATATTACTATTGATATACTGATTAACAATGCAGGTATTCAATTTGAAACAATAGGCATAAAAAATCTAAATTTAGATGAATGGCATAAAACTTTTAATACAAATGTTTTCGGTCCCATGTATCTAACGAAGCTGATCTCAATCATGATGATAGATAAGCAAATTCAGGGAACTATTATATTTATTACTTCTTTACACCAAGAGACACTTGTACGTTGGCTTAGTTATAGTTCTTCAAAAGCTGCCTTAAAAATGATTATAGAAGAATTGGCTATCGACTTAGCAGCCTATGGGATCAGAGTGAACGGAATAGCTCCCGGTTGGGTAGCGGAAGATGACCAGGGAATTCCCCTCCCTCATAAATATACGCCGCTGCATCAAAGTTCAATAAGTCCTCGTTATATTGGTCGAGCGGCTGTTTATTTAGCCTCAGACTATTTTTCTAAATTTACTACGGGAACAGTGTTAAAGATTGATGCAGGACTATCATTATATAATTATCGTGTTAGCCAACATCCATCTCAGTAGAAGAACCATATTATTTTTTATTTTCTTACTTGGATTTGGCTTTTTCATAAGTGTATTCAGTCAAAATAAAAGAAAAATGTTTTTGCTAGAGAAATGGATAAAAACTCTATTAGCTTCTGGTTGTCTAAATGCAAAATCTCAATGTTTTAAAACTATTTTCCCTAAAAAAGTAAAGCTCGAACGGGTGGCAACCGGATTTAAATTTACTGAAGGACCCATTTGGTTTGCTGAAGAAAAGTATCTCCTCTTTAGTGATATTCCAGCTAACAAAATCTTTAAACTGACTCCCAGTAGTGACGTAACAGTCTTTAGAGAGCCTAGCCATAATTCCAATGGTTTGACTAGAGATAAGCAAGGACGACTCATTGCTTGTGAACACGGAACGCGCCGTGTCACCCGCATGGAAAAAGATGGTTTGATTACTGTCTTAGCTGAAAAATTTCAAGGTCAGAAACTGAATAGTCCCAACGATATTGTCGTGAAAAGTGACGGTGCTATCTACTTCACAGATCCGCCTTATGGCATCAAACCCGAACAGCAGGAACAACCAATCCAGGGGGTTTACCGCCTCTCTCCTGATGGCAAAGAAATTATTGTCGTAGCCGACGATTTTGATAAACCCAATGGGCTAGCATTTTCACCGGATGAAAAAAAGCTTTATATCGACGATTCTGAACGCCGTCATATTCGCGTGTTCGATGTTCAAGCTGACGGTAAACTTGCTAATAGCTGCATCTTTTACAATATTAATGGGAAAAGACCGGGTTTACCTGATGGGATGAAAGTAGACGTGCAAGGACATATCTACTGCACAGGTGCAGGAGGCGTGTGGGTTTTTGATCCAGAAGGGAATCATTTGGGAACAATTGTGACTCCGGAGGTGCCAGCGAATTGTGCTTGGGGAGATGATGATTTGCAAAGTCTTTATATTACTGCTGGCACTTCTGTTTACAAAATTCGAGTAAATGTTCCAGGCATCAAAGTGCCTTAATTGATTACCATCGTTTAAAATTTTCAATTACAAAAGATGCGTAAAATGAATCTATATAATAAGGATAGCTGTGACTGGCTTAATTCCGAGCAAAAATTGCTTTTGCGGGCAGCACTGTTGCAGGGAGAAGAGGCAATTGATTCTTGGAATCAATGGAAAGCATCTGCCGATATTGAGAATCTCGATGTAGAATCCTATCGATTGCTGCCTTTACTTTATCGCAACTTATCCGCACATGGCGTGACGGATCTGCATATGGCAAGACTGAAGGGAGTTTACCGACGCACATGGTGTGAAACCCAAGTTTTGTTGCAACAAATCGCAGCTATTATCAGTTGTTTTCAGAATGATGGTATCACAACAATGCTGCTCAAGGATGCAGCTTTGAATATACATTATTACAAAGATTATGGCTCCCGAATGATACATAATTTTGATCTTTTAGTTCATCCAACAGATGCTTTAGCAGCCATAAGTTTGTTACAAAAAATTGGCTGGAGAGCTAAAGAAAAAATACCAGTTAAAATTACGCCTTTCTCTCATAATCTAGGATTTGAGAATGAATTAAAACAACAGTTTAATCTTCGCTGGCATCTGTTCGCAGATGGTTTTCAAAAAGATGCTGAAAAATATTTCTGGGATAGTGCGATATTAACCAACCTGGATGACTTACCAACTTATGTTTTAAATCCTACCGAGCAGCTATTGTACGTTTGTGTATATGGAGGAATGAGTAATTTTGTTTTTCCAATTAGTCGGCTAGCTGATGCCGCAATACTTCTTAACTCATACCAATCAGAAATTGATTGGAACCGACTGGTAGCTTTAGCCCAAAACTACCGCTTAATTTTGCCCCTACAAAATGTATTGACGAAATTACATGAAATCCTAAATACGCCAATCCCTCTGTCGATTTTACAAGAAGTACAAAATATACCAATTTCTAAATTTGAGCGCAGCGAATATCAGCTCACGAGTAGACCAGAAAAATCAGTCCACGAGCGTTTGATAAGCAGATATCTACAATATTCAAGAGCAGTAAATACAGATAATTTTAAATTAAACTTTTTAGGTTTTCCTAGATATCTACAATATATCTGGGGTTTGGAACACTTATGGGAAGTTCCATTGCAAGCAATGATTCGGGGTATAAAAAGGCTCTGGTAAGAGCGATCGCTTTCACCTGAAAAGAGATGAAGAAAACCAGGGTTGGAAGCGATCGCCATCAATGCACTAGCAGATAACTATAAGCGTCTCCTAAAGCCCTTTACACATTTCCCTACCAGCCGGAAGAGGCAAGTCTCATACATGAGATAGAGCCTAGACACTCCAGAATCTGAGAACTTAAGAACAAATAAAGAAAATCTTCAACAACTGCTTTCTAATCATCATGTTTGGAAACCAAATTAAGACAGCAGCGTTGCTGGGACTCCTCAGCGGTCTTCTGGTTCTGGGTGGCTATTATCTGGTAGGCAACGAGCAGGGGCTATACCTAGGTCTGGCTTTTGCTGCATTCAGTAGTTTTAGCTCCTGGTACTATTCTGACCAAGCCGCCTTGATGGCGTATCGCGCCCAACCGCTAGAGCGTCAGGAGGCTCCAGAACTCTACGATATGGTAGCTTCTTTGAGCCAAAGGGCGGGGATTCCCATGCCGAAACTGTTTTCAGTGCCAACCAAATCCCCCAATGCTTTTGCAACCGGACGAGATCCGGATCATGCTTCTGTGGCAGTGACTCAAGGGATTATAGAATTACTCTCCCGCGAAGAACTTGAAGGTGTTTTGGCTCACGAACTTACCCACGTCAAAAACCGCGACACTTTAACTCAGGCAGTTGTAGGCACCATCGCTGGAGCGATTACTTTTGTCGGACGGATTCTCACTTTGGGAGCGCTCTACGGCCCTGTCACCCGCGATGACCGCCGAGGTGGAAACGCTTTGGGTGCCTTGTTTCTAATCGTTTTGGCTCCTATTACTGCGGCGCTAATCCAGTTTGCGATTTCCCGCACCAGGGAGTATTCTGCTGACTTGGGTTCGGCTGAAATCACGGGGAATCCTTTGGCGCTTGCCAGTGCGTTGGAGAAGCTTGAGGCAATGGGTCATCAGATTCCGATGAACGGCAATCCCACGATGTCGCCGCTACTGATTGTCAATCCTATCTCGACAAAAGGGTTGCAATCTCTTTTCCGTACCCATCCCCCGACTGAGGATCGGATTCGTCGTCTCGTAGAATTGGCTCAGCAACAAAAGCAACAAAAGCAAATGACTCCAGCAATCGCATAATGTGCAAGCAGTGCTGGTGATGCTTGATTTTAGCCGGTGGTAACGCCGGTTTTTTATTGAATGAGGATGCTAAACCGGAGATGTCTCGCGTTTCGATTATTATTCCCACGCTGAATGAGGCGACGTGCTTGGAACGCACGCTGCGCCAGTTGAATTTGCTAGATCCTCCAGCTTGGGAAGTGCTGGTGGTAGATGGGGGAAGTGACGATGAGACAGTTGCGATCGCCCAGCGGATCTTACAAGCGATCGCCCCGTCATCTCAAGCGCGTGTCCTCTGTTGTGATGTTCGCGGACGTTCAGTGCAGATGAACCGAGGCGCAGAGGCGGCGACGGGAGATATCCTGTGCTTCTTACACGCAGATACTTCGGTTCCAGATGATTTTGTGGCAGTGGTTGAGCAAACTTTAGCCGATCCATCTGTTGCTGGCGGCGGGTTTATTTCTTTGATGACAGGTTCCCAGACGACGCGCTGGGGAGTTTCGCTGCATAATTACCTCAAAACTTACTACGCGCCGCTGCTTTTCCGACCTCGTTTGTTTTTTCAGGGGTTGCGATTGTTATTTGGCGATCAGGTGATGTTTTGTCGTCGCGCCGATTTCTGGAAATGTGGCGGATTTGATCCGGCATTGCCAATTATGGAGGAAGCGGATTTGTGCCTGAAGTTGGTGCAACGAGGTCGGATTCGTCAAGTGAATCGAGTTGTGCAAAGTAGCGATCGCCGTGTGGCAAAATGGGGTTCGCTGAAGGCTACCGCGATATATCTCTACATCGGCTTTCTTTGGGGTATCGGCGTTGAAGCAACTTACCTGAAAAAGTTTTATGAGGAAATTCGCTAATTCGTTATTAGTTATAGAATCTGTTTAATTTCCCATAATAAAAGAACCCCACCCCCCAACCCCTCCCCGCTTGCGGGGAGGGGAGCCAGAGCCGCAGGCGTTGGCGGGGTGGGATTCCGGGGAGTGGGTAATTACTGAATTTGATATCAAAGTGCATCTGCTGTCGCTCAACTAACAACTAATAACTCTTTTTTTCATTCAGATTCCAGTCGTAATAGAGATAGGAAATCGGCGTTGAAGCGTCAAGAGGCACGTCGGTTTTTAAATACAAGCGGATGTATTCAGGAATTGAAGGTGCGACTTTCAGTAAATCGCTCTTGTACCACTTGAAAATTTTGCTACAGTAAAGCGTTCCCGTTTGGAAATCGTAGCGAACTTTATCGGGATTATTGATAAAACGGCTGGCGTCATCCTCTAACTGAGTCCGCACCGATTCCGGAAAGTATGCACCGTTTCGCAACAACGGACAACCGATGGATGCACAAACAAGGGCGAAGTGGATGAGGGGTTCGTCAAATTCGCGCCGGAGAATGTCATGTTCGATTTGATTGAGGCTGTAGCGCTTACCTGCAAAGGAATAGACGGGACGGATAAAGAACAACAGGAAGGCAATCCAGTTGGGAATTCCTAAAATCTTCGGTCGGATGGAGGGGATGGGATAGCGTTCTAGAACTTGATTGATCGCGATCGCATTATATAAATTCAGCCACAGCGCTAACCGTTCATCTAGGTTGGGATAATCCCCCAAATCTACTTCCTGCAAGGAATTCAGCCATTGTGAAAGCGCTTGCGATCGCTCTGAAGACCAAGCATGATAATCGACGCGACCTTCTAGATCCACGTATCGGCGCAGTAGCTCATCCCAAACTGTAAAGTCGATCATGGCTCAATACTTTCTCCGAGCGGACAAATCTAACCCCATATTAGAGTTACTCCCAAAACCCGCCAAGAAATAAATTTCTACAGCTTATATCCAAAGTTTTTTTTAATGGACTGAAATCTTTATCTAGTCAGTATGAGACTCCTATGCAAAAGGAATTTGGCTATTAGCCAGAGATTTTTATCTCTGGAGGTATTGCGACTGATGCAAGATGTGTGGTTCCCTATAAGTGAAGGAAGAACAACTAACCTTTCCTCTTCTTTTAGAGGATGTTTTGAAAGGTAGGGTTAGTTGGAAAAAAGCTCACAAAGCGGAAGCTGAAATTGCAAACATTAACACCACGCGCACGCGAATGACTAGCGCATATTAAGCGCAATCTAACGTGTGTTTATCTGGCGATTATCAAAGAATACTCGAAACATCGGAGGCTTTTATCTATATAGCTATTACTCGGATTATAACTGCATAACAAACATTGTCTTTGACTTATTTAAATTTTAAAGAAACCTTTCTTGGTTTGATGTTTACCAATCGCTTAAGTGTTCAACCCTTTATTTTTGGTAATTAATCTATAAAAATAGAAATCATAGGCAAACAATAAGTTTTATTATTAACAATTATTTAATTGATTAAAAGCTGATAAAAACATGGGTTAAGCTATCGAACAGTAAAAGTATCTCCTTGTAAGGGGTTCAAAATTTGCTCTGCTGCAAGGGACAAAAAAACCTTATAGTGCTTCTCGCTTGAGTGAAGCACACTCAAGCCCTAACTTCCAATAGAGTTCCTGGAATCGAGAAACGGGCTAATTTCAAAGCCTCTCTCTGATTTTAAAGAAAGAGCAAAACTTTACCGTATATACGTGAGAACGGCTATATTATTTTTCTTCTACCTAGAGTGCACCAAAAGAACTACTCACTGTACTTATAGCCTCGTAATAACGTCTCCTAATAACGACAAATAATTCGTTATCCGGCATCTGGAGAGCGAGAAATAATCAAAGGAAAAAATGCATGAATGTCTTTGAGTTCGAGATTACCATCCAGAGCAAATCCGGCGATAGTAGCTGGCCTATTGTTGTCAGGTGTAAGCAACCGGATGGACTAACCATCCATTCAAAAGAGACTCTTGAGCTAAGTCAGGATGACTTTAACGAACTCACTCAACAGCAAGAAAACGAGAGGGAATACGGCACCCTACTAGGCAAAGCCCTGTTTCGAGGGGCTGTCTATGACACCTTTGTTCGTGCCCTATCCAAGAGCAGTCAGGACTGTCGCCTGCGAATTTTGCTATCGATTGAAGCGGCTGACAACGACGAAGTGAAGACCTTGCATTGGGAAAGGCTGTGTGCTCCGATTGATGCCGACGAGGATTGGGATCTTTTAGCCCGCGACCAGCGCGTTCCCTTTTCCCTGTACATTCCCACTGTTATCGATCGCCGCTTTCCCCCGATTGGGCGGCGGGACTTGCGGGCACTGGTGCTGGTAGCGAGTCCCTCTAATATCGGTAAGTTTCAATTAGCACCTTTTGACGTTGAAGCTGTCTTATCTGGAGTCAAGGAAGCGCTTGGTGATATTCCTTACGAAATTTTGGCAAATGATGTTGCAGGTGCTATCGGACCCCCAACGCTACAAGAACTGTCTAAGCAACTGACTAACTCTAAGAAGCCATACACCTTGCTGCACTTTGTCGCCCACGGCAAGCTGATGGATAACGGAGAAACTGTTCTGTACTGGGCAAAAGCCGATAACCAAGTTCAGCCAGTGACTGGGGAAGAATTACTCTCAGAGTTGAAGAATATCGGTAATCATCAGAGGAGCTTACCTCACTTTGCCTTTCTCTGCACTTGCGAAAGTGCCGACCCCAGAGCAGAAGCAGGATTAGGGGGATTAGGTCAGCGATTGGTCAGAAATTTGGGGATGCCTGCTGTAGTAGCGATGACTCGCAAGGTGAGCGTAGAGACAGGCTTGGCTCTAGGACAGAGCTTTTATCGACGACTTAGAGAGTCCGGAGAGGTAGATACGGCGCTACAAGAGGCAACAGCCGGACTGGGAAAACGCCACGATATTGCTGTCCCAGCTCTGTTTAGCCGCTTGGGTGGGCGTCCCTTATTTAGCGATCGCCTTGACGATCGGGATTTAACTGACGAGGAAATCGACTATGGTATTGGCAAGCTGAGCCAACTCCTTCAAGAACGCGCCCCTCATGCCTCCGTACTCAAGGAGAGCTTTAAAAGGCAGGTAGAGACGCTCAACGGTACCAAAGGAGCCGAGTCACGCATAGCGAGTGAACAGCGCCAGCAGGCAATAGTAGAGATCGATAACCTGTGCGATCAAGTCCTGGAAATTAGCTTTGATGCTCTGGCAGCTTTAGGCAAAGAACCACCAGAATACAAGGCTGAGTGTCCTTTTCCGGGTCTATCTTCCTTTGCTGAGGAACAATACCATAAGTTCTTTTTTGGGCGCGATGAGCTGATTAGAGACTTACAAAAGGAACTGGCGAAGGATAATTTCTTAGCGGTTATCGGTGCTTCGGGCAGCGGCAAGTCATCAGTGGTACTAGCTGGACTGATTCCTAAGCTTAAACAGGAGCCAAGCCTACAGTCGGTTCGCATCACACCAAGCAACGAGCCGCTCAAACAATTAGAAATACTGTTAAAGGTATCCCAACAGCATTCGGTACTGGTGGTAGACCAATTTGAGGAACTGTTCACCCTCTGCGAGGATAAAGCCAATCGCCAAGAATTTATCGACAAGTTGTTACACCTTGCCTCCCGGCGGAAAGTTGTGATTACGATGCGGGCGGACTTTTTAGGAGAGTGTACCTTCTACCCCGAACTGAGAAAGCGGATTGAAACCCGACAAAAATTGGTTGGACCGATGGAACCTGCCGAACTAATTACAGCGATGAAGATGCAGGCAGATAGGGGAGGGTTGCGCTTTGAAACTGGCTTGAGCCACTCGATTCTCAATGATGTGCAAGGAGAGCCTGGGGCAATGCCACTGCTGCAATATGCGTTGCAGGAACTGTGGAAGCGGCGGCGGGGGCGCTGGATGTGCGATGAGGAGTACCAATCTATCGGTAGAGTTCACCAGGCGATCGCTAAAACTGCTGATGATTTTTACAATAGCCTCCCAGCTAAGCAACAAGAGCAAGTCCAGAATATTTTCTTGCGCTTAACTCGCTTGGATAAGAATGCCATCCAGGGAGAGAAGCGACGGGACACCCGCCAGCGAGTGGAACTAGAGGATTTGGTGCCGAGTGGGAGCAATCTGGCCCAGACGAAGAAGTTGGTACAGCAGCTAGCTGGTGAAGGGGTACGGCTAGTCGTCACCAGTCGGAACCAAACTACCGGGAAGGAAGAAGTAGAAGTCGCCCATGAAGCTTTAATCCGCTATTGGCCAACATTGAAGGAGTGGTTGAGCCAGAACCGCAGCGATTTGCAACTCCGAGAAACGATATGTCAGGCGGCAGAAGATTGGCACCAGCACCAAAAGCAACCAGACCAAGACAGCTATTTAATCCATCAGGGCGGAAGATTAGAAGATGCACAAGTGCTGTTGAAACAGCCCAAATTTGTGCATCTCAACCAAGAAGAAGCTGAATATGTCTTGGCTTGTTTGGAGCGGCGCGATCGCATCCGCAGGCAAGAAAAACAACGCAGACATCGCCTGCTTTTCGCCGCTGTCAGCTCAGCTTTTGTCTTTGCTGGATTTGCTATCTTTGCTGCATATCAGTGGCGGCAAGCAGACAGTGCGACGCAGGAAGCAAAAAATGCGAAGCAGCAAACAGAAAGTGCGAAGCAGCAAACAGAAATCGAGCGAATTCAGGCGTTAAGTACTTCCTCAGAAGCTCAGTTAGCAACAAATCAATTAGAAACATTGATCGGAAGTTTACAAGCTGCCAAAGGAGTTAAGAAACTGGGGCTGTCACAAACAACCTTAACGAATAAAGTCTTAACGAATAAAGTAATAGGCAGCCTGCAAAAAGTAACTTCTGAAGTCAGAGAACGCAATCGCTTAGAAGGACATACAGACTCAGTTATAGATGTCAGTTTTAGCCCAAATGGTCAAATGCTGGCGAGTACTGGAGATGATGGCACAGTTCGTTTGTCAGATTTACATGGCAATGAACTCTTTAAAAGTGAAGTTAGTAAAGAGCGAGTTAGAAGTGTCAAGTTTAGTCCTAAGGGTCAGATACTGGCAACTGGTGCTGAGGATGGGATTATAAAATTGTGGGATTTTAACGGAAAACTATTGACGAACTTTTCTAAGACGAAATTTCCTAAGCAGAAGAAGGGGGTATATAACATCACTTTCAGCCCTGATGGTAAGAAGATCGCTGCTGGTTCTGGGGATGGCATCGTTCTCTTATGGAGTTTGGAGGGAAATTCTTTGATTACATTTCCCGCTCATAATACTAATAGTAAAGTGTGGGGTATCAGTTTCAGTCCTGATGGTGAGAAGATCGCTACTAGTTCTGGAGATGGCACTGCCAAGTTGTGGGATTTGAACGGAACACTATTAAAGGAATTTAAAGGGCATAAAAATACGGTGTTTAGTGTCAATTTTAGTCCTGATGGTCAAAAACTTGCCACTGCCGCTATGGATGGTACTGCCAAGTTGTGGGATTTGAACGGAAAGGATTTGAAAGGAAAAGAGTTGAGAGCATTGTCAGGACATGAAGACTGGGTGTTTAGCGTCATTTTCAGTCCCGATGGCAAGCATCTCGCCACTGGTTCCAAGGACGGTGTTGTTCGCTACTGGGGTTTGAATGGAAAACTCTTGAAAGAATTTAAAGGGCATAAAAACTCAGTTAGAAGTGTTGTTTTCCGCCCAGATGGAAAGCTTTTAGCTACGGCTGGATACGACAACACTGTACGCTTGTGGGATTTGCAAGACCACCAGCAGTCCACTGATCTCAAAGGGCACGAAGGCACAGTCTGGAGCGTCAGTTTTAGCCCGGATGACGAAATCTTAGCGACTGCTGGAGCTGATGGCACTGTCCGCCTGTGGGATTATTTATCAGGCGAGCAGTTAGGGGAATTTAAAGGTCATAAAGGTGTAATTTGGAAGGTTACTTTTAGCCCGAAGGGCAAACTTTTAGCTACATCAGGAGAGGATAAGACCGCCCGCTTGTGGAGTGTATTTGGTAAGGAACGGAGACAATTCCAAGGCCATGAAGATGAAGTCTTAGGTTTGAACTTTAGCCCGGATGGTAAGTTTTTAGCAACCTCAGGAAAGGATGACACCGCCCGTTTGTGGGATTTGTCTGTTAAAAAAGAACTGCGAAAATTCAAAGGTCATATAGGTGACGTCCTAAGTGTCAGTTTTAGCCCGAAGGGCAAACTTTTAGCTACCGCAGGAAAGGATGGCATGGTACTAGCTACCGCAGGAGTGGATGGCATGGTTCGCTTGTGGAATTCATCAGGTCAGGAGATAGAAAAATTCCAAGCGCATCCAGAACCTATCACTAGCGTCATTTGGAGTAATGACGGACAAAAACTGGCTACAGGTAGTGGCGATGGCACTATTCGTTTGTGGGATTTGTCTGGTAAACAATTAAAGGAATTCAAAGGTCATATAGGTCCAGTACAGAAACTCCGTTGGAGTAAGGATGATAAGCTGCTAGCGACTGCTGGATCTGACTCAACCGCTCGTCTATGGGATGTATCCGGTCCACAGGTAGCCGTATTCAAAGGTCATAAAGGGGAGGTCAAGAGTATCGATTTTAGTCTCGATGGCAAGCTTCTAGCTACGAGTGGTCAAGATGGAACGGTTAAGTTGTGGCGAATTGAAGGATTAGATGAGCTGATGGTGCGGGGTTGCGCTTGGGTACACGACTATCTCAATAATCAAGATTCCAAACTTACGCTTAAAGAACGTCAGGTTTGTCATGGTATTAGCTCTGCTAATAATCCACCTAAACCTAACTGAGACATTGGCTACTGCCTAAAAATTTAAAAGCTGTGCGGGAGTTGTCCCACACAGCCGTTTACATAGTTGCGATAGTTGCGATAGTTGCGATCGCGATTAACTCAATCCCTTCAACACATTCAATAGATTGGTGGCTATTGACGTTGCTGTTTGCAAGCTTTCTGCACTGTCAGCCGGAGCTTTTTGTACGGTATTGACAAATTGCTCTAATGATGAAATCAGTTGCGTCTGAGCTTGCTTAAGGGCAGCTTCATCAGCCACTTGCTCTGGAGTTTCCTGAGCCAACCCCTGTCCGGACTGGTTGGAAGGCAAATGCACAGTTTCAATCGTGGGGCGCTCGGCGATCGCATCTTTACTACTACTGACCACGAGGCGGACTGCGGGGTCGCCAATAATCGCATAGTTGCGGGCGTCATTGTTAGCCGTCCACATCCCAGCCAAACTCTGATTATTGGGAACCGCACCAAACTTAATCTCTTCTAGCTCAGAGCTGAGGTCGGAGGAGATTTCCGCATAGCGCTCATCAAAATACTCCACTGCCGATCCGACTGGATGACCTTCCAACAGGCGCTTCACGCTACTTTGAAAAACTGCTATCTGCCTGCGATCTGCACTAGAACCGCGAATATCTGAACTAGAGAAAGAACAACCCCAAGCTCGATCGACATGACCGATGACAGCCAGGGCACCTCCCTTGGGATGGCTTAGGAGTTTCTGCGGCAAGCGGGCAAGAAACGGGTACGGCGCAATGTCTGGTCGTTCGGAAAGAAATTTAGAGTGACCGTCGAATTCATCCTTTTGGGGGCAACCAGCACCATAGCAGGCAAAGTGAAAAGCAATCATCCCTAACAGCCGTGCTTGTTCGCTAATATCATCCCCAGAAAAGTAAAAATCTTCCGGAATCGGTTTTCGTCCCCATTCACGACCCGGCCAGTCTTGGCACAGCAATGCGCCTTGGTGGGGTATCTGTCGCGGATCGCCGTTGGGAAAACCCATACCGTGACTGGCAGTGAACAGCAAACTAGGCGTTTCGCTGCCTCCTAGCAGCTGTCCCAGACGCGCTTTGGTTGCTTCTTCTTTTATAATCGTTTTCACATCCCAGTTGGAATGTTCCTCAACAACCCATTCAGATAACGGCTGAATTAGGTCTTGAGTGCTGAGATTAGTGGCAGCATCTCCTGGGTTGCACACACCGAAAAAGGCAGCACTAGGGGATAGGGATAGATTGCTAGTTTCTGCTTCTACTACGCTGCGAGCGTACTGCGCGTACTCCTGTGGCGTATCAAAATAAATGCGACCTACTGCGTACTGAACGCTAAGCTGGGACTGAAAGCGATAGGGAATTGTTACTGGATCTCCAACAATCAGCAGGTAGTAGGGCATTTTATCTGGATCGGCAGGACCTGGCCCTACTCCCTGACGCGACAGAAACTTATTTTTTGACTCGTACTGATTTTTTGCCTTGTCGTAACGATAACCTTTAGCACCGCTATATTCCTGGTAGTAATGCTCGTGCTGCTGAGTTGCTTGCTTTTTGCGATGATCTAACAGTTCGCTAAGTGCCTCTCGGATTGCCGGATCGGCATCGTAAGCGAAGATTACTCCCCAACCTGTTTCTGCGAGGTTTTTGGGGTCTACTCCCTCTATAGGAGCAAAATCAGGCTCTTCTTTTTGTCGCTTTTTGAGCTGGATATCTTCTAAACTTTCTGGATCGAATTCTTCGCCTTGGGCAAACTTAGATACTTGCTCTGCGCTCAAAGGAGGTAGCAAATAATCGCCGCTTGCTCCATCAATTCCATTGAAGAATAGCAGGTCTTCAGACATCTCTTTGGTTCCTGGTTGGTTGGGCGAATAATAACAATTTAATTTTTGAGTCAAACAGATAAAAACTCCAAAAACCTTTAAAACAGGGACTTTCTGAGTTTCTATCCGTTCTCGCAGGCAAATAAATTTGGTCTAACCCTAGCGGTTACATGGGATAAGCTGCCGACCATACGGCATGAGCGACCTCCGGCTTGGCAATGTCGCAATGGGCACCACTGGTTGGTCCTCCCAGCTCTACGTTACAAATAAACTTGCCGCTTTCTAGGTTGTAGATTTTGCCCGGTTTAAAATCATAAGAGGCATCGTAGGGGAGCATATCCGTGTTTTCCGCTCCCAGGTCATCTCCGCCTAGACCAAAGCTGCCAATTCCGCCATATTTAGGCAATTGACCGGGGGCAAAGTCCACACTACTAAAGACAATCTTTCCAGCCAGGGGGTACATCTTGCCGACTGCATAGTCGAACTCAGATTGGGTCGTAACGATCGGACCAGCGACTTTACCTTGAGCGATGATTGAGTGAAAGTAACCAGGATGATTACGTTCGTATGAAATCTTTGAACAGTAAGACCAGAGCGATACAGCTCCTTGTACCAACACCAAAGAATCCACTGGGCGGACTAACGTGCCCTTTCCTTGCGAACCGTTCAGGATGGCAGAGACAACAACGCATCCGAAGCTGTGACCCATCAGGTGGAACCTCACAGTTGAAGCAGCCTTCTCTTGAAGTGCTTTTAACAAGTTGAACCCGGCGCTTTCACCGATTTGGCGAGCGCGATCTTTCATTTTCCAATAAGACAGTAACCTCAGGGGGTTTAAAACCTTATCCAAGACCGAACTACTGTCGATGCTGAAACTTACTGGTTCATCTTTACTCGCTTCATAGATGGCTTCTGGATCGAAACCTTCCCAATCCGAACCCGGTGCCCCACCCTCACCTTCGCTACCCAAACCAGCCTCTTGGTTCAACACTTGGTAGGCGCTCAGTACCTCTGGCGGTAAGGTATCGGGTGCGCTGTCTTCCATCGCCGACCTGAGAATTGTTTGTAGGGCTTGCCGCGCTTCCTCAGTGTTAGCAATGCGATCGGCATACTCATCGACTAACCGATCAACTGGATCTTCGTCGTTTACGTCAAAGGACACCGAAGAACTTGTCAATTCTTCATCACCCCAAGGCTTGCTGGGCCAGTGCAGTCCGATGAGTAAGGGACGAAATTCTGGTCGCGCCTGTTTGATTTTTTCAATATCAGCCGTTTGCCCTGCCATTGCGCCAATCCAGTCGTTGTACTGAGATCGGGCTGCGGGAACATCACCCAACCACCCGTGGCTCATGATGAATACATCTGTGATTGGTTCGCTAGCCAGCGCTTCCAAGATTTTTTGGCTCATCAACCCGCCAGATTCATCGCGTTCTTTGCCTGCGGCATCAAAGGATAGCAGGTAATACTTTAAAGAAGTTCCGGCTACTGTTTCGATTGGCATCTATAAATTCCATTCATCAAATATTTCTATCCAAAGCTTGATGTCAATAGCCAATAACGAACACCGCTTGTAAAAAAACTTTGCAAAGCCTTGCTCAGGTAGTACCTATTTCAGTTAGGGTCAGTTCACTTGGAAAGTGGTTTTTCAACTGACTGATAATGCGACTTGCCCCAACCCACCTCCGCTTAGGGCAGGTGACTCAACAAGAATGTGGTATCGCTAACCTATGTCGTTAGTTTATGTCTGACACATATCCATCTATTGCCCCCTTTTTAACCGGATTGGGGACTCGTAAATGTGGCATCAAAGCAGTGAATTGGTATTATTCAACAATCCAAGTTCTTGACGGTTACTGCTGAGGATTACTGGCTGAAGAAGCTCTACAGGGTTTGCCCGCCGAGTCAACAAAGTAGCAATTTCCAGCCCCAAAATTACTACTTAAAGGAGCATTAGAATTTTCAGGGGCTTGAATGCATAATTTACCAAGATCCACCGTTCTTCCATCTTCGGTTTGTAGATAGCAAACCGGAATATCTATATTTGAAGCGGGCACGACTGGATAAGGAGAGTCTGCCTGTAAAGGGAGGCTCAAAGCCATTCCAGGAAACAAGGAAATTAGAACGGTAGATACGGTAGCTGTTAAACGAAAACATCTCAAAATTGGTTTTACCTAGGTTTTAATGGTTAATTTGATTGGAAAATTTTTAGATCAAAAACGGCTAAAAAATTTTTGTTTGATTTTGAATTGGGAATTACTCATTACTGTTGCCAATATTTCATAATTTAATTTCAATTGCCATACCTACTTAGCGGGATAAATGTCAATTTTTTAGAAAACGGGTTCGGCAAGCGATGCAATAGGAGCGATCGCTAACACGCCACGCTTTATAGCCGAACCAACCCGGTTTGCATCAAGGCTTGGGTGGTGATGCCTACACCCAGGAGGGCAATCACTAATGCACTCACCGCAGGCAAAATCCTTACGATCCGCATCTGAATCGGTAGCCGATCGAAGAAGCGCTTGCTGTAAACGAGTAGCAATCCCAACCCCGTTAGCACGCCTGCGAGTCCTAAACTAAATGTCAACACCAGCATCAGTCCAAAGCCGATCCGTCCCAGAGCGATCGCGCTTAGCAGCAAAACCAAGGCTGAAGGACACGGCACCAAACCGCCTGAAATACCTAGGGCAAGCAGGTTACGCCAGGTAACGGGCGATCCATCCGCACCTGGGGGTAAGTGCGAGTGGTTGTGGTGAGAATGTTCGCCGTGGTGATGAGGTTCGTGAGGGTGATGGTGGTGATGAGGTTCGTGGTGATGAGAATCGTCGTGGTGATGATCGTGGTGATGAGGTTCGTGGCTGTGATGACGGTGGGAATGGCTCTGGGAAGCTGAAAAGCTAAGATGCTGATGTGCCGTCGCTAATTTGCCGATTTGATGACTCCGCAGGCGGTTGATGAACAAGTTGAGACCAATCGCCACCACCATCAAACCGGAGAGGACACTAAGCCAGGGATATAACTGATCGGGCAGGATGTACTGTGAGGCAAACAGCGCGATCGCTCCCAAGGCAAACACGCCGGTAGTATGGGCGATTGTCGTCGCTAGCCCTAAAAATAGGGCGTGTTTGGGGGTAGCATGGGAACCCACCAAGTACGCTCCCACAATCGTCTTGCCGTGACCGGGAGAGAGGGCGTGCATTGCACCCCACGCAAATGAGCCAGCGATCGCAATCAGCAAGCTTCCCCCGTTAAGCCACGCCAACCCAGGCGGCATTAATGAAAATGTCTGGTTTTTGGGGCTGAAGATAAAGTTTTGCACCTGTCCGGAATGCAGAATCGTTGCAAGGCAAGTGGCGGTTGGCACTCCAGGCAGAAATAGATTGTAGTGGATCTGGAGTCCTTGAACCGGCTGAGACCAGTTGTAGGTGAGCTGTAAGCTGCTGTGGGTGCCCGTGGTAACTTTCAAGTTTGGCGGTAGGGCGCTGGTCTCTGATGCGTTAATGGTTAGGGTAGCTTTTTGCTTCTGGTTATCGCTGAGGCGGATGCGATCGCTTAAGAATGTCTGCAACTGAGTTTGATGAGTCCGGACTTCATCGGGTGAAAGTTGACTATCCTGGTTGTCATCTGCAAATGCCATCAACCCTGTGGGAAAGGTAAGCGTCATTTGAGTTTCAGTCTCGCCCACCATAATCTCAGCTACTGACAAATCAGCCCAGTGAGAGTAACTAGGGGTAGCAGCAGCGAACCAAAGTAATATCGCTCCCAAAAACGACAGCAGGCTCAGCGTGCCGTATCGACGCCACTTTGCGTTCATTGATTCACCTCGGTTGCAGAATTTGAGTTAAGTCTTTGCGATCGCTGTGTCTGTTCGTCAAAAGTCGGGTCGATTTCTTCAGCTTTTTGGAAATAAGCGATCGCTTGGGAATTATTCCCCAATGCCTGCTCGATTGTGCCTGCGCGAGCAAAAATTCCAGCATCACGAGTGCCTCGCCCTAGCGCTTCGGCAACGACCTGCTGAGCTTCCCGCCAGCGTTCCGAACGGCAAAGCGCCCAAGCTAGAGTATCCAGTGTCTCTGCATCGCGGCGGATAGCGACTTCTGCCTGCATTAGGGAAAGCGCTTCCGCGAAGTCCTCGGAACGCCCCCGTTCCAGTAACAGGCGTGCCAGTTCGCGCCTATGTCCAAAAGAAGTGATATTTTGATGCTGGCGGATTAACGCTTCGGCTTTGTCCCATAACTCCTGAGCGCCTGACTGGTCGCCCTGCAAATGCTTCACCCGTGCCATGCCCTGCAAGGCAACGTGATCGAATACATTCTGGTAGGTTGGGGAAACAAAGACCTGGGAGTAATGACGCTCCGCGGCTCGATACTGTCCGAGTCGAGTCTCTAATTCTGCCAGATTGACTAATGCCAAGGGATATCGCGGCAGGATGCGTAAAACTTCCTGGTAAAGTTCCTTGGCAAGTTGATGGTTGCCCCGCTGGAAGTAAAACCGACCCAGCAATGTCCGCGTCCAAGCCGAACTGCCTGTCTCGCCCGGTTCTTCAGCTGCTAGAGCTTGCTGGAAATCTTGAATGGCTGCTGCATCTTGACCTTGTGCAACTTTTACCAAAGCCCTAAGTGTCAAGGAGCCTAACGTGGGGATTTTATCTACTAAAGCATTGGCGACGCGATTGGCTTCATCCACCTTGCCCATTGCCAAGTTTGATGTAACCAGCAGCGAGAGTGCATCTTCATTTCCAGACTCGGTTTGCAGTACCTGTTTTGCCAAGCGAATCGCTTCTGTGAAGTCATGTTTCGCTTCCGCAATCCGAGCCAGCACCAAAATAGCACCTTGATTATCAAAGGATAAATTAGCGAGCGATCGCTTTGCCGACTGCTCTGCCATGAGATACCAATTAGCATCCCCCGTCGCCCGAGCCATCTTCAGATAGGCTTTGGCTAAGGCGGTTCGATCTAATCCGTCCCCTGGATTTCGCCGAATCCGTTCCTGATAGAAAGCGATTTCCCGTCCCAAAGCGGCGGTGATATTGTCTGAGGGTGATTGGGAAAAGGGATAACGATAAGGAGCGTCGAGTTCAGCACTGGGATTCCACAAACGCCACCCTACCAAAACTCCGGCAATCGGTAGCGCCACCAAGAGCGGTATCCACCAACGCTTCAGCACAAGACGCCCACTCAACCCACCTTTCAAGTTTTCGGATTTGTAATACTCAGCACGTTTCATGCTTCTGTCTCTAAGCTCGGTTAACCTCTCCCCCAACCCCTCCCCATAGACGGTGTAAACACATCTTTCATTAATTGGCAAAACGTTGATTGATCCCCCTAAATCCCCCTTAAAAAGGGGGACTTTGACTTGCATTGCCCCCCTTTTTAAGGGGGGTTGGGGGGATCAAAACAGGACTTGCAAGTTCAAGAAGACTTGTGTGTACACCGTAGACTAGGGAAGGGGTTCGGGGGTTAGGTCTTCAATCCGCAATACTTTACGCAGTTCATCACTCCTGACCTAGTTGGGGAGAGCCAAATAGGGGAATGCGGGTTGTAACGGCTTGTGTCCTTGTGCTGGATTACCCGGTGCGCCGTCGTAGGACACGTTATCACTCGTAACCTTCCCCTCGGTGACGACGCTTAAGGTGATGTCGATGACATCATCTTTTATCAAGCGACCCCGAATCGGGCTACCTTTGGCATTCAGGGCGTTGGCGTATCCGCTGGGTCCCCTAGTGTCGATTCGCATCACGTCTGGCAAAAAGGCACCCAATAAGGCGTTCGCTCGTTGCTCGGTATTCCCAAAAGCTAACAGCGTCTTTTTCGCTTCCCCGACGATTGGCCCAGCGATATTCGCAGCCGGTTGTTGACCCGCCAGAGCAGCAGCTTCAAAACCAGGACTAACGGTGTTTAGGGCGTTCAGGAAGTCGTTTGTGACGACAAGACCCTCGTTGATCGCCGGTCGAGCCAGCCGCTCAAACTGAGTAAATTTGCCGTTTGCTCCGGGCACTGAAATTGTTTCCCAGACATCAAAAGTGGTTGCGGAGGTCGAGCCTTGTAAGAATTTAATCGGTACTCGGACTGCGATCGCGTTGACGTTGTATCCTTTGGTAAAATCAATAGCTTGTTCGGGCGGACGGAACCCAGAAACTGCGGGACCGATGCCAAGAAAAGCAGCGCGAACCCGGAAATATTGCTCAACGTCGAAGAAGAATGGATCTTCCCGGAGTCCCGCAAATACGGCTAAGTTAGCGCCACCGCCGGATACCTGATTAACGATTGGCGGCGCACTGGGGTTGGGATTCAGCGGGGTGGTGCGGAGGTTCTTGGTTTGGAGAACAATTGCACCGTCCCGGATGGCGGTCATCGTGATGGTTTGTTGGCGATTCGCATCCGGTGGGCTAAAGGTGAATTGTAGAACCACATCTTCCTTACCCGTGGGAGTGGCGTCATTATTCCCCACCCGCGATACTTTGAACTCGTACTTGGCTCTGGTACTGAAGTAATACTGCTGACGCGCTAGCGATCGCGGGTTCGTATTCATAATCAAGACCAGATCGTTTTGAGACGCATTCGGGTTCTGATCTTTTTCCCGGAATACAAACAGGTCAGTTAAATTAAGGTTGCGTCCCTTGGCATCTACCTCACCATCATCATGGTCAGAAGCTTTGAGATAGAGAGGTGTCATCCCAGCGATCAAAGCTAATCCTAAAACAAGTACGCCCAAACCGATTGGGTTTCTTAAACCAAAGCGACGCGAAGGTTTTTTAGGGGAAGTTGCAATTTTGTTGAGAGGAGCCGCAGTTTCTTTCACAGGAACACAAGTTTTTTGCTTCATTTCAGTTTTTCCTAAAGATGTATCCATTCAGTCACTTATTGGTGCGGAATGGGAATGTTTATCTTCTTTTGAATCGCTAGGCTTAAAAGAAGTACGGCTCAGAGCTAGTTATGGATTCTTCCGAAAGTTAAAAATCAATCTTTAACTTGTTTTGGCAATTCTATTACCACTAGATTTTCGCTCTTTCCCTAACCTCTGCATTGAGGAAATCGCAATTATCAAAAATACAGTGATAAAACAAATCCCTGTTGGTTTATTGGCGTCCCACCAACAAAGGCACGATTGCACCTTTCCTCAATAACCACCCAGAAAATGCTGGGAACTCAACTAGTGATTTTTTGTTTTTTTCTATTGTTTTTCACATGAGAAACTGCCCCTAAAGTACCCAAAGCTAAAATGCCTAATGTTCCAGAGGGTTCGGGAATGCTTGCAGTGCTACTTTCAGCGCTAGTTGTAACTCCGGTTAGTGCGATCGCGTATCTTCCACTGGTAGCGCTCGTACCTGTAAAGCCGCTCAAGGAAAGGTTTCCGCCCGAACCCATCGGTTCTAGAGTTCCATCCGCTCCAGCCGAGAAAATTTTCCCAGATGCACTTACAGGATCGTAACCAGAGCTAGCAATCGCTAAATAGTAAATACCAGATTGAGCGGGAGAAAAACCACCAGAGGATAAAACTGATTGTGAATTTAAGCCAGGGATATCGTCATTCCCATAAATGCCCTTACCAGCCGCATCAAACAAGAATAACTGCGGGTCTTCAAGCAGCTCGGTTGGGGTACCTAAAACATTATCAACTGGGAGTCCTACCAGCGTATCCAGGCTAATTGTTGTCGCCGAGAATGTCTGTCCTCCGGTCAGAAAAATTTGGAATAAGTCAGCATCATTATCAGAAAGTGTCCCAGTAATAAACTCTAGTATTTGCGACCCTGATGGGATAATTTTTGCTGTATTTAGAGTCTTCCCAGCATCACTTTTCTCTGTGAATGTGGCAGCTTGGGCATGAGCTGATGATAACCCTGTAACCAGTACCGATATGGCGGTTATCTGCGCTAGTTTTTTCATTGGCGGCTTCTACCTCAGTGGAATCGGAAGGATTCCCTTTTTGATTTCTTGACTAAAAAAGATACGGCGATGGATTGGTTATGGATTGTTTTACAGCTCAATATATGTCTCAAGATAGAGAATGAAACTAGAAGCGCGAGTCAAAAAAAAGCAAAATCCAGCAGGCATTTCTTGTTCTTGGTTCTGAAAAACGCCTTAGATATTTCTGTTGAGCCTGTAACTTGACTCATCTGTAAATTTGCTTTAAAAATCTATCTCGTGATAGATACAAACAAATAATTGGGTAGCAAGATTAGTGAAAAATGGGGAACACATTTGCCTAACTCAAGAGAAAGCGATCGCAAGTGCAACACTCATATCACCCGGCGTTGCATAACACCAATCGGGCGATCGCCCCTGCTATCAGAGAGTCGTGGGATGTCAGATGGATAATTGTTACAGTGGTTAAAATCTGGTGTAACTATCGTCGCGTACTCTCATTTTGTCCCGTAAAAAATCCCGCAATCAAATCCAAAGCAGCCAAAAGGCGCATCCCCTCAAGCGTCTGATTGACTATGGACGCAACTATCGCGTTCAAATTTGGCAGGCAAGTGTTTGTTCAATTCTCAATAAAATCTTTGACTTAGCCCCACCCGCCTTGATCGGTGCAGCGGTGGATGTGGTGGTGAAGCAACAAGACTCAGCGATCGCTCAATTTGGCGTCAAAGATGTTTTTTGGCAACTCCTGATCCTAAGCTTCCTCAGCTTCATTATCTGGGGGCTGGAATCTATCTTTGAGTACGCCTATGCCCTGCTTTGGCGCAATCTCGCCCAGGATATTGAACACGACTTGCGCCTGGATGCCTACAGCCATATCCAAGAACTGGAACTGGCTTATTTTGAAGAGCGCAGCACTGGCGGTTTGATGTCTATCCTGAATGACGATATCAATCAGCTGGAACGCTTTTTAGATCGGGGAGCGAATGAAATCCTCCAAGTAGCGACAACGGTGGTAATTATTGGCGGTGCCTTCTTTATTTTGGCTCCCAGCGTGGCTTGGATGGCGATGCTGCCGATGCCGTTTATTCTGTGGGGTTCGATTGTCTTTCAGCATCGCCTTGCCCCCCGTTATGCTGAGATTCGGGAAAAAGTCAGTCTGCTCAACAGTCGCCTCTCGAATAATTTGAGCGGGATGACGACGATTAAAAGCTTTGTCACGGAAGACTATGAAGCGAACAGGATGGCAGTCGAAAGTGAGGCTTATCGACAAAGTAACCGGAGAGCGATCGCGCTTTCATCCGCTTTTGTCCCCTTGATTCGCATCATTATTTTAATCGGGTTCACGGCAACGCTGTTAATCGGCGGGATGGACGCTGCTGCTGGCAGATTGTCTGTGGGTACTTACAGTGTATTGGTATTCCTAACCCAGCGGTTGCTTTGGCCTTTGACGAGATTGGGCGAAACGCTCGATCAATATCAACGGGCAATGGCTTCTACAAATCGGGTGATGAATCTGCTGGATACACCGATCGCGATTCATTCGGGACACATTTCCTTACCCGTCGCTTCAGTGCGGGGTGAAATGGAATTAAAAGATGTCACTTTTGCCTACAATGGGCGAAATCCAGTCATTCAAAATCTCTCTTTACACATTCCCGCAGGTAAAACAATCGCCATTGTCGGTTCTACTGGTTCGGGCAAGAGTACCTTAGTGAAACTGTTGCTGAGGTTGTACGAAATTCAGTCGGGAACGGTGACATTGGATGGGATTGAATTACGCGATTTGAAATTAAGAGATTTGCGTTCCTGTATTGGTTTAGTCAGTCAGGATGTCTTCTTATTTCACGGCACGGTAAAAGATAATATTGCCTACGGCAGTCCTGATGCAACTGAAGCTGAGGTAATCGAAGCGGCTAAAATTGCCGAGGCTCAAGACTTTATCATGCAACTTCCCCAAGGTTACGACACGATTGTGGGTGAGCGGGGGCAAAAGTTGTCAGGTGGGCAAAGACAGCGGATTGCGATCGCGCGTGCCGTTTTGAAAGATCCGCCGATTCTGATTCTGGATGAAGCCACCTCCGCCGTAGACAATGAGACAGAAGCAGCCATTCAGCGATCGCTCGAACGAATTACCGTCAATCGCACCACGATAGCGATCGCTCATCGCCTCTCCACCGTCCGCAATGCTGATTGTATCTATGTGATGGAACAAGGCTTCTTAGTAGAGCAAGGACGCCACGAACAACTATTAGAAGACCAAGGAATTTATGCCAGCCTTTGGAAAGTGCAGACAGGCATCAAAAACGGCAAAAATTAGCAATTAGATTTAAAATAAATGGCACTAAATTAAGCTATCTGCTGGGTTTCACTATCGTTCAACCCAACGCTCTACAGCGGTTGCTAAACATCCAAAACCCGGATGAGCCGCCGGTGCTAATTAAACCTAGCACCGAGACTTTTTAGGTTTCTGCGCTGCTGCTCCGTTAACCCAATTCCTTTTCCAAAATTGCAATCTTCTACCACCGCACCTGACCATATTGTCTCATTAAGAGTTGCACCCCTCAAATCCGCATTTCTCAAATCTGCTCCAGTGAAATTGGCAAATAAAAGGTCGGCTTCTAATAAACTGCTTCCCCTCAAATTTGCCCCCAATAAATCACCCCTGATAAAGTTAACGCCATCTAACTTCAAGTTAGATAAATCCGCTCCCCTAAGATTCGGGAATTTCACGCGACTTGTATCTCTAAAAAAATGCATTACGCAAGCTACATTTGCTTCTGTTAATGGCATTTTAGTTAAAAAATCAGCATAACGCGCTATCCCCAAGTCTTTGAGGTTCTGCAAGCGTTTTTGGGGATCTTGTGCCAAAAATTGGCTGCAAATAAAATGAAGGTCTTGCGTTGGGGCGTTTAGCATGACTGTCCAGCATGGCTTCAGATAAAGAAATCTTAAAATTAAACATCTCTGACTTTAGGCAGACAGTTCCACTAACTTTAGGATGATTCCAGAAAAGAAATTTTCCTTCTCACGGTATAAGATGCAGCGGATTCCTCGTGCAAAAATTAGAAATATGAACACACTTGAACGTCTCGAAAATCTCAACCACATCCGCAGACTTAGCCGCCTGATGGATAATGCAATCCGAATCCCAGGCATCGGCTTTCGTATTGGTTTAGACCCAATTATTGGTCTGATTCCAGGTGCCGGAGATATCATCAGCACCGGGTTTTCGGCTTACATCATCTATTTAGCCGCCCGCTTCGGCTTACCGCGTGAAATCCTACAAAAGATGATATTTAATATTGCCTTAGAAGCCACAGTCGGCTCGGTGCCTTTGGTGGGAGACTTGTTCGATGCATACTACAAGTCAAATATCCGTAACTTGGCGCTTTTAGAGCAACATCTTCAGGTAGCTGAACCCGAACTGAATGAAGTTACCCCTCTTCAGACTGTAACGAGCATCAATTGATAGTAACGAAGCCGGAAGGAAGCGCTTCCTTCCGGCTAAAAAGCCATTTAGACTATCGTTCAATCTTGACAGAAAGAATTTTATCTCCCTGACGAATCGCATTGACTACATTCATGTCTTCAGTTTTACCAAAAACTGTGTGTTGTCCGTCTAAATGAGGTTGAGGAGCGTGACAGATAAAGAATTGACTCCCACCCGTATTGCGCCCTGCATGAGCCATTGATAGACTTCCTGCCTGATGCTTATTGGGGTTAATTTCACAGTTGATTTTGTAACCTGGACCACCTGTTCCCGTTCCCTGCGGACAGCCGCCCTGAATCATAAAGTTAGGGATGACTCGGTGGAAATTAAGACCGTCGTAAAACCCTTTTTCAGATAAGTCAACAAAATTTTTCACCGTGTTCGGTGCATCTTTATCAAACAGCTCCAAATTGATTGTGCCTTTGTCGGTTTCCATAATCGCGCGAGTCATAGTTTCTCCTTTTCTAATCCCTTCGGATGATTGATTGATGTGGCTAGGAATATGCCACAAACAAACTATAGTAGAACAAAAACACTCTATCTTTACTTTATCTAATTTTAAAACTGTAATCCTTTGACGCTGCTACAGATTTACTGTTCTGACGCATCTAGCTCGAAGCATATAGCACAAGTGGTACGCTCTATGCGAGCGTCACCTAGCCATCAAAAGCTTTTGTATAATAAGTTTATTTATCACCTGCTTAGGTAGCTTAGGGTCATGGTAGGCACTGGAACCAAGCTCACACTACAAGACTTTCTGGCTTTGCCAGAAGGGGATGTAATCTATGAATTTATAGATGGTCAGGTAGTGCCTAAAGTGTCTCCAAAATACTTTCATTCAACTGTACAGTTTGCTTTGATGGTTCTGATTCGTGCCTGGTGCAAAGGGCGTGGACGAGTTGTTCAAGAGTGGGCGGTGCTGTTGAAACGGAATGGTCAGGATTGGGCACCTGTACCTGATGTAACGTACATCTCTTATGAACGGCTACCCGCTAGTTGGAAGCGTAACGAAGCCTGTCCTGTGGCTCCTGAACTGGCAATTGAGATAATGTCTCCAGACCAAACTATAAAAGAATTTGAAGACAAGGCTAAGGAATACTTTGATACTGGGGTGTTACGAGTTTGGATTGTAGATCCTGAAGCCATAAGTATTAGAGTCTTTTCTCCAGATAAAACAAGTCAACTCTACACTGATAGCACACCAATTATAGATTCATTATTTCCTGGATTGGAAATCACACCAAAACAGGTTTTTGAAGAAGCAGAAGTACTTTAATTTTAAGTAGCGATCGCTAAACTAAGAAATATTGCTTATTTCGGGCTTTGCCACCAGTTTTTTAAATAGCGCTGAAGCTGCCTCAATACTTTGGTTATCCTCTAAAAATCTGAAAGCAGAAGCAGCTAAATAAGACGGATTTTGCTCAAAAGCAATCCAACGCCGTCGCAAAGCCTCAGCCGCCGCGCCAGTCGTATTCGATCCAGCAAAAATATCGAGGACTGTATCTCCTGGATCGGTGAGAAAGTTAATAAAAAACCTCGGCAGTTTTTGCGGAAACCGCGCCGGATGTGCAGCAATTCCAACGGCTTTGCAAAGTTGAATGTATCGAGAATTGCTTTCACTATTAGGAATTTGCAACAAGTTGGAGGGAATGGCACCGCCGTTATTAGTAGCAAAACCCGATCCAATATCGTGACCTGAAGGACGTGCTTTGGGTTTATAGTATTTTTCAGGATTCTCGTGTAGCTTTTTCATTCGTTCCGAATAAGGAACAAGTACATTACTCACATTCGCTTTAGGATAGTCAGTTTTTGATAGCCACCAGACAGTATTGACAGAATCCTTCGCGCGGATCTTACGTTTATTCACCCATTCAATCGGCGAAGGTAACTTAGAAGGGTTGTGCCAAAAAAACTCCTCAGCTAAGCGAAAATCTAGCTGATCGCAGAGTTTAATTAAAATCCGGTAATTGTAGAGCGATCGCACTGGACGTTTACTTTGATAAGCACCACCTAGATCGATGACAAAACTTCCTTGCGGTGATAATACGCGATACACTTTTTGACAGAAGGCAAATAGCCAATTGATATAGGCTTCTTGCTCAACATTTCCATAACTCTTTTCGCGTAGCAAAGCAAATGGAGGAGAGGTCATTACTAGATCGATTGAGTCAGATTCAAGGCAGTCTAGCAATTCAAGCGAATCACCAATATAGGCAGCGCCGTAATTTGTAGCGTACAAAGGTTTCTTTAGATTCATCGCTGCCATTTTTCACGAATACTTTCAAAACAAATTGTATAATTAAATCAATTATCAGCAAATACAAGCTCTTTATAGCTTGTATTACGTTATAAATAACATAGGCGTAAAGTAAAAGGTTACAATATGAACAGAGATAATCCAAAAAAGGGAAATAATCAGGAGAAAAATATTGCCTCTCCTTCACCTAGCGAACCAAAACAGGTTCCTCACACGATTGATATAGATGGGAAGCGTCCAATCGCGCCAGATAATATTCAGATTGAAGACACTCTTGACGTAGATGGACACCGACCGATTACCTCTAGTAATCTTCAGTTTGAGGACACTCTTGACGTAGATGGACACCGACCGATTGATCCAAGCGATATTCAGGTTCGTGAAACCGTGGACATTGATGGAAAGCGCCCAATTACTTCAAATGATTTTCAAGTTCAGGGCACTGTTGACGTAGATGGGCACCGTCCAATTGGCTCTAGCAATCTTCAGATTGATGAGACAATGCATATAGCTGGAAACCGCCCAGTTGCTTCAAATAATCCGGACGATCTTGATATTACAAACGATTACATGGATTAGCCTTTATAGGCTTCTTTTTACCCTTTTCATCTACGGTGCTGCATTAAAAGCCATCTGCCAGAAATCCTGCTCTAATTCAGCTACCTTTAAAAAGGCTTCTTCGGCTTGATGCTGAACGGTTTCTGATGCAGTTTGCAGCACTTCATCTGCTTGCTGTTCCAAAAGTTTTACATATTCCGTAAAACCTGGATTTCCCCAACGGTCGGCAAACTCAGCATAGGGATCTGGCATGACTCCTGGTAATTGCCAACCTTGATTGTAAGCAAGCTCAATTGCCCATAGTGCTGTCGCTTGAACTGGGTGTGGCATTGCCGGAAGACTGTGCATATAATCACAGTATTTTGTGCAAGTTGGTTGTTTTTGGGTATTGAGATTCAATTGTCGTTGAGAGGCTTTTGCTTTGAACCAGTTGAGTTCCTCTTTCAGTGCGACTAATCCACTCAGAATGACATCAAAATGAGCGGGCGGCGCAACTGCCAAAATTTGTGCCACCATCCGTGTGAACTCTACTACAAAAAGATAATCTTGTACCAGCCAGGTGTTAAATTGCTGCGGCTGAATGGTTCCTAATTTGCACTGCACTAGGAAAGGATGCACCGTTGCTTGGTGCCAAACTTGAGTATGTTTTTGAAGAAGTTGTTGACAGCTTAAGGTCATCTCTATTTTAGATTGTGGATTCGCAGTTTATTGAGATATTGAGTATTAATACTTAATTTTAGTAGGTTTTAGCGATCGCCTTTTTGTTTAATTTCTTAACTTTAGACCGAGCTAATTTTCAGACTTTAGAGAGAGTTATTCTCCACGGTTTTTTATCCACATTGAGTATAGAGCGTTAACGATACAACGTTACAAAACTATAAGCAAAAGTGTACTTAGAACGCAACCTCTCATAGAGGTAGTCTTTCGACTTTGAAGGCGTAAATACCATGTTTCAAAGTGTAAAAATGATGCTGGATTTGTCCAGCACACAATTTTGTCTTGCCAAAATTTCAGTGGCTCCGAGTGGGATTCAAGCCGCGAATACCCCCATAAAAGAGGCAACACTTGTTTTTTCAAGTCCACAGTTTTTTGTTGCCTTGATTGCCGGAGTATTAATGGCGTTTGCTTTCCAATTTTTGTTAACCAATTTCTCAATTGCTGCTGGGATTTCATCCGCAGAGAATCCTTTAGATGCGGATGATGATGATACAGAGACTTGGGGCGAAAAAGTTCGTAGCATTGAATCTAAGGTAGGAATTTGGACATTATTGACGGTCAATATTGCCATATTCATTGCTTGTTTTCTGGCGGTGAAGCTGACTCTGATTAGCAGCGTCATTTTGGGTGCAATCACTGGCGTCGTGATTTGGTCAGCTTATTTTTTGCTGCTCCTTTGGGTGAGTTCTACGGCGGTGGGTTCCTTAGTTGGTTCGGTCGTGACCACTGCGGGTTCAGGGATGCAAGGGGTGATGGCTACAGCCAGCACTGCGCTTGGTGGGAGTGCGATAAATAGGCAGATTGTTTCTACTGCTGAAGCATCCGCCGCCGCCGTTCGCCGGGAATTGAGTTCGTCTCTCGATCCGGATAGCTTGCGAGAAACAATTAAGGATTACTTTACAGATTTGCAACTGCCAAAGCTAGACATCAATAAGGTTCGCAGCGACTTAGAAAAGTTACTTAGCGATGTTGATGTGAAATCTATTGCGGGGAATGACGTTTTACGCAATGTCAATCGCCAGACTTTTGTGGATTTAGTGAGTAGCCGCAGTGATTTCTCTAAGCAGGATGTTAATCGGATTGCGGAGCAATTGGAAGTTGTTTGGCAGAAGGTATTAGGTCAACAACAGGGAACAGAAAAACCAACGGAAACAGATCCGCAGGTTGAATTACTCAACTTTCTGAAACAAGCCGCTCCAGAGGAGTTGAAATCTAATGAGCTTTCTGCCAAGCTTTCTCAACTTGTTGGCGTTGGACAAGGCAAATCAGAGCGCAGTCATGGCAATGGCTTGATGGCACACTCCATGCAGTTGGGTGTAACTGCGTTACTGGGAGAAGTCATGAAGCGGACGGATCTCTCCGATTTAGATGTGGAAAAAATTTCCAGCCAGTTGCAACATTTGAAAGAGCAAGCAACTGAACAAGCTAAAACGGTTGGGACAAAAGTTGCCGATAAGGTGCCTGCGCCATCTTTTAGCACGATTAAGGCGGATGTAGAAAACTACCTGCTAAATTCCAAACCTTGGCACCTGAACCGAGAAACGATCAAGCAGGAATTTAGAGAAGTTATTTACGATCCGGATGCAGCTCCTGGAAAAGTTCGGCAGCAGATAGAGCAATTGAATCGGGACTATTTTGTGAGGGTGTTGGAAGCACGGGGTACTTTCACCTCCGAGCAAGTCGCGGATATTGCCGAGCAGATGGATAGTATTCGGCAGGAAGTTTTTGAAACCGTCCAGGGTGCGGAATCTCAAGAACAGTCGCAAGACCTTCGCGATCGCGTCGAACATTATCTGCACTCGACGGGGAAGGAAGAACTAAACCCAGAAGGCATTGAGCGCGATTTCAAAGCACTTCTAGAAGATCCGGATGCTGGAATTGATGCTTTAAGCGATCGCTTATCGCAATTTGACCGCGATACTTTAGTACAACTCCTCTCTCAACGGGAAGACTTGAGTCAAGAGGAAGCCGATCAACTCATCGGTCAGTTGGAAAGTACGCGCGATCGCGTCTTGTCTCAAGCTCAAGAATTGCAAGACCGCGCCAAATCTGAAGCTGAAGGACTGTGGCAAAGGGTAGAATCCTATCTGCGCGATACTCACAAAGAAGAATTGAATCCTGAAGATATCAAACGAGAGTTGCAAACGCTTCTCAATGACCCTCAGGCAGGACTTGCCGCACTCCGGACGCGACTTTCTCACTTTGACCGCGATACGCTGGTGCAATTGCTCAAGGGACGCGGCGATCTGAGCGAAGAACAGATCGATGGCACAATCCATCAGATCGAATCGGTGCGAGAGAGTATTCTGCACGCACCGCAACAATTAGCTGGTCAAGCAAAGGATCGCTACGACCAAGTGACGAACCAGATTGCTGAGTATCTGCGAAACACCAACCTGGAAGAACTCAATCCGCAAGGCATCCAGCAGGATTTGGCAAAACTCCTGAATGACCCGAAAGAGGGCAGTTTAGCGCTCAGAGAACGACTGTCTCACGTCGATCGGGAAACCTTGGTGAAGCTGCTGAGTCAACGAGAAGACTTGAGCGAAGAGCAAGTCAATCGAGCAATCGATCGGCTGCAAGAGGCGATTCGCAGCATTGTCAAAGCGCCGCGACGCTTGGCAACCCGCGCCAGAGACACGGTTCGGAATTTCCAAACCGATTTGGAAGATTACCTGCGGAACACTAACAAAGAAGAACTCAACCCGGAAAGCATCAAACGAGAGTTGCAATTAATGCTGAACGATCCCCAAGCCGGGTGGAAGAATATTCGCGATCGCTTCTCTCATTTCGACCGTTCCACCTTCGTTTCACTCCTATCGCAACGGGAGGATATCTCAGAGGAGGAAGCCAACCGGATTGTCGATCAAATTGAATCGGTTCGCCATCAGTTTGTCGAACAAGCGCAGAATGCTCAGCACAAAGTGCAATCGGTGCTTGACGGAGTTTTTGGCAGAATTCGCAATTACCTCAACTCCCTGGATCGTCCAGAACTCAATTACGAGGGAATTAAGCGCGACTTCCGGAAACTCTTTGACGATCCGCAAGCTGGATTTGACGCGATGCGCGATCGCCTGAGTCAATTCGATCGGGACACGTTGGTGGCGCTGTTGAGTTCCCGTGAGGATATTTCCCAAGCGGATGCCAACCGACTCATCGACCAGATTGAAGGGGTGCGCGAGAGTACGATACACCGCGCTGAACGCTTCCAGCAGGAAACGAAACGACGCATCAAAGACCTCAAGCACAAAGCGAAGCAGCAAGCTGAGGAAACCCGAAAATCCGCTGCAACCGCTGCTTGGTGGCTCTTTGGAACCGCGCTAACTTCTGTCGCCACCGCAGCGATCGCTGGAGTCATCGCTGTATCTGGTTTCGCTTTCTTTAGCTAAAGCTTTAACGATTTCCAAGCAAATTAAGCCTCCTTTTCAGGAGGCTTTTTCTTATATTTTGCATCCGGCTCAATACTTTCTCTGGAAAAGCTTGAGATTTCCCAAGTCATCGCCGCCGGTTTGTTCGATTGATCAAACCGAGAGCGGCTGCCAAGAGAGCTGAGCCGATAATTGACCAGATAATCGGGAAGGATTTCCCTCCAATATTGAGGGCAAATATCACCGGAAGATTAAACTCTTTGGCTACCCACAATCCAATGTATGCACCGATAATCCCGACAATTATCGAGAGTAGACAGCCCCCTGCCGAGTAACCCACTAACGCTTGCCCAGTGCCGCCGCAGAATGCAGCAATGACCAACAATACCAGAAACTCGATCGGCGTCATTGTTCCTCCAGTACCGGAGTGATGGAACTGCTAATAGGTTCGCACAACTGGGTGCTTTTTCAGGAAAGTTGTGAATTCAGCGCGATCGCTCTCTAACATCTGACTACTCCAGCCAACCGGCAAGTCTCAGATTTAAACTCAAGGGGAGCGCTTTTGTACCATAGATTTATTCGCCCATCCACTTGGATACTTATAGTCATGGTAGGCACCGGAACCCAACTCACACTACAGGAATTTCTAGCTTTACCTCAAGGAGATGTAACCTATGAGTTTGTAGATGGTCAGGCAGTGCCTAAAGTGTCTCCTAAGCTTTTTCATTCTGTACTACAGTCAGCTTTGTGGGTTCTCATTGGTGCCTGGTGTAAAGGACGAGGACGAGTTGTTCAAGAATGGGCAGTGCTGTTGAAACGTCATGGTCAAGACTGGGCACCTATACCCGATTTGACTTACATTTCCTACGAACGTTTACCCGCCAGTTGGAAGCGTAACGAAGCCTGTCCTATCCCTCCCGAACTGGTGATTGAGATTATCTCTCCAGACCAAACCCTGAAAGAATTTGAAAATAAAGCGAAGGACTACTTTGACGCTGGTATTTTAAGAGTCTGGGTTGTAGATCCTGAAGCGATGAATATCCGGGTATTTTTCCCAGATGGATCGAGTCAAGTCTACACAGATACGATGCCCATCGTGGATACCCTGCTTCTAGGTTTGGAACTAACACCCAGACAGATTTTTGAACAAGCAGAACTGATTTAATGGTTCCACTGTTACAGATGCTATAGATGCGATCGCTCTCATGATGAATCACTACTTTGCCACAGTTGCCCGTGGTCTAGAACCTGTTGCTGCTGCTGAGCTGGAACGTTTAGGGGCAAAGGAAGTCCGTC
Organism: Trichocoleus sp. DQ-A2; assembly: GCF_039961915.1. Classification (NCBI taxonomy): domain Bacteria; kingdom Bacillati; phylum Cyanobacteriota; class Cyanophyceae; order Leptolyngbyales; family Trichocoleusaceae; genus Trichocoleus; species Trichocoleus sp. DQ-A2. The sequence continues at coordinate 74,722 of NZ_JAMPKD010000028.1, forward strand.
CTGATTTCACTGGAGTGCATTTTGTTGGCGATAAAGCATTGCTATACCGGGTGAATCTCTGGGCAAGGACAATTTTTCGAGTGCTAGTCCCCATCCATGAATTTGCCTGCTATGACGCCCAGATGCTCTACCAAGGGGTGCAAAACATCTCCTGGGATGAGTATCTACGCCCCAACAACACCCTAGCTGTGGACTGTACGGGGGGCAATCAAAAACTCAACCACACCCACTTCACGGCTTTACAAGTTAAAAACGCCATCGTAGACCAACAGCGTGACAAATCAGGTCACAGGTCTAGCGTTGACACCGAAAGTCCAGATGTGCGGATTAATGTCCACATCCATCAAGACCGTTGCATTTTAAGTTTAGACAGTTCGGGTACCAGTCTCCATCGCCGGGGATACCGACCCGCAATGGGGCTGGCTCCCCTTAAGGAGACTCTGGCGGCTGCTATCCTCGACATGGCAGAGTGGGATGCGAATCTTCCCTTTTTAGACCCGCTATGCGGCTCTGGAACGCTCCCCTTAGAGGCAGCTTTAAAAGGTTTGAATATTGCCCCCGGATTATTTCGCGAAAATTTTGGCTTTTTCAGTTGGCTGGACTTTGATGAAGCTCTGTGGGAAGAGATATGGGCGGAAGCCGAAAACAGCGAAATCTCAGACTTGAAGGCACCAATTTGGGGGAGCGACAAAGACCCTGATATCCTAAGCCAAGCTCACACGAATGCCCAACGGTGCGGCATTGCAGATAAGCTAACGTTTACGCAAACCGAATTATCCCAATTGGAAGCACCCGCAGACAGCGGCGTTCTCATCTGTAATCCTCCCTACGGAGAACGTCTGGGAGATGAGAGAGAATTGGGCGAACTCTACAAAATGCTCGGTGATGTTTTCAAACAACGCTTCAAAGGTTGGACTGCCTTTGTTTTGACCGGAAACAAAGAGTTATCGAAAAGAGTGGGTCTCAAAACATCTCGTCGCATTCCTGTTTATAACGGTTCTTTAGCGTGTACCTTGCTCAAGTACGAATTGTATTAGAAATTAAAGCCAGTGGAAGAATCAAAAGCATTCATCTTTCTCCCCGATTCTGTTAAGACTCAATCTCAGCGAGTTCCATCCAGCGTTCAGTCGCAGCATCAATAGCCTGAGTTAAAGTTTCTACCTTTTGATAGAGTTCACCAACTTGGGCGACTTTGCCAGGAGCCGCATTATAAAGCGCTCTCTCTGCCTCAGCTTTTTCAGTTTCCAATTGAGCAATCTTGCCTTCAAGCTTCTCAAACTCGCGCTTTTCCCAAGTTGAAAGCCTACGCCGTTTGTTGTTATTGTTACTAGAGGGTTGTGGCTCTGCTGGACGTAGTTGGGGCTGCACTGACTTTAAGCTATCCTTAGCATTGGCAGCTTCGCGCAATGCTGCTTCTTCTTCGGCTTTCTTGTAGTCCAAGTAAACTGAGTAATTGCCTGGATATTGGCGCAGATTGCCACCCTCTTCAAAGGAAAATATTTTGTCTACGGCGCGGTCGAGGAAGTAGCGATCGTGGGAGACACAAATCATACAGCCGGGGAAATCTTCTAGATAGTCTTCTAAGACCGCTAAGGTTTGAACATCTAAGTCATTGGTTGGTTCATCAAGAATGAGAACATTAGGCGCACTCATCAAAACGCGCAACAGAAATAGGCGACGTTTTTCCCCACCAGAAAGTTTATGAATCGGGGCATATTGTTGATTGCCAGGGAATAGAAAACGCTCCAACATTTGGGAAGCCGTAATCTGAGTGCCATCGGCAATTTTGAGATATTCTCCAACTTCTTTAATGTAGTCAATCACTCGCAAATTTTCATTCAATGCAACGAGTAATTCTTCAGAGTGTTGGTTAAAATAGCCAATGTGAATGGTAGAGCCAATCTCAACGCTTCCAGAATCAGGTTGAACGCGCCCGGTGATAATATCCATCAAAGTTGATTTGCCTGCACCATTGCCACCGATGATGCCGATACGATCTTCGGGACTAAATTCATAGGTGAAATCTTTGATTAAGGTGCGTCCATCGTAGGCTTTAGAGATATTCGTTAAATCAATAACTTTTTTGCCAATCCGACGGCTCAGAGTGGAAATATCGACTTTGCCCTGAGTCTGTTTGAACTCAGTTGCTTGCATCTCGTGGACGCGATCGATCCGAGCTTTCTGCTTGGTACTCCGGGCTTTTGGTCCTCGCTTCAACCATTCCAATTCTCGGCGAAGTACTCCCTGATGTTTGCGCTGACTGCTGACAGCAGACTCTTCAGCGAGGGCTTTTTTCTCTAAATAGTAGGAATAGTTACCCGCGTAAGTGTAGAGATCGCCTCGGTCGATTTCAAGAATTCGGTTGGTGACGCGATCGAGAAAATAGCGATCGTGAGTGATGAGCAGAATTGCTCCCCGATAGCGGTTCAAATAACTTTGTAACCACTCGACAGATAGGGCATCTAGATGGTTAGTTGGTTCATCCATCAGCAACACTTCCGGTTCCGAAAGTAAAGCGGTTGCCAAAGCAATTCGCTTGCGATAGCCGCCGGATAGAGTAGCAATTTTGGCGTTAAAATCTTCAATTCCTAGCTTGGTGAGGATGATTTTGGCATTTGTCTCTAGTTCCCAAGCACCCGTGGCATCCATGCGTTGCATGACCGTAGAGAAGCGGGACATGAGCTGGCTATCTTCTCGATTGTGAGCCAGTTTGTCTGACAGTTCTTCATATTCGCGGACAAGGGACATTTGCTCCCCGCTATCGGCAAAGACTTGCTCTAGAACGGTGAGATTTTCATCTAAGTCGGGTTGCTGAGGTAAGTAAACAATCCGTACTCCTGAGTTGACTAAAAGTTGACCGCCATCAATCGGTTCTAGTCCGGCTATCATCTTCAACAGCGTTGATTTTCCAGAGCCGTTGGTGCCGATTAGTCCGACTTTATCCGTGGGATCTAGGCTAAAGTTGGCATCTTTTAAAATTTCTTTGATACCAAAGTCTTTTTTAACTGATTGCAGTGTAAATATGCTCATATCATTCTCAACTTTGTTTGGAGGGAGTAGGTGTTGCCCGTGAGTTGCCTAAATAGAGGGCGAAGCATTTGGGAGTGCAATTTCTTGGAGTGTGTTTGGGTTTATTTCCCGAATGCTTCGCCCCTACAAAACCATCTATGTAGGGGCGAAGCATAAGCATAACTGAGCGTAACGATGTGTTAGCTGGCAACCCTTAATTTTATTCGCTCATGGTTCGCCTTCTTAATTCTGACGAGGCGAATCTACCCCCTAAAACTATTGATGGGAAGTTGCATCCTGAAGATTACCCAGGTTAAAGAGAAATGGGATACTGCTATTAGAGTCACCACCCGTGACGAGAACTTTTGGCATTTGGGAACCTCCTTGTCTCCACGCTTCGATCGCTTCTTTCTGAAGAACTAGCCCACCCCCTTGTTGCTTTAGGGTTTCAGCTAGGAGTCGTTGAGCCTCAGCTCTACCTCTGGCGCGATTGATGTCTGCTTGGGCTTCTTGTTCAGCTTCTTGCGCCACATAGACTGCTCGTTGCGCCCGCTGTTCGGCAATTTGTTTCTCTTCAACTGCCCTCGCAAACTCAGGGGAGAAAGTTAGGTCAACGACACTAGTATCTAGCACGATAATTCCGTACTTATCTAACCGTTGACCCAAGGCAGTATCAAAGTCTTGTTTCAGTTCCTCTCTTTTAGTAATTGCTTCTTCAACGGTTCTCCTAGCCGCTGCTACTTTAAAAGATTCCTGAGTCTGCGGTGCAATAATTTTTGACACGATATTCTCTAAGGTTCCTTGTTTCCTTCTCACCTCAACGACTTGGATAGGGTCGAGGCGAAAGTTGATGGCAAATCTAGCAGAGAGATCCTGTAGATCCTTGGTAGAACTCTGTGCCGGAACTTCAAATTTTTGCACGGTCAAATCATAGATGTCTACAACTGAGATCAGTGGGGGTTTGAGGTGGATGCCTTCTAGCACAGCTCCATCTCTCGCTTTCCCTAAGATACTGATGACTCCTGCCTGACCTGGGTTAATAATTACAAAAGAATTGAGACTAATAAAGAGGACTAAGGCAGTGATAATCCCTAGGATTGATAATTGTAAATTCTGCGCGTACTGATTTTTCAAGAGCCGATCTCCTTTTGTTTTGGTGTGACTCAGGGGTTATGGTTTGCTACCTCTACTTCTGTATCACCCTTCTCCACGGTAAACTAAAACTCATGTTTACCCGTTTTCTACCATCCGCAGCCCAAGCGCTGACAGAATCCACCTCGATAGCCCTAGCAGAGAGTATCGAGCAGACTGCGATCGCAACTCCTCTCTCGCAACAGGCGATCGCTACCACCTACGTTCATCAGGGTAGCGGCGGAACGCCCATCCTGTTGCTGCATGGCTTCGATAGCTCTATATTTGAGTTCCGTCGCCTCCTACCACTGCTGGCAACCCAGAATGAAGCGTGGGTTGTGGATTTGTTGGGTTTCGGCTTTACCGAACGACCGGCTGGACTCCCGTTTAGCCCAACAGCCATTAAAACCCATCTCTACTACTTCTGGAAAACGCTGATTAACCAGCCAATCGTTCTCGTGGGAACTTCAATGGGGGGTGCAGCGGCAATTGATTTTACCCTTACTTACCCGGAAGCGGTGCAAAAGTTGGTGTTGATTGATAGCGCTGGTTTCGCTAGTCCCCCCAACATCGGCAGGTTGTTGTTTCCTCCCATCAGTTACCTGGCGACTTCATTTTTGCGAAATCAGAAAGTGCGCGATCGCATTTCACGCAGTGCTTACCACGATCAAAGCTTTGCCTCTCTCGATGCTTTACGGTGTGCGGCGTTGCACCTCGATCTCCCCAATTGGCATGATGCCCTGATTGCCTTCACTAAAAGCGGGGGGTACAACTTTTTGAGCGATAAAATTGCTCAAATCGACAAGCCGACACTGATTCTGTGGGGACAGTTTGACAGGATTTTAGGGACGGCTGACGCAGAGAAATTTAAAAGAGCGATCGCGCTTTCTCAACTCATCTGGATCGAAAATTGCGGTCACGTTCCTCACTTGGAACAGTCCCAAATTACCGCCCAGCATATTCTAGAATTTTGCTAAATTTTTAGCTTTTCCTTCTTCTTTCCCTTTGACTTAATCGCCCTCGATTCAATCGTAAACTCTGGAATCTCTTGGAGTTGGTCTTCACACAAGCTGTACTGCTCGCAAACCAAACTCAGGCGAAACCCTGAACTGGTGACTTGATTCACTGAATGAGTTAAATCGCCCTGAAAATCTAGCAACGTGTTGGCTTGCGGGCGGACTTGTCCTACATTGCGCTTCTGGCAGCGTAACACTAACTCTCCTCCCATCAAATCCCGTGGCACTTGAACATAGAGGACACTCACCCAGGCTGGCGGTTCGATACTCTTGCAGTAAGAGCGCAGACTGCGGTCAATGTGGGGATCGACGCGGGAACCCTCTTTCAGCATCAGGGGATTGAGATAGAAGGCATTACACGTCGAGTGCAAAGCCACGTTGAGATAAGGTTTGAAAAAGGGAAAACTTCGTTCAACTTCGCCCAAGCCCGAACGCTGAAATACAATCGAAAATCCCTTCGTGCCGATAAAGTCGCGGTTCAAGTTGTTAACCGCAAAATAGGGACAAGCGAGAATCTGCCCCTGCAATTCGCTGAGGTAGTCAGGCTCAAAAACTTGGTGCTGTAGGCGGTAGTAGCTCAAGAAACTCTCAAAAAATGAAATGTCCTTCTGTTAGTTGTATCGCTTGTTGCACCTTGTTGTGTATATTCCACCACCCCATTCCGACTATTTCAAAATTAAGTAAATTATTTTTACAGAAATGAATAAATCAGCAATTTAGGAATTAATAGGTTTACTCTACTTTGTATCCATCATTGTTTCAGGGAAATGGTGCGACCATGATGCTGAACACATACAAAGTAGAAGAGTGGGATGCCAAGCTGTTTCTGAACCGCTGCGCTAAAGCACATCCCCGTCAAGACACTCTCCTCTACCTTGCTGTTAGCAATGATTGTTCCCACCTGGAAAACTTAGCCGCCGAAGTTCAAAATAATCTTCATGGCTGGTTTGACAGCGACGAGCCGATTTTATTGGGCGCGAACGACCTGAGTGTCATTGTCAACTGCTGCCAACAAAGCCCCATCGGTAAATTGCTGCCGGGTGCCCTCTACGTTCATGTGTCAGCACTTTCTCAACTCGACCCTCTGCTGAGGCTCTACGAGGGCTATGCCAGACGAACGGTAGGACGTATTGATTGCGCTACCTTAATTAAATTCAACATCGAGCAGCCTAAAATCTCTTACTTGTTGTATCCTGACTTTGATACCGACCCTCATCCCGCCTTGCAAGCTAGCATTCAGATTGATGTTCGGGACGGGAGTTCAACTTACCGAGACTACAGTACTAGCGACAATCCCCCTGTCCTCCACCGCAAAGAAACCTTTGTCACCCCCGATTATCCCCACTACGAAAAATTCGCCAACCTCACTCGGCAAGAAGAGAAATTGCGGCTTTTAGACAAAACCCGTGGCATTGGAACGCTTCGGGGTTGGTTAGAATGCTTACAAGATTATGGTGTCGAAATCCAGGGTCATCAAGTTATTCGGCGGCAAGTTGTAGAGAACTTACATCCAACCTCTCTACATTCGACACTGCCTAAAATAGAGCGTCACAAAGCTGCAATTGCTCGTAAAAATCTTTCTCGCCCCGTGCGTCTCGCTTTAGAAGCTGGCTTATTTAGTGAAGATAGCACTTTCTTTGACTATGGTTGCGGCTACGGAAGCGATATTCAGCACATAGCGGAAAAGGGCTACACCAGCGCTGGATGGGACCCTTATTACTCTCCGGATACCCCCCGCACCACCGCTGATATTGTTAATCTCGGTTATATCATCAATGTTATTGAACGCACAGATGAGCGTCGAGAAGCATTATTAAACGCCTGGGAGTTAACAGAAAAAGTCTTAATTGTTGCTGCACTGGTTTTAATTGATGATCGAGGAACGGGTCAAGTTGCCTACGGCGATGGGGTGATTACTCGCCGCAATACTTTTCAGAAATACTACGAACAGGAAGAACTTAAAATTTATATTGACCAAGTTCTTAATGTTAATGCGGTGCCAGTTGCATTAGGCATTTACTTTGTTTTCCGAGATGAAAGCCTTGCCGAAGCTTACCGCGCCTCTCGCTTTCGTTCTCGCGCCACAACTCCCAGAATTCGTGCCAACATCAAGCGATTTGAAGATTACCAGGAAATGCTGGCACCGCTGATGGCTTTTGTCACCGAACGCGGTCGTCTGCCTGTCAAAAATGAAAAACCAGAATTGGAGAATTTGAGGGCTGAATTTGGCGGGTTTCGCCGTGCCTTCCAGGTCATTTTACAAGCAACTGACCAAAAAGAGTGGGATGCGATCGCTCAAAAACGCCGCTTAGACCTTTTAGTTTATCTCGCGTTAGGCAAGTTCAATCATCTGAAGCTCAAACAAATCTCCCCAGAAGTCCGTAACGATATCAAATGTTTATTTGGTAGCTACGACGAAGCCTGGGAATTAGCTGAGGAAATGCTATTTAGTCTAGGCGATCCCGGTGTAATTGCCCACTGCTGTCAACAAAGCTTGGTTGGCTGTACCAGTGGTTTTAAATACGCACCTCTCTATCCTAGTTCCTTCATGGTTCATGTCTCAGCTTTTTCCGAACTCGACCCGTTGCTGCGCCTCTACGAAGGCTGTGCCAGCCGTACAATTGGACGCATGGATGAAGCCACACTAATTAAATTTCACACCTACAAACCAAAAATCTCATATTTGTTCTACCCCAATTTCGATACCGATCCTCATCCGGTTCTGCACACCAGTATGCAAATCGATCTGAGAGATTTGAGCGTTAGCTACCGGGATTACGAAGATGATGTTAATCCACCAATCCTACATCGAAAAGAAACTGTTATCACCCCCGATTATCCGAATTATGAAAATTTTTCTCGACTCACTCAACAGGAAGAAGAATGGGGACTTTTAAATAATGAACGGAATATTAAAACGCTTAGAGATTGGCAACAATGCTTAAAGGCAAACTGCCTAGAAATAGAAGATTATTGTCTTTGCTGGCGTAAAGACGCCGATCCGATTCGGGTGCAGGAATTAACAGCAGTTCGTGAAAAAAGGAAAAATACAAAAGTAACATCTTTTTAAACGCAAAGAGCGCAAAGGTTAACGCTGAGGTACGCAAAGATTTTTGTTTTCTTTCCTTGGCGTAACTTTGCGCTTTCCTTGGCATAATTTTGAAGTTAAAAAAAGTTCATTAAGTTCAATTCAAACTAGCTTCACAATTCTTTTGCTAACTGAATCCAATGTTCAATTCCCTTTTGTGTTGGTTGCCCCGATGCTGTGAAGGTTCTGATGTCTCTCTTGTGTTGAAAACCATAACTGATATGAATTGGTTTATCTACTCCATAAAAGTATAGAGAATCAAATGGTAATTTTTGACTTAATATCCAATCGATAACGCGATCGCTACCTGAACTAACGATCAAAAAATCGCAAGCAGCGCCTAGTCGTTTACAGTAATACTTACCATTTTTGTTCATTTCATGCGCCATATGCTGGTCGAGTTCCGGTGCAACTCGACCATTTTTATGACCTGTTTCTGGGTCTTTTTTATCTAGGTATCTTTTTAAGTGCTTGGAACAAAAGCCATAAGTTAGGCGGAAATTATTAACGCCGAAATAGTCAATTATTGGATCTAAGATAAGTTGATTTAGCTTTTGTAATGCAGGCAGCGTTTCTTCTGTATTTTGGGGAAATGGATAAATTTTGGATGCGTACTTTTGATAAGTCTGGCTACAGGTGCAAAAATCTTCTAAAGTAAGGTATTTTCCTAGGGAAACTTCTTTCATCGTTGAGGAACTATAGTGCATCAAGAGTACAATAAGCTGGTACGCGATCGCATTCCCGAAATCATTCATCAAGCAGGGCGAGAGTGCAAAGTCCAGGTAATGTCAGAGGCAGAGTATCACCAAGCGTTGCGAGATAAACTCATCGAAGAAGCGCAAGAAGCCGCTGAAGCTACTGCTCAAGACTTAGTGAAAGAACTCGCTGACCTATACGAAGTCATCGATGCCTTGTGTGCAGCTTGTCAAATAGAGCGTTCCTCAATTTTGGCAGAACAAGAAAAACGACGTTCAGAACGAGGTGGCTTTGACCAGCGCTTTCGATTATTGTGGACTCAGTAGCCGCGAAGTCGATACGGTAGAGGTATGGATAACCCGCTACACCTGCTAGACATCGCCGAGTCTTATCTAAGAAAATCGGTTGCACCATTAGCCACACAGATAGATGGCAGCCCAGAAGCACTACGAGAGGCGCTTAAAGGACTTGGCGAACGTTCTTTACTGGCGTTGCGAGTTCCCCAAGAGTGGGGTGGTTCCGAAGTCAACGAACAGACTTTTCGGACTTTTCAAGAGCTAATCGCAAGATACTCCGGCGCTTTGGCATTTTTGCAGGCTCAACATCAAAGTGCTGGCGGGATGCTGGCTGCTAGCAAAAATTCTTCTCTTAAATGCCAGTATCTTCCCCATATGAGTAACGGGGATATTTTAGTCGGCGTCGGCTTCTCTCAATTGCGGCGGCAGGGCGACCCAACTGTGAAAGCCTTTCCGGTAGAAGGGGGATATCATCTAGAGGGACAAGTGCCTTGGGTTACGGGCTGGGGCTTGTTTCAAGAGTTTATTGTCGCCGCAACACTCCCCGATGGGGGCGCAGTCTTTGGCATTGTGCCCTTTGTTGCGAGGGATCGGGAGAGGGGGGGTGCAATTACATTTACCCAGCCAATGCAACTGGCAGCAATGACCTCAACCAATACCGTCACTGCAAATCTTACCAGTTGGTTTTTGCCTCAAGAGCGTGTTGTCTCTATCAAGCCTGCGGGTTGGATTCACGAAAACGATTTGAAGAATGTCCTTCACCAAGGCTTTTTTGCTTTGGGATGCGCTAGAGCTGGACTTGATATTCTGGAAGCTGCCGCTCTAACCAAGCCAAACGCCTTTATTTCCAAAGCTTTTAAGTCACTCAACCGGGAACTCACCGCCTGTAGCACTGCCATCAGACATCCCCCTAAACCCTTTGCAGATCGTCTGCAAATCCGAGCTTGGGCAATTGATTTAGCTGTGCGGTGTGCCCATGCTGCCGTTACCGTTTCCCGTGGTGCCGCCAACTACAGCCACCACGCAGCACAGCGAGTTTACCGCGAGGCACTGGTGTTTACTGTTTCCGGTCAAACTACGGCTGTAATGGAAGCGACCCTCAACAGGTTGGTGCGTTCAGAATCCGCACTTTATCTCAGCTCTGAGGAGGCTCAGCCTGGGAACGAGAAACAGCAACTTGAAACTTATTCCTCATCCGATTAATCTATGAATCGCCAAGAAGTTGAAGATAGAACGATTCTGATTGCTTTGACAGGTTCCAGGGGCTACGGTTTAGCGACTGCAACCTCAGACTATGACTATCGCGGTATTTTTGTGGCAACTAAGCCTTATTACCTGGGATTTTCTCAAATTGAACAAAAGGATAGAGGTTGGACAGAAGAGCCAGGGAAAATTTCTTATCTCACTAAAGATACTTGTATTTATGAGCTGAAAAAATTTTTAGAACTGTCTGCCGACAACAACCCAAATATTTTAGAGCTTCTCTGGTTCAAAGATTATGTTCTTTTAACTGAAGTCGGTAATACCTTGAGACGCCATAAACAAATGTTTCTGTCAAAAAAGGTGAAGCACACTTATGCGGGATACGGTTATGCCCAAATAAAAAAATTAGAGTCTCACCGCCGCTGGTTACTCGAACCACCAACCAGAAAACCTGAGCCAGAAGACTTTGGATTAGAACCTGCCCAAGCGCTGACGGTGGGCGAAATTCATGCGTTTCTAGAATATCTCTACTTGTTAATTAGAGGCCGAATTCAGTTTTTGGAAGAAGCGCAGGAACTTTATCATTTGCTAACTGCCAAAATTGATTTTAAGGGGGTATTGAAGCAATACGCTTTACCAGAAGAACCGCTGGAGTACACCCGGAAACTTACCGGCAGCTCGGAAGAATTTATTAAACTGCTGCAAAAAAGCCAGCAGTATCAAAACGCCCGCCGAGAATACGATAACTACCAACAATGGAAAAAAAATCGCAATCCAGCACGGGCAGCGATGGAAGCTAAAGTGGGGTATGACTCTAAATTTGCGATGCAGGCTATCCGCTTATTAAGAACAGGTATCGAAATTTTAGAGACACAAACCTTAATAGTCGATCGCCGGGAAACCGGCGATGCACGGGAATTGCTAGCCATTAAAAACGGCGAGTATCGCTATGAAGAAGTCATGGCGATCGCTAACAATTTGTACAAAGGACTCGATGAAGCCTACGCTAAATCTACCCTGCCTAGAAGTGTAGATAGAGAAGCAATTAATCAACTTTGTATTGATTTAGTGGCAATGCAAGGGTGGTAAGGCTAATAGCGGACAACGTTTTGTCTTTTGCAAATTTGGCTTTTACTTTGTACCTTGTACCTTTTTTTGCCACTGGTCAATTGCCTTCTGGGCAGTCGTATAGGTAGGTGTGTCTTTCGGGACTAAAGCCGCTGTCTGAATGGCTTCTTTAAGCCTTCCATCAGAGGCGCGAGTCTGCGCTGTCTGATAAATCGTTTTGCTCCACTGGGCAATTAACTGTTGTGCCTCGGTATATCCAGGCTGATCGGGGGGTACTTTGCGAACAGCGGCGATGGCGCGAGTGTAAGAAGAAGCTTGTCCGGGTTGAATTAATCCTTGAGCAGATTGGAGAAGGCTTTTGTTGGTTCGCTGCTGCTGTGCTTTTTCACGCCAGCTGGCAATCGCTCCTTGAGCTTCCTTATAAATGGACTGATTATCCTCTGGAACCAGTCGTGCCGCTGCGATCGCCTTATCAAACTGCCCTTGTTTTGCTCGCCCGTTAGCTAAATCCAGAATCACACCGCTCCAGCGTGCAATGTCTTGCTGTGCCTGTTCGTAGAGAGGTTCACCTGGTTTTATTTTCTGGGCTTCTGCGATCGCCTGACTAAACTGAGAAGCTTGATTTGGGACGATCAAAGTTCTTGCTTTATCTAACACCGCTTGATTCGCCCCCGCTTGGCTCTCGGTGCCCCCCACTGGATTCTGGGATTCGGAACCTGAAGAAGCTGACTGTAACGATACAGCAGTTGGTGTGGTGCTACCAGGAGTGGCATTTGTTGAGGTATTTATTGCCTGCTGACCGATAAATGCGGCTCGGTTACGGAGAAATACCCCCCCTATCAATGCCACTACCAATGCGATACCACCGCACCACAAAAGCAGATTCAGCCACCAGGGTGTGTCATCTACTACCCTTGTAGATGACACACTTGTCTGGGGGACGATAGCACCTTGACCAATCCCTGAGCGGATACCGGAAGGGCTATAGTTTGTCTCCGATGCTTTAGAAGTCTGCTTCTGGGTCAAGGCGGCTGCACCAGCTACGTTATTATGCCCCACCATACCCGGATTAGCCTCCTGACGAGCCATTCCGACGTTGTGCATACCAGAAGTGGAAGCTACTGGAGGTGTATCTGAAGCTAAGGTCGCATTCCAGTTCATCACTCCGTTCGGGAGGAGCGTTGGGAGTTTGTAGTTACTTGCCGAAGAGGGTATTGCACTCAAGGGTATCTGAACGGGTCGCCAGTGGTGTTCGCTCAACTCAGGCAGGTGCGATCGCAGATAACGCTCCAGACTCTCCAAATTCTTGCCTTGGTTATATCGCAGTCCTTCTAGCAGTACTGCTGTAAATAATCCATGACCCAGTGAGGACGCTTCGTAAGAAAATTGATCAACTTGGCAGGACAGGACTGTGGCAATACCCATTGTTTGGGCTAATTCCAAAGTTTGCGCCCCTACCTTTGCACCTGCTTGACCGCCCTGACTGCGGTTTATATCTAGCAGCACCAAAATATTTTTAGCCGCCGACTCTTTGAGAGTGGTAAAGAGCGATCTTACTGATATACCAGTTTCCGCTATTTCATCTGGGTCTCCTTGACTGGGCATTAGGTAATCCTCCCCGTCGAGAGTCATTCCATACCCACTGAAAAAGAACCAGAGCGAATCATCGACGTTTACTGGCGCATGGCACCACTCATCTAACCAATCCAGCAGGTTTTCCTTAGTAGGGTAAGTTGACTGATCGCTAATCGGCGGTGAGGTGTCCGTTAACACCAGACACTCGTCTGCTGACCATCCAGCTTCGTCAACAAGAAACTGCCACAGCGTTTGTGCATCCGCTTGGGCATAGCTAAGAGGCTGGAAAAACTGATATTGATTGATGCCAATTGCGATCGCCCAGTGATTTGCCATGACCCATGCCCCAGATATCTATTAGAGAGGGTAGCCCAAAAATAGCATTTACTAACAAGCAAACTACAGGAAACGGCTTCTTTTGGCAATTGCACAGTGGAAACAAAGCAGTTTGCATTAGCTCAATCCTATAATAAAGGGTCGCTCTTGAAGAGCGACCCTTTATTATAGTCAATCTAACTAAAAATCAACCTGGCACTGAGCTATTTTCCCAGGCAGTCACCCACCGAGTATCTTCGCCGCAGTTGCGTTTCACCTCCGAGTTCGGGATGGAGTCGGTGTGGTTCCACAACGCTAG